>CAZIVR010000001.1:0-25095 GCA_964542745.1 uncultured bacterium
GCGAGCGTGACGAGCACGCGCGCCAGGTCCACCGGGTTCACGAGCAGGGTCGGGAACAGAACGGTCTCGAGCGGCAGGCCGCTCAGCATGGCGGTGGCGCCGAGCACCACCAGGTCGTAGGCGATGACCATGAGCAGCCAGAGGAGCAGCGCCGCCGTCATGGCGCGCAGGCGGTCGGGCCACAGCGCGGCGATGCACAGCGCCGCGGCGATCGTGAGCCAGCCGAGCCCGAGCGAGAGGGCGGTCAGGGCGACGAAGCCGGGCAGCTGGTCGGAGCCGGCGTGGAGCGCGATCGCCACGCCGCCGCCGCCGAAGCCGAGCGCCTGGGCCACGCTGAGCGCGGCGCCGAGGCCCAGGTACTTGCCCGCCAGCACTTCGCCCCGGGTCACGGGCTGCGCCAGCAGCATCGGCAGCGAATCGCCGCTGCCAGCGATGCTGGTGACCCCGAGTACCAGCCCGGTGAGCGGCACGATCAGCAGCACGAGGTTCATGAGGCTCAGGGTGACGCGAGCGAATCCCTGGAAGCCGACCTCGCGGCTCTGGGCGAGCCCGAAGTAGGAGAGCCCGAGCACCAGCGCCGCGAACAGCGCGGTGAAGGCGAACAGCCAGCGGGTCTCGAGCGCGCGGCGGTACTCCTCGGCGGCCACCACCCTCACGCGCCGCCAGCGGCCGCCTCCAGCGGCCGGGGCGATCTCCCGGTTCCGTGTCATCGGTGGCCCTCGATCAGGTGGGAGCCGGTCACGGCGAGCCGGCCCGCGGGTTGGTCGTTCACCAGCCAGGCGAAGTCGTCGCCCGGAAGGTCGGCGAGGAACTCGGCGGTCCAGGCGTCGCCGGGGGCGAGCGCCGCCACGCGGACGCGATCGTCGTAGCCGGCGAGCCGCACCGAGATCGCCGCGCCGCTCCGGTTCGCGAGGCGCAGGCGCACCCGGTGACCCTTGGGAACGGCGGCGGATTCGGGGGCGAGGCGGCCGTGCGCGTACTCGAGGGAAAGGTCGATCCGCGGGGCCTCGGCGCGAGCCTCGCGAGGACGCTGCTCGCCGCGCGGCAGGCGCGCGAGCGCGCCCACCGCCAGCGCGCCGAGCGCGATCGCGGCCACGAGGACGGCGTAGCGGCGGTTCACGGCCGGTCCTTCGCGGGCCAGTCCGCGAGGCGCCCGACCGCGCCCCGGGTCTGCGCCGCCACGTCGTCGGCCGCGGCGCGCTCGGTGAAGGCCGCGAACCCGCCGCCCATGGGCGAGGGGAACTCTCCCTTCACCACCCACATCGAGTCCTGCGGGTGCAGCGTTTGCCCGTCGTAGTCGGAGAGCCACGCCGGGCCTCCCGGTCGCGCCGCGGCGTCGCGGATCAGGCACTCGATGGCGTCGTAGGCCCGCCAGCGGCCCGCCACGCGGCGCGCGGCCGCGAAGCGCAGGTCGGCGATCTCCATCGAGCACGACGCGCAGGTCGCGCCGCGCGCGATCCGGGGCCGGTCGCCGGCGGCGCAGCCGGCCGCGGCCACCGCGGCCAGGACCGAGACCAGGACGATCGAACGGCGGTTCGCCCGCATGGTTCCCCCTTTCACGACCGGCCCGGGCGGTCGCGGTTGACGACGGCGAGGAAACTCTCCTCGAGCGTCGGGCGCTCCAGCTCGAACGATCGCACGTCCACTCCCGCGGCCCGCAGGATCTCGAGGGCGAGGAGCCCGTGACCGTTCGCGCCCTCGACGGCCAGCCGGGCCGCGTCCACGCGGCTCCACGCCACGCCGCGGGCGGAGAGCGCGTCGCCGGCGGCGGGGCCCGGCTCCCGCGTCTCGATCACGAGCCGGGTGGCGTGGACCTGCCGGGCGCGCAGGTCGGCCAGCGACTCGAGCGCGGCGCGCCGCCCGTTCACGAGGATCAGCACGCGGTCGGCGACCCGCTCGACCTCGCTCAGCAGGTGCGAGCACAGCAGGATGGTCTTGCCCTCGCGGCGCAGCTGTTCGACCAGCGTGCGGAATTCCCACGTGGCCTCGGGGTCGAGGCTCGCGGTCGGCTCGTCGAGCACCAGCAGCGCGGGGTCGCCGAGCAGGGCCTGCGCCAGCGACAGCCGCTGGGTGTAGCCGCCCGAGAGCTCGCTGGCGCGGCGCGCGGCCAGCGCCGAGAGCCCGACGCGCTCGAGCGCGATCCCGGCGGCGGCGGCCGGCAGCCCGCGCAGCTCGACGAAGAAGCGCAGCACCTCCAGCACCGTGCGGCCGGCGGGGAACTCGACACGCTGCGGCACGTAGCCGAGCCCGGCGCGGGCTCGCGCGTCGGCCGGAGGTCTCCGCTCGGGACCGATCTCGACGACGCCGGCGTCGGGCCGCGCGAGCCCGAGCAGGATCTTGAGCGTCGTCGTCTTCCCGGCGCCGTTGGGACCGATCAGGGCGAAGGTCTCCCCAGGCTCGACCTCGAACGAGAGTCCGTCCACCGCCACCACCGCGCCGTAGCGCTTGCGGAGCCCCTCGACTCGGATCATGACGTCCTCCTCGAGGCGGGTCCGGCGGCGAGCCCGAGCCCGGCGAGCCCCGCGATCCCGAGCAGCCCGAAGCCGAGCGCGCCGCCGGTCGCGGCGCGTCCGCGCGCGGCGGGAGGGAGCGGCTGGCCGGCGCCCGTGGCCGCGACCGGGCGCACCAGCGGGAAGCGATCGAGCGCGGCGCTCGGCCTCAGGGCGGGAACGACGCGCTCGGCCACCGAGAGCGCGGCCACCGCGGGGCTCTTGGCGAGGATCGAGAGGTCCGGGTACTGCTTGGACACGAACGAGAACGCGGTGACGGGCGAGTAGGGGACGTCGCTCACCCCGTCGCCGTCGAGATCGTAGGGGGCGTTCTCGCTCCAGAAGTTGCCGCGCGCGCCGTCGTCGAAGCGGTTGTCGGTGCGCCGCATGTCGAGCGACACCGGGTAGTCGTTGTTCACGAAGCTGTTCCCGGCCACCTCGTTCTTCGCGCACGAGCTGAACATCAGGATGCCCCAGCCGTTGTTCTCGACCAGGTTGCCGTGGATCCGGTTGCGGTTGGAGCCGTCCATGAAGACGGCGACGGTGTTGTCCACCATCCGGTTTCCGCTGAACTCGCCGTCGGAGCAGTCGCGCAGCAGCAGCCCGTAGGTGCGCGGACCGCGGTTGTGGCGGAATTCGTTGTCGCGCACCTCGAGCCGGTTGGAGAACATGATGGCGCAGCCCGCCGCGTTCCGGTTGAAGTGGTTGGCGATCAGGCGGCCCGACTGGCAGTACATGGTGTGCAGGCCGTAGCGGCCGTTCCGCTCGAGGCGGTTGCCGCTCACCTCGGCCTCGTTCGCGAACGAGAGGTAGATGGCGTCGGTGAATCCGGCGATGTCGTTCCCGGCGGCGCGCACGCCGTGGCTGTACCAGACGTGGATGCCGTTGCCCTCGCCGTCCTCCTGCAGCGGCCGGACGCGCCCACGCAGCGTGCAGTCCTCGACGCGCGCGCCGTCGGAGCGCTCGAGGGAGATGCCGTAGAGCACGTCCTCGACGGCGATCCGGCGCAGCGTCACGCCGGGCGCCGCCGCCACCTGGATGCCCGCGTCCACGGTGAGCACGCGCCGGCCGCTGGCGCGCACCGACAGGTCCTCGACCGTCGCGCCCGGCGCGCCGATCCGGAGCGCGCTGCCGGACCCGCCGCCGTGGATCACGGCGCCCGGCTCGCCGCGCAGCAGCACCCGGGTGAGCACCACGAGAGGGCCCGGGTGAACGCCGCGCCGCAGGGTGACGGTGTCGCCGGGCTGGGCGGCGGCGAGCGCGGCGGAGGCGCGGCCCGCGCCCGGGGCCGCGCGCAGCTCGCGGGCGGGGGCCGGGCTCACGCACGCGGCCAGCGCGAAGGCGGCGAGCGCCGGGGCGGCGAGTCGGATCGGGTGGCGACGGGGCGATCGCATGACGGCGTCCCGCTCAGGATCCGGGCGGGAGGGCGGCGGCCCGGCGGCCGGCGCGCCAGTCGAGCCACGCCACGAACGGTCCCAGCAGCCAGGCCAGCCCGAGCAGCAGCGTGCCGGGCCCGGGGTAGCTCCAGACCTTGAAGTTGGCCATCCGCTGGTAGCCGATCAACGGCGGCGTGAAGGCCGGCATCTTGAGCGGCGCGCGCGGGTCGAGTTCGTTGCCGTACTGCCACAGCCAGTGGGCGTAGTTGCTGAACATGGCGACCGAGAAGGCCGAGAACGCGAGCCAGCCGAGCGCCGCGATCCAGCGCCGGTTGAACAGCGCCCCGAGCAGCGCGAGCACGCCGAACGCGGTGAGCGCCTGCGGCAGGTAGGTGAACTCCTCGAAGTCGTCGGGCGCGATGGCCTTCATGCCCACGTAGTGGTTGAGCGTGTTGATCTTCTGCAGGTCGCCGCGAATCGTGTTGCTGTAGATGACGAGCGACAGCCCTTCGCGGTACTGGGGAGCCCACAGCTTCATGTGCCAGATCGGGAGCACCGGCAGGAAGAACACCGGCAGCAGCACCAGCGCCGCGAGCGCGATCAGGCGCCGTTCCGAGGTTCGAAAGGGTCCAAGCAGGTAGTTCACGCTGTCCTCCCGGGGGCAGCGGGCGGGCCGGAGTCGAACCGGCCCGCCCGGGGAAACGGGCTACTTCTTGAGCAGGGCCGCGACCTCGAGCACCTTCGCCGGGTCCGGCCGCTGTTCCGCGGCGACCGGCTGGCCCTTGGGCCGGATCTCGATGAAGCCCTGCATCTCCTGGTGCAGCGCGCTGCAGAAGTTCGAGCAGTAGAACGGGTTGATGCCCGGCTTGCCCGCCGTCCAGCGCACCGTCTTGGTCTCGCCGGGTTCGATCTGGATGTTGACGCTCGACCAGTTGATGCCGAACCCGTGGGCGATGTCGTCGTCCTGCTCCAGGTTGGTCCAGTGGAAGTAGACGTCGTCGCCTTCGTTCACCCGCACGATGTCGGGGGTGAAGTGGGTGCGCACCACGAGCCCGTACACGTCCACGCGGTTGCCCTTGCGCACCACGCGGGCGTCCTCGGCCCGCTTGATCGCGCCCTGCTTGTGGTTCTCCTCGAGCGGGTAGACCTTGATGGGCTTGACCTTCTCGGCCTTGATCATCTGGGCGTAGTGCGGCTCGAGATAGGTCGGGAAGTCGTACAGCAGCTCCATCTTCGGCCCGCGGATGTCCACCAGCTGGGCGGCCTCGGGATGCGTCGGGCCGACGTTCAGGTAGCGGTCCTTCGAGATCTTGTCGAGCGCCACGACGTAGTCGCCGGTCGGGTTGCGCGTGTCGCCCTCGGAGGCCATCAGGTGGCCGATCGAGTAGTACACGTCGATCTTGTCGATCACGTTCCAGGGCGGCCCGACCTTCCACTGGGCGATCTGGGAGTCGAGGAACAGCGAGGTGTAGGCGCGGCCCTTGTCGTCGAACTGCGTGTGCAGGGGGCCGAGCCCGACCGGCACCTTGGCCTCGAGCACGTCCTCGAACTTGAGGACCGGGATGCCCTCGATCCGCCGCTCGAACTGGCCCGCGGCCACCGCGGCCGCGAACTTCTGGAAGCTGTAGACGGTGACCTCCGCCTGCAGCTTGCCCGAGGCGCAGATGTATTCGCCGGTCGGGTTCACGTCCACGCCGTGCGGGCTCTTGGGCACCGGGAACAGGTAGACGATGCCCGGCACGTCGGCCGGCGTCAGCACCGGGGCGCCGTTGATCATCTTCGCCTTGCCCTCGTCCACGGCCTTCTGGGCGGCGCGCCAGTCCACGGCGGCGATGAAGTCCATCTCGTTCTGCGAGGCCTTGATCTCGAGCGAGTCGAAGGCCATCTCGCTGTTGTAGCAGGTGAAGAACTCCCAGCCGTGGCTCGGTCCCTTGCCCGCGTCGGCGAGGTCCCAGGCGAACGGCGGCATCAGGATCTCGAAGCCCATGGACATGGTGCCGTCCTTCGGATCCACCTTGATGCCGGCGATGATGCCCTTGAACTCCTTCGCGTAGTCCTCGACCCGCACGGCGCGATTGGGCACCGGCACCGAGAATCTCGAGGCGGCGAACACGTACTCGGTGTTCGGGGTCGGGAACGGGCAGGCGTGGGCGGCCGACAGGTTGGGGATCGGGCCGAAGATCTGCTTGGTCTTGAAGTCCTTCAGGCTGATCCGCGCGATGCGGGCGTTGGGCATGTCGTTGATGAACAGCCAGCGGCCGTCGTAGTTGCCGTCGGTCTCCGACAGGCCCGGGTGATGGGCGTCGCCCCACGTGAAGCCGCCCAGCATGGCCTTGGACTCCTCGTCGTTGCCGTAGCCGACCGCGGGCTCGGGCGTGAAGACGGGGATGGTGGTGATGTGGCGGCAGGAGGGCATGCCGTACACGTAGATGTTCCCGTGGTGGCCGCCCGAGATGAAGGCGTAGTACGCGTCGTGTTCCCCGGGTTTCACGTAGACGCGCTCCGCGGCGCTGCCGCCGCCGCCCGACGACGTCGAGGCGCAGCCGGGAAGCTGCGTCACCGTCCACACCAGGCCCAGGGCCACGAGTCCGAATCCGATCCAGCGCTTCATGTGCTCCTCCTTCGCCGTGCGGCTAGTGAGACTCGGCCCGGGTCAGGCCGGCCTCGTGATCCTTGTGCTTGATGTACTCGATGACCGCGCGCGCCTCGTCGGGCTTGAGCCCCTGGTTGGGCATCTGCAGGGAGAACTGCGCGAACAATCCGCGCGCGATCGGGTCCTCTTTCACCATCACCTCGGGGTGCAGGATCTGGTTCTCGAGCCACGCCTGCGTGCGGCGCATGGACGCCCCGGACAGATCGGGCCCGGTGAGCCGCTGCCCGAAGCCGTGGCAGGCCGAGCACCCCTTGTTCTTGAACAGCTGCTCGCCCGCTTCGGCGAGTTCCTCGTTCACCGCGGATTCGCCGGCGCGCGGGCCGGCGTCGTGCTTCGACACCGCCGCCACGCCCGAGCCGGCCGAGGCGCCCGAACCCGCGGCACCCGATCCCGCCGCCCCGGCGGCGCCCGAGTCCTCGGCGGACTTGCCGCCGCAGGAGGCGAGCGGAAGGCTCATGGCGAGCAGGAGGAACACGATCGTTCGGCGTTTCATCGGGAGAGGTCCTTTCCGGTGTCGGGACGGGGGCGGAGGCGGGCTGCCGCCCGGCGCGGGAAGCGGAGGGCTTCCACGCGGGCCAGCTCGCGGGGGGGCAAAGCGTGCTCGGCGACGTTGAACACGAGGGCTTCCTCCTTGCGGACGTGGATGCGAAGCAGCGCCGCGAAGTCCCGCCACTGAACGACGAACTGTTCGTCGCGGGCCGCCGAGACGGGCTGGCCGAGCAGCCGCGCCAGGCTCGCGAGGATCGCCCGCAGCTCGGCGTGTTCGGCCCGGAGCGGCTCGAGCGAGCGCGCGGTCTCGGGCATCGCCGCCGCCAGCGCCGGGTAGAGCGAGTCGTCCTCGGCGGTCATGTGGGTCGCGAACTGGCGTTCGAGCCGCGTCACCAGGGCCGCGAGCCGGGCCACCGGCAGCACCCGGGCGGACCGGGTGCGGGCACCGGACGACCGGCCGCCGCGCGCCGCGCCCGGCGCGCGAAGGAACGCGGCCTCTCCCTCGATCGCGTCGAGCGCTTTCAGCACGCGGCGGTGATCGTCGCGGAGCCTGCGAAAGATGGGGTGGCGCGACATGGGCGCTCTCCGGTTCGGGACTCGTGTGTTCGAGACACCCGGAGTATCGTGAGCGCGCCCGCGCGGCGGGATGATCCCGGTCAGCCGGCGGGCGGATTGCCGCGTCGCGCCGATCCGCCGGAACCCATTGCCGCGGAGAGGGTTCGGCGGGAGGCGCCGGGCGCGGATATGATCGCCGTCATGTCGGGAGGAAGCGGGGAGCCATGAGCCGGTCGCCGATGCGGTCCGAGCGGGTGCTGAGCGCGCTGCGTTCGCTGCCGGTGTTCCGCGGCCTGAGCGCGCAGGATCACGAGCGGCTCGCGGTGCTCGCCTCGGTGCGCGAGTACGCGCGCGGCGACTTCCTGTGGCGCTCGGGAGACCCGGCCGAGTTCCTCACGGTGATCGTGAGCGGGCGCGTGAAGATCGTGCGCCACGCGGACGCCGGGGACGTGATCCTCGAGCTGTTCGGCGAGGGCGAGCCGGTGGGCGCGATCGCCGTGTACAACTACATGCCGTACCCCGCGAGCGCCGTGTGCCTCGAGCCTGTCTCGCTGCTGCTCGTGCCGCGGCGCGACTACTTCGAGCTGCTCGACCGCCACCCCGAGTTCGCGCGCGCGATCATCCGCGAGCAGACCAAGCTGCTGATCGCGCTCACCCGCAAGGTCGAGGAGATGCGCGGCCAGAAGGTGGACGTGCGTATCGCGCAGCTGTTCCTGACGCTCGCCGAGCGCATGGGCAAGGCCACCGACGAGGGAACCGTGGTGGGCCTGCAGCTCACGCGGCAGGAGATCGCCGACCTGGTGGGCACCACGGTCGAGTCCGCGATCCGCGTGTTGTCGCGCTGGGGGCGCGAGGGCGTGCTGGTCACCCGCGAGAAGGAGTTCCTGATTCCCTCGCGCGACCGCCTGAAGGCGGTCGCGGAGGGAGCCGAGGAGGACGGGGCGCGCGGCGCCTGAGCGGCGGCCGCGGGGCCGCCCGCGCCGCCCGCTACTTGTCCATCTGCTTCAGGTACTCGATGACCTTCCCGGCTTCCTCGGGAGTCAGCTTCTGGTTGGTCATCGGCACCTTGTACTCGACCAGCAGCGCGTGGGCGATCGGATCCTCCTTGGTCATCACCTCGGGGTGGAGGATCTGCTGCTCGAGCCACTGGGCGGTGCGGCGGGAGGCGACGCCCTTCAGGTCCGGGCCGATCACCCGCTTGCCGAACGCGTGGCAGGCCACGCAGCCCTTGTTCGTGAACAGGGTTTTGCCTTCCGCCGCCAGCGCCGCGTTGAACGGGGTGGCGGAAGCGCGCGGGCCCGTGTCGTACTTGGACACGGTCCCGGGCGGGGGGCCGGAGGGGACGCTCGCGACGGTCTCGGCCGGCGCCGGGGAAGTGGTGGCGGGCGGTTCGGCCCCGCCGTTCGAGGCGGTTTCGGAGGACTTGGATCCGCAGGAGGCGAGCGCGACGGCGAGCACGCCCGCCGCCAGCACCGAGTTCAAGAACTTCATCGCGTGGGGTTCCTTTCCTGGGGTCGGGAGGATCGCGGCCGCGAGCGCGACCGGGGAGGCGGGGCCCCGCACCCGAGGCCCGCGGCTCACCCGAACCCCCGGAAAGTAGCGGTTCGGGGCCGATCGCGCGATCCGGAAGCCCGGGAGGCCGGTCCGGCGAAGCCCGCGTCTCGAAGCGGTCACTCCCGCGCCGCGGGTCGCGGGCTGTCCTCCATCCCCCGGCTTTGTTAGGCTTTCCCCGCAACCGGGCCGCCCGAGCCACGCATCCGCGACTCCGCCACCCACTCGAGAGCGCCTTTGACCCCTCGATCCGACATCGCCGCAAGGCTTTCGCTTCGCGTGGCCGCGGCGCTGCTGGCCGCGGCGGCCGCGGCCGCCGCCGTCGCCACCGCGACCGCCCGGGCGGCGGTGCAGGTTCCGGCCGACTTCGTGAACGAGACCGTGGTCGGGAACCTCGACGAGCCGAACAGCTTCGCGTTCCTGCCGGACGGCCGGGTGCTGCTCACCGAGCAGCGCACCGGCAAGGTGCGCATGGTCGTGAACGGCGCGATCGCCGCCACCGATCCCGTCCTCGTGGTGCCGAGCCTCCAGGCGGTCGGCTACGAGCGCGGGTTGCAGGGGATCGCCGTGGACCCGGCGTGGCCTTCGCGGCCCTTCGTCTACCTCGCGTACACGCGCACCGGGGACCGGTTCCGCATCGTTCGCTACACCGCGGGCGGGGATCTCTCGGATCCGAACGGCGGCAACATCACGCTCGGGACGCCGCTGCTGCTGATGGACGACATCCTCGACGAGACCATCTACCACCAGGCCGGCGGCCTGCGCTTCGGCCCCGACGGCATGCTCTACGCGAGCATCGGCGACGACGCGTTCGATTGCGAGGCCTTCGACCTCGGCAGCCTCCACGGGCAGATCCTGCGGCTCAAGGTGGACGCGCTTCCCGCGGGCGGAGGCCCGCAGGTGTCGCGCGCGTCGCTCACGCCGCCCGACAACCCGTTCGTTTCCGATCCGGATCCCGACGCGCGGCTGGTCTACGCGTGGGGCCTGCGCAACCCGTGGCGTTTTCAGGTGGACCGGGTGACGGGCACGCTGTTCGGCTGCGACGTGGGCGACGACAGCTTCGAGGAAATGAACGAGATCCACGCCGGGGACTTCCTCGGTTGGCCCTACCGGGAAGGAAACCTCATTCGCGTCCGGGCCGAGTGCCCGGAGCCGGGCGGCCCCGGGGCGGTGCCCTACGTGGCGCCGGTCGCCACCTACTCCCACGGCCTCGACTCCTACGCGGTGGTCTCGGCCGGCCCGTACCGGCCGGCGGTCGGCGGCACGAACAACTGGCCCGACGAGTACTACCCGGCCCGCGGAGATCTGTTCTACACCGACTACTTCGCCGGGGACCTGCGGCGGCTGTCGTGGAACGGATCGGGCTGGGTGCCCGCCGCCCCGGTCGCGGGCCAGCCCGACGACTCGACGTGGGCCTCGGGGCTGACCACCGCGGTGGACTTCCTCGTCGGCCCCAACGGCAGCCTGTGGTGGATGTCCCAGTACAACGAATTCTTCGACCCGGCGAGCGGCGGGCTCCATCGCATCCGCTACGTGGGGGTGACCTCGGTCGCCGGCGCCGCGCCGCCGCCCGGGGCGCTGCGCGCGGCTCCGAATCCCTTCACCCACCGGGTGGATCTCACGTTCCGTCTCGCCGGGCCCGGGGCCGTGCGGCTCGCGATCTACGATGTCGCCGGCCGCAGGGTGCACACGCTGTTCGAGGGCGACACCGCCGGCGAGATGCGGGCACGCTGGGACGGGACCACCGCTGCCGGCGCCCGCGCGGCCGCGGGCGTGTACTTCGCGCGCCTCGAGCGGACGGACGCCCCGGACCCGGGCGAGACCGTCCGCGTCCTGCTCGAGCGATGAACCCGTCCCGGTCGAAACGCCCCCGCCCGCGCGCCCCGCGCGCCGCCCGCCGCCCGATGCGGCGTCGCGTCCTCGCGTGGCTGGCCGCCGCGGCGCTGGGAGCCCCCGTCGCCGCGAACGCGGCGGTCCAGGTGCCGGCCAACTTCGTGAACGACGTGATGGTCGGGGGCCTCGACGAGCCGAACAGCCTCGCGTTCCTGCCGGACGGGCGCGTGCTGCTCACCGAGCAGCGCACCGGCAAGGTGCGCATGGTCGTGAACGGCGCGATCGCCGCCACCGATCCCGTGCTCACGGTGCCGGACCTGAACGTGGTGGGCTACGAGCGCGGCCTGCAGGGGATCGCCGTGGACCCGGCGTGGCCTTCGCGGCCCTTCGTCTACCTGTTCTACACGCGCAACGGCGGGTTCTCGCGGCTGGTGCGCTACACGGCGAGCGGCGACCTGTCGAATCCGGCCGGCGGCAACCTCACCCTCGGCACGCCGCTGCTGCTGATGGACGACATCCCCGACGCCAACCCCAACCACAACTCGGGCTGCCTGCGCTTCGGTCCCGACGGCATGCTCTACGTGAGCCTCGGGGAGGACGACGTGTTTCCCTGCGACGCCGCGAACCGCACGACGCTGCGGGGCCAGATCCTCCGGCTGGCGGTGAGCGGTCTCGCCGCGGGCGGCGGCCCGCAGGTGGCGCGCGCGCTGCTCGACCCGGGCGACAATCCGTGGGCGGGCTCGGCCAACGCCAACGAGAAGCTGGTGTTCGCCCATGGGATGCGGAACCCCTGGCGTTTCCAGGTGGACCGCGAGACCGGCGTGCTCTACGGGTGCGACGTGGGGGAGGCGGACTTCGAAGAGGTGAACGAGATCCACGCGGGAGCGTTCCTCGGCTGGCCGTGGCGCGAAGCGAATCTCTCCATCGTGCGCGGCTCGTGTCCCGAGCCCGGGGGCGTGGGCGCCCAGCTGTACGTGCCGCCGATCGCGTTCTTCAGCCGCAACACCAGCCTGCACGCGGTGGTCTCGGGCGGCATGTACCGCCCGGCGATCGGCGGGAACCACAACTGGCCCATGGCCTACTACCCCGACCGCGGAAGCGTCTTCTACATGGACTACTACGTCGGCGACCTCAAGCGGCTGACGTGGAACGGGACGAGCTGGGTCGCGGCGGCGGCCGTGCCCGGGCAGCCGAGCGCCTCCAACTGGGCCACCGGCCTCGTGACCGGCGTGGACTTCCTGGTCGGCGTGGATGGCAGCCTGTGGTGGATGGCCCAGTTCAACGACCAGTACGAGCCGGTGAGCGGATCGCTGAACCGCATCCGCTACACGGGCGTGACCGCCGTCGGGGCCGCCGGCGCGGCCCCCCGCGGGCTCTCGGCGACTCCCAACCCTTCCCGCGGGGACGTGGATCTCTCGTTCGCGCTGGCCGCCCCGGGACGGGCCCGTCTCGCGATCTACGACCTGCTGGGGCGGCGCGTGCGCGTGCTCGCCGAGGGCGACCTGCCCGCGGGCGAGACGCGGGTGCGCTGGAACGGAACGCGCGACTCGGGCGAGGCCGCGCCGGCGGGGGTGTTCTTCGCGCGGCTCGAACGCGAGGACGCCGCACCCGTGGTGCTGCGGCTCCTGAGGCTCCGATGAGCACGCGGCGGGCCGTGCGCGTCCCGCTCGCGCTCGCCGTGCCCGCGCTGCTGGCGGCGGGCGCCGCGGCCGCCGCGGTGCAGGTCCCGACCGATTTCGTGAACGAGAGCGTGATCGGGGGGCTCAACGAACCCACCAGCTTCGCGTTCCTTCCGGACGGACGCCTGCTCTTCACGGAGCAGCGCACCGGCAAGATCCGCATGCTGGTGAACGGGGTGATCGCCACCACCGACCCGATCTTCACCGTGCCGGGCCTGAACGCGAATTCCGGCGAGCGCGGGCTCCTCGGGATCGCCGTGGATCCCGCGTGGCCCGTGTACCCGTTCGTGTACGTGTTCTACAACCGCCTCGGCGGCATCCGCATCGTGCGCTACCTGGCCAGCGAGGACGTGGACAACCCGAACGGCCAGCGCATCACGCTGAGCGCCCAGCGGGTGATCCTCGACAGCCTTCCGGACGCGGCGGGCAACCACAACGGCGGCACGCTGCGCTTCGGCCGCGACGGCTGCCTGTACGCGAGCCTCGGCGACGACGGGGTCCATTGCGCCGCGCGCGACTCGACCTCGCTGCGCGGGCAGATCCTGCGTCTCCGCACCGACCGGCTGCCGATCTACGGGGGGCCCGCGGTGCCGAAGGCCATCCTCGTGCCGCCCGACAATCCCTTCGCGACGAGCCCCGATTCCAACGCCCGGCTGGTGTACGCCTTCGGCCTGCGCAACCCGTTCCGCTTCCACGTGGACCCGGATTCGGGGGACCTGTTCGTGGCCGACGTGGGTGAGAACTCCTTCGAGGAACTGAACCAGGTGCGGTCGGGGGACTTCTGCGGCTGGCCGTGGCGCGAGGCCGACGCGATCCGCGTGCGATCCGACTGCCCCGAGCCCGGCGGCCCGGGCGCCATGCCGTACCGCGCGCCGATCCTGAGCCTCGCGCACGACGAGGCGGTCTCGTACGCGATCATCTCGGCCGGGGTCTACCGCCCGGTGCTCGGCGGCAACGCGAACTGGCCGCCCGCCTACTATCCGATCCGCGGCGACGTGTTCTACGGGCAGTATTACGAGGGCTATTTGCGCCGTCTGACCTGGGACGGCGCGAACTGGGCGCCCGCGGCGCCGGTGGCGGGGCAGCCCAATGCCACCGACTGGGCCACCGGGCTCTTCAACTCGGTGGACTTCAACGTCGGCCCGGACGGCAGCCTGTGGTGGATGCGCCAGTTCGACCAGTTCTACAGCCCCTCGACCGGCGGGATCTTCCGGATCCGCTACGTGGGCAGCCCGACCGGCGTGGCCGGCCGCGCCCCCGCGCCGCGCGCGCTCGCCGCCGCGCCCAATCCCGCGCGGGGCCCCGTGGAACTCGCCTTCTCGCTCGCCGAGGGCCAGCGCGTGCGGCTCGGTCTCTACGACCTGACCGGGCGCCGCGTGCGCGCGCTCTACGAGGGGACCGTGTCGCCGGGCGAGACGCGCGTGCGCTGGGACGGGACCGGCGAGCGCGGCGAGGCCCTCGGCCCGGGCGTCTACTTCGCGCGCCTCGAGCGGGAGCACGGCCCGCCCGCCACCACCCGGATCCTCAGGCTGCGCTGAACGCGCACGCCGCGCGGGGCCCGAAGCCCCGCCCGCGGCGCGCGCCGTGTCCCGATCAGCCGCCGCGCAGGGCGGTGGCCGGGACCTGCTTCGCGGCACGGCGCGCCGGGAAGAAGCCGCCCACCAGCCCGAGCACCAGCGAGAACACGAGCCCGCTCGCCAGCGCCTCGGGAGTCACGGCGAAGGCGAAGCCCACCTCGCTGAAGGACTGGAAATTCGTGGTGCTGGTGGCGATCCCGTTGATGGGGAGGGCGAGCAGGCAGCCGATCACCCCGCCGAGCAGGCAGATCAGCACCGACTCGACCATGAACGACAGCATGATCGCGGAAGGGCGGAAGCCGAGCACCAGCAGGGTCGCGATCTCGCGGGTGCGCGAGCCGATCGTGGCGTACATGGTGTTGGCCGCGCCGAACAGCGCGCCCACCGCCATGATCAGCGTGATGAAGATGCCGATGCCGGTGACGAGCCCCACGAACAACTCGGACTGCTCGGCGTAGAAGTCGGCCTCGCGCTTGAGCTGGATCTGCAGGCGCGGGTCGCGCTCGAGCTCCGCCTTGAGGGCGGGGAAGGCGGACGGATCGCGCATGCGGAAGGTGACGGTCTGGAAGGTGTTCTCGCGGCCCACCGCGGGCCCCAGCACCGCCGCGTCGCCCCAGATCTCGGATTCGAACGACGAGCCCTCGGCGGCGAAGTGCCCGACCACCGTGAAGCTCCGGTCCTGCAGCACCACCCGGTCCCCGACCGCGCAGCCCGCGAAGCGCGAGGCCACGCGGCGCCCGACCATCACCTCGTCGGTGCCGGGGGTGAAGGCGCGGCCCCCGGGGAGGATCTGCACGTGGGCGCGCACCGCGATGGTGTTGGGATCCACGCCGCGCACCGAGACGTTCGAGGACCCGGCCTGGCCGAGGCGCGGCTTGTTGACGATCACCACCAGGTCCGCGGTGGCGAGCGGGCGGCCGTCGGATCCGAGCGCCACGCCGGGATGCGCGCGCAGGATGTTCACCGCGTCGCGGCCGATGCCGCTCGAGATCTCCGAATCGGCGCCCTTGCGGAGCGCGATGGCGTTGGCCGGGTCCCCGGTGCTCACCAGCGCCGCGCGGAACCCGGCGGCCAGGGCGAGCGCGCCGATGAAGATGGCCACCGTGAGACCCACGCCGATCGCGGTGGTGAGGGTGGAGAGCGGGCGCTGCTGCACGTTGCGCAGGTTGTAGACGAACGGAATCGCCATCGCCGGCCTCCTCTAGTCCACGCGCCGCAGCGCGTCCACGATGCGCAGGTTGGCGGCGCGCCACGCGGGCACCAGCCCGCTCACCGCGCCCATCACGAACGCGATGCCGATGCCTGTGAACACGGTGCCCCAGTAGACGCTCATCGGCGGCAGGAACCCGCCGAAGTTGAACCCCGAGCCCTCGATCGCGAACTTGGCGAGCATCGCGCCGGCGATGCCGCCGCCGAGCGTGATCACCGCGGCCTCCGCCAGCACCAGGCCGAAGACCGCCCCGTCCGCGAAGCCGAGGGTCTTCATCACGCCGATCTCCCCGGTGCGCTCGCGGAACGCGATCATCATGGTGTTGGCCGCCACCAGCAGGATGGCGAACACGATGGCGAGCCCGATCACGCGCAGCACGAACGGCACGTTTCCGTACATGCTCACGAACCCGGCCTGGAACGCCTGCTCGCTCTCGGTGAGGGTGGCGGCCGAGGAGTTCTCGAACATCGCGTCCACGGTCTTCGCGAGCTCGGCGGCCCCGTCGGGATCCGTGAGTTCCAGCACGTAGACGCCCACCAGGCTGCGGCCCCCCAGGCCCTTTTCGTCGAGGTACTTGAAGTGGAACAGCATGGTTTCCTCGCCGAAGGACTTCTTCTTCGCCCCGTACACCGCCCGGATCGTGTACTCCCAGGTGCCCGGGTAGATCGTGCCGTTGAGCGTGATGGTCTGGCCGAGCTTCCAGCCGTTCTTCTCCATCAGCTTGCGGCCCACGACGCACGCGGTCTGCTCCTGGAGGTAGGCGGCGAGCTTCGGGTCCACGCCCTCCGGCACGCCGGCCGCGACCTGGGGGGCGGACGCCTCGAGAATCTCGACGTCGTTGCGGTAGACGGCGAAGAACGCCGGGTCCACGCCGAACTGCGCGAAGAAATTGCGCGGATCCTTCGGATCCTGCCCGCCGAACCAGTTCTGGATCGCCACCCGCTTCACGCCCGGCAGGGCCGCGATGCGGTCGCGGTAGGCGAAGGGCATGGGGAAGATCAGCGAGATCTTGTTGCGGGTGACGAGCCGGGAAAGGCTCCCCACCTTGATGGACTCCTGGAGCGTGTCGAGCACGCCGCCGAGGGCGCAGAACAGGAACACGCCCACCGCCACGCTGAGCGTGGTGAGGATCGTGCGCCGCTTGTTGCGGCCGAGGTTGACCAGCACCAGCCCGAGGTAGCCCATGGCGCCCCCTAGGCGGACAGCACGCCCTTGTCGAGGTGCACCATGCGGTGCGCGCGCTCGGCGGCATGCGGGTCGTGAGTGACCATCACGATGGTCTTCTTGAACTCCTTGTTGAGGCGCTCGAGCAGGTCGAGGATCTCCTGGCCCGACTTGCGGTCGAGGTCGCCGGTGGGCTCGTCGGCCAGCAGCACCTCGGGATCGCTCACCAGCGCGCGCGCGATCGCCACGCGCTGCTCCTGCCCGCCCGAGAGCTGGCGCGGGAAGTGGTCGAGGCGGTCGCCGAGCCCCACCAGCTCGAGGGCGGTCTTCGCGCGCCGCTTGCGCTCGGCGCCGCTCATCTTCACCAGCAGCAGGGGCAGCTCCACGTTCTGGAGCGCGTTCAGCACCGGGATCAGGTTGTAGAGCTGGAAGATGAATCCGATGTGCCGCGATCGCCACTTCGCCAGCGCGGCGCCCTTGAGGCGCGCGATGTCGGTGCCGCCGACCACCACGCTCCCGCGGGTCGGCTGGTCGATGCCGCCGATGAGGTTGAGCAGCGTCGTCTTGCCCGAGCCCGACGGGCCCATCAGCGCGATGTACTCGCCCTGCTCGATCGCGAGCGTGAGGCCCGAGAGCACCGGGATCTCCTGCGCGTCGCGCCGGTAGATCTTGTGAACGTCGCGTACGTCGATGGCGACCGGCATGTTCTCCCCTAGGGTCCGGCGGCCGCGCGCACGCGGGCCCCGTCCTGAAGGTCCGCCGGGGGCGCGAGCACCACGCTCTCGCCGCCGGAGAGACCGTTGCGAATTTCGACCTGGTCGCCGCGCTCGGGCCCGGTCTCGACCGGAACCGCGCGCGCGACGCCCTCCTTCACCACCCATACCACGGTCCGGCCCTCGCGGGTGACCACCGCCTCGCGCGCCACCAGGACCCGGCGCGGCGCGGCGGCCGCGCGCGGCCCCTCGCTCGGGGCGAGGAACACGACCTTGGCTCCCATCTCGGGGAGGATGCGCGGGTCGCGGTCGAGGATCGAGACCTTGACCAGCACCGTCGCCTTCTGGCGGTCCGCGGTGGGAACCACCTGGCGCACCCGCCCCTCGAAGGAGGTGTCGGGGTACGCGTCGAGCGTGATGCGCGCCGGCTGGCCGTTCCGGATCTGCGCGATGTAGGCCTCGTTGACGTCCACCTCGACCTCGAGGGTGCCGAGGTTCGCCATCGTGACGATCGCGGTGCGGGTGAGCCCGCCCCCGGCCGAGGACGGCGCCACGATCTCGCCCACCTCGGCGTCCTTCCGAAGGATGGTGCCGTCGAACGGGGCGCGCACCCGGGTGTTCTCGAGGTTGACGGCCGCCAGCTCGTCCTGCGCGCGCGAGGCCTTGAGCTGCGCTTCGAGCACTTCGACCGCGGTCTGGGCGTTCTCGAGGTCGAGGTCGGAATTGAGCCCGTCGCGCCGCAGGGCCTGGGCGCGCCGCAGCGCGCGCCGGGACTGCGCGAGCTGCACCTCGACCTGCGCCGTCTGGGCGCGGGCCTCGGCGAGCCGCGCCGCGAAGTCGCCGGACTCGATGCGCGCGATGATCTCGCCGGCCCGCACCGTCGCGCCCTCGGACACCCCGAGGTACTCGAGGCGGCCCGGAATCTTGGCCGACACCGACGCCTTGGTGCGCGCGACGACGTAGCCGTTGGCGCTGATGCCCGCCGCCGAGACCGAGCCGCCGCCGGTGGCGGTCACCGCGCCGAGCCGCACCGGGCGGGGCGCGCCCGACACCAGCCGCCAGGCCGCGAACCCCCCCGCGAGCAGGAGCAGGGCGATCGCGAGCCAGAGCCACGGCTTGCGCGAGGGCGCGCGTTCCGGCGCGTCGCGTTCGATGCGCAGGCTGGAGAGGCTGGGCGGGGTCGAGGACAGGGCGGGGCTCCGGAGGGTCGAAGACGGGCGGGCAGTCTAGCGGATCGCATCGCGAATCGGTCAAGGCCGCGGCGTCCGGCGGCCCGCGGGTCGCGGGGCCGGGTGTTCGGACCCGGCGGGGGGCGCCCGCGGCCTTGTCGCGGCCGCGAAACGCCCCTAGGCTCCGCGCGCGGCGGCCGTTCCCGATCGTGGCCGCTCCCGCGGGGCGCCCCCCGGCCGGAGCCGGGCGGACCCGCTTCCCGAACGGAGGCTTTTCGTGTCGCTCCCGGTTCCCACGTCGCCCGGCGATTTCCTCGACAAGCTCACGATTCTCGAGATCAAGGCCGAGCGCATCCGCGACGCCGCGAAGCTCGCGAACGTGAAGCGCGAGCTCGAGACGCTGCGCGCTACCTGGGCGGCGTCGCCGCTCGCGGGGCGCGACGTGTCGCGGCCGACCGCCGAACTCCGCGAGGTCAACGCGAAGCTGTGGGACATCGAGGACCGCATCCGCGAAAAGGAGGCGGCGCGCCTCTTCGACGCCGAGTTCGTCGAGCTGGCCCGGTCGGTCTACCGCACCAACGACCGCCGCGCGGCGATCAAGCGCGAGCTCAACGTGCTGCTCGGGTCGGACCTGATCGAAGAGAAGTCGTACTCGAAGTACGACCCGTAGCCGCGCGGGCGCCCGCCGTGCGGCTTTACAGCCCGCGACGCTCCCCCTAAACTGCCCGCCCTCGCCGCATTCGCGCCGTTCCGCGCGCGGTTCCGGCGTGACGAGACGCGTTCGGAGGACTTCATGCCGTTCATCATCGCCGAGCCCTGCATCGGTGTGAAAGACAAGTCGTGCGTCGAGGTGTGCCCCGTCAACTGCATCTACGAGGGCGAGGACCAGTACTACATCCACCCCGACGAGTGCATCGACTGCCAGGCCTGCGAGGCGGCGTGCCCGGTGCAGGCGATCTTCCCGGACAACGGCCTGCCCGAGAAGTGGAACAGCTTCATCGCCAAGAACCGCGACTTCTTCGAGAAGAAGTAGCCCCGCGCCCGCGCGGGCCGGTCACGGGGGCGGCGCGGTCGCGCCGCCCTCGCCGTTGGAGGAGGAACCCGACGTGACGTCCGCCACGCTTCCCACGCGCGAGCAGGCGCTCGCGCTCCTTCACGAGTGGGTCTCCAACGTCAACCTGCGCAAGCACTGCTACGCCGTCGAGGCGGCGATGCGGGCCTACGCGCGCGCGCGCGGCGGCGACGAGCCGCGCTGGGCGCTGGCGGGGTTGATCCACGACTTCGACTGGGAGCGCCACCCGGACCTCGAACGCCACCCGGCGAAAGGGGTCGAGGTGCTGCGCGCCGCGGGCTGGCCCGAGGACGTGTGCCGCGCCGTGCTCGGGCACGCCGTCCACACCGGCGTGCCGCGCGACACCGACATGGCGAAGGTGCTCTACGCCTGCGACGAACTGTGCGGCTTCCTCGTGGCCTGCGCGCTGGTGCAGCCGGGCAGGAAGCTCGCCGAGGTCGAGGTCGCGTCGGTGCGAAAGAAGATGAAGCGCGCCGATTTCGCCCGGAACGTGAACCGCGAGGACATCGTGAAGGGCGCCGAGGAGCTGGGCGTGGACCTGGACGGGCACATCGCGTTCACGCTCGAGGCGATGAAGGGGATCGCGGGGGAGCTGGGGCTCTAGGCTCGGCGGGCGCCGCGGAGTCTCGCGATCGGGCGCCGGCGGCGGGGACGGCGGCGGGCGCAAAAAAAAGCCGGCGCCGCAAGAAACCGTCGGCAGCAGGGAGGTTCAGTCCCGGCCGGCCGCTCCTTCGGCGTCGGCGTTCTGCGTCTGGCCGGCGGTCCCCCTCAGAGGTTCCGCTCTCGGCCGCGCCCGCCTTCGAGGTGGGCGCTGTTTCCCGCGGGTCGGGCCCGACCTGCGCCCTTGCCGCTGCCGGCATGGGACACCCGGGCTCCCGGCCGGTCAAGAAAAAAAGTGCCGCGCGGGAAAAAAAGCCGCCCCGGGCCGCGATCAGCGCAAGGGTCGCGCCACCGCGTTCCGCGAACGCGGGACTTCGCGCGGGTCCACGCCGGGAGGAGCGGCCTGCGTTGCGCCGCCGGGGGCCGCGCCGGGCCCCGGCCGGGCGGCCGGCGGCCCCGGCGGCGCCGGGCCGTCCAGCGCGATCACGCGGTCCACGTTGAGCGTGATCGCGTCGAGCGCCTCCTCGACGCGGCCCTCGAGCCGCACCACGGAGGCGCGCGCGGCCGGCCCGAAGGCGCGGTAAGGGCCGGTGAAGAGCGTGCCCTCGGCGAGCCCGCTCGCGTCCGCGACCGTGACGAAGAGCATCGGCTCGCCGCGCTTGGTCTCGACGCGGCGGAAGGCGCAGGTGAGGCCGACCAGCGCCACGCGCCGCCCCACGTGGCGCGCGAGGCCGCCGCACGGCACCGCGTCGCGCCGCGCGGACGCGAGCTCGGGCGCGTCGAGCGGATGGGCGCTGAACCACAGGCCGGTGGCGCGCGCCTCGCCGCGCGCGCGGCGGTGCGGGTCGAACTCGGGGAGCGAGGGCACCGGCGCGGGCGCCACCGGGGGCGGGGCCAGCTCGGCGCCGCCCGGGACCGCGAACGCCGGCGCGCGCGGGGCGGCGCGCGCCACGGCCGGGGCGCTCACGCGCGCCTCGAGCAGGAGCGTGGGCCGCGAGCGGCCGAGCCCGTCGAGGGCGCCGGCGAGGATCAGGGTTTCGGTTTCGGGCAGGGTGGGGCGCACGCGCTCGAGGAAGTCGGCGAGGTTCGCGAACGGCCGGTCCGCGCGGGCGCGCCGGATGCGGGCGCCGGTGGTCTCGGCGAGCCCGAACACGCGCGACAGCCCGACCCGGACCGCGCGGGACGGCCGATCGCCCGCCGCGCGTCCCGGGTCCGTGCGCGCCCCATTCGCGCGCCCGCCGGTCTCGTCGGCCGCCTCGAGCGTGGAGTGCCACTCGGAGCGCTCGACGCACGGCGCGAGAAACGTGACGCCCGCCCCGGACGCGCCGCCGGCCCCGCCGCCGCGCGGGCGGCGCAGGTCCTCGACGTGGACCCACGTGGGGTACATCCCGGCGTGGTGATTGAGGATGCCGACCGCGTACTCGGCGGGGAAATGGGTCTTGAGGTACGCGCTCTGCCAGCCGAGCACGCCGTAGCCCGCCGCGTGCGCCTTGCAGAACGCGTAGGCCGCGAAGCGCGTGAGCTCGCGCCACACGGCGTGTGCGGTGCCGGCCTCCACGCCCGCGGCGCCGGCCTGCGCCACGAAGCCGCGCTCGAGCGCGCGGAACTCCTCGTCGGTGCGCGCCGCGGCGATGGCGCGGCGCAACTCGTCGCCCGCCGCGAGCGGCAGGCCGGTGAGCGCGGCGGCGACACGGATCACGTCCTCCTCGTAGAGCAGCAGGCCGTGGGTGCCGGAGAGCACCGGCGCGAGCCGCGGGTGGAGGTGCGTGACGGGCTCGAGCCCGCGCTGGCGGCGGCAGTAGGCCGCCTTCATGCCCGACTCGGCCGGCCCCGGCCGCACCAGCGCGACCGCGGCGATCGTCTCGTCGAGGGTGCGGCAGTCGAGCATGCGCAGCAGGTGGCGCATGGCCGGGGACTCGAGCTGGAAACAGTTGAGCGTGTCGCCGGCGGCGAGCCGCGCGGCGGTGGCCGGATCGTCCTCGGGGATGGCGTCGAGCGAGGGTGGCGCCGGGGACGCCGGGGCGCCGCCCGCGTGCCCGGCCGCCGTCCGCGGTTCCGCGGGACGATCCGGAGCCGCCCCGGACTCCGGATCCGCCTGCGCGCTGCGGCTCGCGAGCGTCACGCACTCGCCGAGCGTGCTCAGGCAGCGGTTGCCGAGCAGGTCCATCTTGACGAGCCCGAGCGCCTCGATGGCCCGCATCTCCATCTGGGTGACCACCAGGTTCTTGGCGGCGCGCTCGAGCGGGACGTAGTGGGTGAGTTCGCGGTCGGCGATGACGAGCCCGCCCGAGTGCACCGAGAGGTGGCGCGGCGCCCCGTCGAGCCGCTCGGCGAGGCGCAGCGCCTCGGCGAGCGGCGGCTCGCTCCAGTCCACGAAGCGCGCCTCGGGGGCGGCGCGCAGCCTGTCGAGATACGGCGGCTCCAGCTCGCGCGGCACCCGGCGCGCGAGCGCGTTGACCCGGGCGTTCGAGAGCCCGAGCGCCTTGGCGGTCTCGCGGAACGCCGAGCGCGCCCCGAGCGTGGAATGCGTGCAGATCATGGCCACGCGGTCGTGGCCGTAGGTCTCGTAGACGTGGGCGATCACCTCGTCGCGCCGCTGCCAGCACAGGTCGATGTCGAGGTCCGGGCAGTCGCGGCGCGCCGGGTGCAGGAAGCGCTCGAAGGTGAGGCCGTAGCGCATCGGGTCCACGTTGGTGATGCCCAGCGCGTAGGCCACCAGCGAACTGGCCCCCGAGCCCCGGCCCACGGTGGGGATGTCGCGCGCCTTCGCGAATCCCACGATCTCGGCCACCAGCAGGAAGTAGTCGGTGAAGCCCATGCGCTCGATGATCGCCAGCTCCTCGCGCAGCCGCGGCTCGGCCGCGGCCAGGCTCCGCCGCGCCGCGGACGGGCCGCGCGCACGGTGGCGGCCCGCGAGCCCCGCCCGCACCAGGCGCTCGAGGTGCGCGGGTCCCGTCGCGCCCTCCGGCAGCGGCGCGCGCGGCAGGATCGGCACGCCCAGCTCGAGCTCGAGCCGGCAGCGCGCGGCCAGCGCCTCGTTGTGCGCGAGCGCCACCGCCGCCGCCTCGGGCCGCCCCGCGGCGGCGCACACCGCGCGCACCCGTCGCGCCCACTCGGCGGGGGGTGCGAGCCACGCCTCGCGCGCGGCGAACGAGTTCGGCGGCATCCGCTCGCGCAGCTCGCCCGCGGCGGCGGTCATGGCGATCGCGTGCACCTCGTGGTCGCGCGGCTCGAGCATCACGACGTCGCCGGTCGCGACGGGCGGCACGCCGAGCGACCGCGCGGCGTCGAGGCGCGCGGCGAGCCGCGTGCGCTCCGCACCCAGCCCGCGCACGCCCATCCACAGGCCGCCGTCGCGCCCGCGCGGCCGGTCGTCGGCCGCGGCGGCCGGGACTCCGGCCGCGAGCAGCGACGCGGCGAGCCCGGGAGACTCGACGATCGCGTGGAGGCCCGCGTGCCGGGCGCCGAGCGCGGCCACGAGGTCGAAGCGCGGGTCGAGGTGGCGGGCGGTGACCAGCGCGCAGAGGTTGGCGTAGCCGCGCCGGTCGAGCGCGACGAGCAGGACGTTGCGCGCGCGCGGCGCGGCGGGCGGGGCCGCGGAAGCCGCGCGCGGATCGGCCGGGGGCGCGGACCGGCGCGCGGCGGGGACCGCCTCGCTCAGCTCGACGCCGAGGAGCGGCGCCAGGCGCTCGGCGCGCGCGGCCTGCCAGAAGCGGATGGCCACGTAGAGGTTGTCGCGGTCGGCGAGCGCCAGCGCTCCGTAGCCGAGCTCGAGGGCGCGGGCGACCAGCGCCTCGGGGCGCGCGGTGCCGCACAGCAGCGAGCCGTGCGAACGCACGCGGAGCGGGGTGAAGGGACTCACGCGGCCGCCGTGCCGCGGGCGCGGCAGCGGGCCGCGGCGCATGCCGCGCGGGCCCGCGCGGCGGTCAGCCGTCGGTGCGCGGCCCGAAGCGGGGGAGCGTTTCGCCCTTGCCGGCGCGGAGCCGCACGCCGGGCAGGCTGCCGTGCACGAACAGGTCGGGCTGCAGGACGCGGGCGAGCAGGCGGTCGCCCCACAGCTTCTGCTCGTCGCCGAGGTCGTAGTCGGTGCCCGCGAAGCGGAAGCTGCACACCGCGAGGTCGGCGCCCTCCATCCAGCCCAGCACCAGCCAGTGACGGGTCGCGTCGTGCTCGGGGACGCGCAGCCACACCACCGCGACGTCGTAGTCGCCCACGCGGCGCACCGACTCCTCGGTGACCTGCGGATCGTCGAAGCGCATCACGAGGCGCAGCGCCATCGCGGGCGGCGTGCCGAGCGGAAAGCGGTCGCGCACCAGCGCGGCGCTCGGTTCGACGCCCATGGGCGGCGCGAAGCGGGGAGGCTGGGCGAGCGCGAAGCACAGCGCCTCGGCGCGGTGCCGGGGTTCGAGCGTCGGGGCGCGGTGCGTCCACAGCTCGACCGCGAGCACCACCAGCAGCAGGCCGAACGCGAAGGGGCCCGCCACGAGCGCGGCGCGAACCGCGGGCCGCAACAGGCGCGCGATCCGACGCTCCACCGCGCCGGCGGTCACCGGCGAGGTGAACGCGCGCACGATGAAGGGGGGCCGGCGCGGGGGAGCCGGCCGGATCGGAGAAGGGGAAGCCGACGGACTCATGCCCGTTCGTTATCGGCCGGGGTGGTCGGGCGCACGAGGTCCGTGCGTGGAGCGGCCCCGCGGCGGGCACGGGGCCCTCACCCGGGCACGCTCGCCTGCGCGTCCCGCTCCGGTTCGCTCTTCCTCGCCGCGCTTCGCCGTCCTGGCTGCGTGTGGCTGTGGGTAGCCCCGCGGCGGGCACGGGGCCCTCACCCGGGCACGCTCGCCTGCGCGTCCCGCTCCGGTTCGCTCTTCCTCGCCGCGCTTCGCCGTCCTGGCTGCGTGTGGCTGTGGGTAGCCCCGCGGCGGGCACGGGGCCCTCACCCGGGCACGCTCGCCTGCGCGTCCCGCT
>CAZIVR010000001.1:25195-111730 GCA_964542745.1 uncultured bacterium
GCCCCGCGGCGGGCACGGGGCCCTCACCCGGGCACGCTCGCCTGCGCGTCCCGCTTCGGCTCGCTCTTCCTCGCCGCGCTTCGCCGTCCTGGCTGCGCGCGGCTGCGGGCGGCCTCGGGTGAGGGCCCCGTGCCCGCCGCGGGGCCGCTGGCCGCGCGGTCATTTCGTGAGCGACGGCGTGCGGAGCACGAAGCCGTGGCGGTCCTCGGCGAGCCGGCCCTTGAGGCGCAGGGCGCGGCCCGAGACGAGGACGCCGTGGCCGTAGCTGGCGCGCACGCGGTCGAAGGCGCGGTAGAGGGCGGCGCGGCGGCCGGCTTCGCGTTCGTCGAAGAGCGAGCCCTGCTCGCCCGCGGCCGGGACGAAGTTGGAGAGCGTGACGCCGACCGCGTGCAGCGCGACGCGGCGCGTGAACAGGCGGCGGTGGAGCGCCAGCGCGGTTTCGAGCACCACGGGGTCGGCCTCGGAGGGCGTCTTCAGCGACCGCTCCTGCTCGGCGCCCTCGCCGTCCTGGTAGCGGAGCCGCACGCCCACGGTGCGCGCGCGGAGCCCGAGCTCGCGCGCTGCGAGGCAGGCGCGGCCGACGAGGTACTCGAGCATGCCCTCGATCATGGCGGCTTCCGCCGTGTCGCGGTGGAACGAGGTCTCGCGCGAGATGGAGAGCGGGATCTCGCGCGGCGTGACCGGCATCGTGTCGCGCCCGCGGCAGCGCTCGTGGAGGAGGCGGCCCGCGGTCCCGAACAGGGCTTCGAGCGTCTCGACCGGGAGCGCCCGGAGCGCCCCGATCGTGAGCAGGTTCATCGAGCGCAGCGTCTTCGCGTGGGCGTGGCCCACGCCGGCGAGCTGCTCGATCGGGCGATCCACGAGGAACGCGTCGGCGTCCGCGGCGGCGAGGGACGCGAGCCCGTCGGGCTTCACGGTCTTGCCGACCAGCTTCGCCAGCATCCGGTTGGGCCCGATGCCGCAGGTCACGGTGAGCCCGGTGTCGGCGAGGATCGCCGCCTTCAGCGCGCGGGCCGCTTCGAGCACGTCGCCGTGCAGGCGCTCGGTGCCGGTGAGGTCGCAGTAGGCTTCGTCGAGGTAGGTTTCGATCGAGGGCGACAGCGCGCGGCAGCGGGCGAAGATCACCTCCGCGAAGCAGCGGTAGGTCTGCGCGTGGCCCTCGAGGATCACGGCCCCGGGGCACAGCCGCTTCGCCTCGGAGAGCGGCATGCCGGCTTTGAGGCCGAAGCGGCGCGCCTCGTAGGAGCACGAGGCGATCACGCCGGCGCCCACGATCACCGGCTTCCCGCGCAGCGCGGGATTCCGCTGCTGCTCGATGGCGGCGAAGAACGCGTCGATGTCCACGTGGAGGACGAGGCGGGGGGGAGGGGGCGCGGGATGCATGTCCGGGGTGTGCCCCCTCACCCCTCCACCGTCACCGAGTCCAGCCACCACACCAGGTCGCCGCTCTGGAGCTGGAGCTGGTAGACGTCGCCGCTCTCGTCGGTCACGGAGAAGTAGAAGTGCGGGTGGCGCGGGACGCGGTCCACCCAGCGGGCGTTGATGCGCGCGACGCGGTGCTCCCGGCCGCGGCGGCGGAACGCGAGCGGGGTGACGCTGCCGCCCTGGAAATCGGCGCGCACCGCCACGGCTTCGTCGAGGGCTTCCTGTCGCATGACGCGGCCAGTCTACTGCACAAATGGGCACGCACGCAAGAGCCGCGTGGAATGAGGGCGAAACGCGATTCCCGGTGGCCGGGAGCGGGGAGCGGGCGCCGTGCGCGGGACGGGGTGGCGCGGGCCCGCCGGGCTGCGGCCATGATGTGATCCCGCCGGATTGCCGATACCCTGCGGGCGCGCTTCACCCGACCTCGACCGGAACCCGGAGAGAACGTGAACCGACTTCGAACCGCCGTCCTCGCCGCCGCGCTCGCGGCGCTCCTCGCCGCGCCGCTCGCCGCGCAGGCGCCGGGGCTCAAGACCACCGACCTCGGCAAGGGGCCCACGATCGTGCTCGTGCCTGCCCTCGGCAGCCAGCGCATGCAGTGGATGCCCACCGCGCGCAAGCTGATCGCCAACCACCGGGTCGTGATGGTGGACCTGCCGGGTCACGGCGAGAGCCCGATGCCGGACCCGTTCTCGCTCGAGGCCTCGGCGAAGCTGCTGAACGAGGTGCTGGCGAAGCAGAACCCCGACAGCACGATCGTCGTGGGCCACGGGCTCGGCGGCATGATCGCGGTGATGGCGGCGCGCGAGCAGCCGGAGCGCACGCGGGGCGTGGTGGCGATCGACGCCTCGCTCAAATTCCCGATGTCCATTCCCGACCAGCAGAAGAAGTTCTTCCTCGAGTTCATCGACGCGAACTACGAGACCTTCCTCAAGCAGATGTTCAAGCCGCTCGGCAGGGACACGACCCAGGGCATCGAGATCTACTCGAAGGCCGCGCTGGTGCCGTCGCAGAACGTGAAGGCGTACATGCGGCAGCTCATGACCGCGGACGCCTCGGGCGCGGCCAAGGCGTGCAAGACGCCGATCCTGTTCGTGGGCTCGTCGCGCTCGTGGCCGGACACGGTGGCGTGGAGCGTGGTGGCGAAGCAGCGCGGCTGGGAGGAGGTCCCGCAGGTGCGGACCCGCCGAATCGCCGACAGCGGCTACCTGATCATGGCCGACCAGCCGGACTCGCTCGCCGCGGTGATCGGCGAGTTCTCGCGGCAGGCGATCGGAAAGAAGCTCTCGTCGGCGGAGTGAGCCGGCGGGCGGCGCAGGGCCGCGCGCGGCGCGGCGCGCGAAAGGGCACGGGCCCGGCGATCCCACCGATCGCCGGGCCCGCGCGTCATCGCGTCGCGGCGGTGTCCGCGAGTTCGGCGAGGAAGCGGGCGGCCTCCTGCTTGCGCCCGAGTGCCTCGTACTCGGCGGCGAGGTCCTTGCGAGCGGCGCGCAGGTACGCGTGTCCCGGGTCCACCTGCTCCAACAGGATCGCGTAGCCGGCTTTCGTCTCGCGCTCCGCTTCGGCAAAGCGCCGCAGCCGCAGCAGCGCGCGGCCGAGCCTCACGTGCGCGATGCCGATGTCGGGGTGCCCGCCGGGGCGCACGGGGACGATCGCGGCCAGTGCCTCGCGGTACGCGGATTCGGCGCGCGCGAAGTCCCGCAGGTCGAGGTAAACGCCGCCGATGTTCCCCAGCTGGATCGCCACGCTCGCGCTCCGTTCGCCGTCGGACCTTCGGAGGATCTCGAGCGCCTTCCGGTAGCCGGAGAGGGCCTCGTCGTGGCGCCCGGCCTCGAAGGCGAGGCCCGCCAGGTCCGTGAGCGCGAAGCCCGTGCGCCGGTGCCAGGGTCCGTGGACCCTCTCGATGGTGGCGGCGCCGGAGCGGGCGAGCGGGAGGGCTTCGTCGGCGCGGCCCTGCAGCACCAGCGCCCGTGAGAGGAGGTTCATCGCGAGCGCGGTGCGGACGTGGTCGTCGCCGTACCAGCCGTGCAGGATGCCCAGCGCCTCCCGGAGGAGGCGCTCGGCCGCGGCGGGGCGTCCGTGCCCGATCTCGGATTCGCCGAGGTTGATCAGATCCGTCGCGTAGTTCGGGTGTCGCTCCCCGTTGACCGCGCGGCTGATCTCGAGCGCGCGGCGCATCAGAGAGTCCGCTTCACGCGTGCGCCCGAGGTAGGAGTAGGTGTTGGCGAGTTCCGTGACCGCGCTCCCGAGCTCGGCCGTGGGGCGTCCCGCGGCCTCGTGCCGGCGGACCGCGGCCTCCAGCAGGGGCGCGGCCTCCGCGGGGGAGCCCGTGTACTCGAGCAGAACGCCCAGGGACTCCGAAGCGTCGAGACGCGCGGGATGGTCCGGCGGGAGCGCGCGCCGGGCGAGCGCATCGGCCTCGCGGCCCAGGGACTCGGCCTCGGGGGCGCGGGCCTGGTGGACGCGCAGGAACGCGAGATCGAGCAGGCTCATCACGCGATCCACGGCGTGTTTCGCCGGCAGCCCGGCGATCCTCCGGTGCGCCCGGCTGAGCAGCGTGTCGGCGCGCTCGAGCTCGCCCATTTCCCGGTACACGCCGCCGATGGTGCGTTCGATGTCCGCCCGCACCGCGGGTTCGGTGACGAGCGCCTCGGTCTTCTCGACGCCGCGGGCGAGGAGGGTGACGACCCGAAGCGTGTCCGAAGGTCCCGCGTCGTCGTCTCCGCCGCGGAAGAGGTCGCGGACAAACTTCAGCACGCGATCGCTGCGCTGGCTTTCCGCCAGCGCCGCGTCGCGCGAGTCCCGGAGGCGCAGGGTGTAGAAGGTCACCAGCCCGGCGATGACGACGAAGGTCACGGCCGCCGCCGCCACCGCGCCCGCGTGCCGTCTCACGAACTTCCCGGCGCGATAGCCGAACGAGTCGCCGCGCGCCTCGAGCGGGCGGCCGTCGAGGTAGCGATCGAGGTCTCCGATCAAGGCGTCCACCGTCGCGTAGCGGCGCTCGGGGTCGCGGTGCATGGCCTTGAGGCACAGCGTGTCGAGGTCGCGCCACTCCGGGCGCCGCGGCGCGGGAGGGCGCAGCGCGCCGGTCTCGGCCGCCACGATCGAGGGCCGTCGCGCGGTGCGCTCGGTGAGGAGCCTCGCGGCCTCGGTCGGCGTGCGCGCCGTGACCTCGAAGGGCAGGCGGCCGCTCAGGAGCTCGTACAGCATCACGCCGAGCGCGTAGAGGTCGGTGTAGACGCCGAGGGTGCCGCCCACGACCTGCTCGGGCGCGGCGTAGGCGGGGGTCATGAGCCTCAGCCCGGTGGCGGTCGCGTCGTTCGGGTTCGCGACCGCCTCCAGCGACTTGGAGATGCCGAAGTCGAGCAGCTTCACCCGGCCCTCGACGGTCACCAGGATGTTGGAAGGCTTGAGGTCGCGATGGAGGATTCCCCGGGCGTGGGCGTGGCGCACCGCCTCGCAGGCCTCGCGGAACAGTCGCAGCCGCTCGCGGTAGGGCACGTTTCCCTCGCGACAGTGCTCGGTGAGCGGGCGCCCCTCCACCAGCTCCATGGCGAACCACGGCGTGCCGTCGTCGAGCGTTCCGGCGTCGAAGATCCGGGCGATCGCGGGGTGATCGAGCTGCGCGAGCGCGCGCTGCTCGAACAGGAAGCGCTCGCGCCGTGACGGCGAGATCGCCGAGTCGGGCAGCACCTTGAGCGCCACGTCGCTCCCGAGGTCGGCGCGGTGGGCGCGATAGACCACGCCCATGCCGCCCTCGCCGAGGAGCCCGGTGACGCGGTAGGGGCCGAACGCCTGGCGGGGGAGCGCCGCGTCCGGCGTGCCGAGCAGTTCGCCGGCCGCGGCGGCGAGCCCGGCATCCAGCATCGTGCCCTCGGCTTCGTCCGCGGCCAGCATCGCCCGCACCCGGGCGAGGAGCGCCGCGTCGTCGCCGCACGCCTCCCGCAGGAACGCCTCGCGCTCCCCGGCGGGCCGCGCGGCCGCGGCGTGGAACAACTCCTGGATCCTCCGCCAGCGGGCGGCTTCGGCCTCGCGGTCCGGAGTGTCGGCCATGGTTCGGGTCAGTCCTGCCGCAGTTCGACCGCGAGCCAGGCCTTGGCGGCACGCCAATCGCGGAGGATGGTGGCCTCGGAGACCCCGAGCAGCTCGGCGGTCTCCCGCACGTCGAGCCCGCCGAAGAAGCGGCACTCCACCATCGCCGCCTGGCGGGGCTCCAGCTCGGCGAGCTTCTCGAGCGCCCGGTCCAGCGCCAGCACTTCGTCGGGGACGCGCGGCGTGGCGTCGAGGGATTCGTCGAAGGTGACGAGCGCCTGCCCGCCGCCGCGCTTGGCCGCCCGGCGGGCCCGGGCCGCCTCGATCAGCACCCGGCGCATGGCGCGCGCGGCGATGCGCTTGAAGTGGACCTTCGAGTTGGCGGGCACTTCCTTCGAGCGCGCGAGACGGATCCAGGCCTCGTGCACGAGCGCCGTGGGGTTCAGCGTCGCGCTCGGATCGCCCAGGCGCACCTGCGACGCCAGCCGGCGCAACTCCTCATAGGCGAGGCTGAACAGTCCGTCCAGCCCCTCGCGGTCCACGGCCATGGATTTTCGTGGTGATTCCAGCGTTTTCGGGCGCCGCCCAGAATTGCGGAGCCACGATGACGGTATTCGCGCACTTCCCGCGCATGGCGGGTGAGCGCGGATCCAGGGGATCCAGGAAGGCGGGCCCGAGGCCTCCTTCCGCGCGCATGCAGGCGGGAAATTACCACAAGGAGCCGCACATGAATCCGGTCATTCGCACGATTCCACTCGTCGCCATCGCCCTGCTCGTGGCCTCCAGCGCCTTCGCCGCCGAACGGCCCGCGGCCGCCCCCGGCGTCACGCCCGGCTACGTGCAGGGCCGATGGGTGGTCTCGGGCAGTCTGGGTCTCGGACTCGCGAGCATCTACGGCACCGACGGGACGCCGCTCTTCGCCGCCACCGCCGAGGTCGGCGTCACCCCGACCGTCTCGGTCGGGGGGGCGGCGGGGGCCGCGTCTTCGACCTACCGCTACTTCGACTACACGGCGAAGTATTCCTACACGGTGGTCGCGGCGCGCGGCTCGTATCACTTCACGGAAGTGGCCACCGACAAGCCGGTGGACCTCTACGTGGGAGGATCGCTCGGCTACAACAGAGTCGGGGTGTCGGAGAGCGGCCCCTACCTGTCCGGCTACAGCGTCGGCGCCTCCTACGTGCTCTACGGCGTGCACGCGGGGGCGCGCTGGTACTTCACGCCGCGCGCGGCGGGATTCGCGGAACTCGGCTACGGGCTCGGCGCGATCGCGGTGGGCGCGTCGCTCCGGTTGTAGAGGCTCGCGGGGCGGCGGCTCTTCCTTGGCGGTTGCCGTCGCCTCGCCCGCTCGTGGCGTTCACCTTCCGTGTTGCCCGGGCGTACCGGCCGGAGACTCGAAACTCTCGTCGCGCGACAGCCCGGTAGGGTTCTAGACTGACCCACTCTGGAGATCGTCATGAAATTCACGTGGACGAAGCTCGCCGCAATTGCGGCGATGCAATGGTCGATCTGCTCGCTACCCGCGGAGGTCAGCGCGCAGGGACCGATCGCATCAGGAGAAACTCTCACCGGAACGATCGCGCCGGCCGGAGACTCGGACGCATGGGTCTTCCATGCTGACGTCGGCGATGCCATCGTTGTCCGAGTTGGAGAGATCAGTCAGTCGGGCAGCTTCAACCCTCGAATCACGCTCTTCGGTCCAGGCGGAGCTCAGTTGGCCACGGGGAACGGAGTCGTGGCCGCTGAAATCGTGAACACCGCCAGCAACAGCGGGACTCATACCATCGTCGTTGACGATGTCCTGGGCACTTCCGCTACGGGAGCCTACCGGCTCACGCTGGCCAGGACCGGCAGCGCGGTGGTGGTGTCGCCCGGGGACGAGGGCGGTCCGATGACCAACGGGGTGATGCACACCGGCACCATCAATGTGGGTGACCTCGACGTATGGACGGTCTCGGCCTCGGCCGGCGACGCGATCGTGGTGCGGATGGGGGAGACCGCCCCGAACTCTCCTCTGAAGCCGCACGTCCGGATCTACGGACCAACAGGAATGCTGAACGGCACCGGGACCGGTTCGGCGGTGGGCGAGGTGGCGACGACGGCGGGTGGAAGCGGCACGTACCTGGTGGTGGTGGCGGACAACTCCTCCGGGTTCGGGAGCGAGGGCGAATACCGGCTCACGCTGGCCAAGACCGGCAGCGCGGTGGTGGTGTCGCCCGGGGACGAGGGCGGTCCGATGACCAACGGGGTGATGCACACCGGCACCATCAATGTGGGTGACCTCGACGTATGGACGGTCTCGGCCTCGGCCGGCGACGCGATCGTGGTGCGGATGGGGGAGACCGCCCCGAACTCTCCTCTGAAGCCGCACGTCCGGATCTACGGACCAACAGGAATGCTGAACGGCACCGGGACCGGTTCGGCGGTGGGCGAGGTGGCGACGACGGCGGGTGGAAGCGGCACGTACCTGGTGGTGGTGGCGGACAACTCCTCCGGGTTCGGGAGCGAGGGCGAATACCGGCTCACGCTGGCCAAGACCGGCAGCGCGGTGGTGGTGTCGCCCGGGGACGAGGGCGGTCCGATGTCATCGACGCAGGTCGAGACGGCCACGATCGACGTGGGTGATCTCGACGTGTGGACCATTTCGGCCGTCAGTGGGCAGGCCATCGCAGTTACCATGAGCGAAGTCACGTCCGGAAGCCCGCTGGCTCCTCGCCTGCGGCTCTACAGTCCCACCGGCACGCTCGTTCGCAACGCGGTGGGCAACGCATCCGCGCAGGTCTCCATCACAGCGCCCAGCACCGGAACCTACCTGCTGATCGCCTGCGACGCCTCGAACGGTCTCGTGGGGTACGGGCGTTATCGTCTGTCGCCGACCACCACCGTAGACGTCCCGGGGAGCCCGCTCGCACTCGAGCTGATGCTAGCTCCGGCGGCTCCCAATCCGTTTTCGAACCGCACCGTACTCAGGTACCGGCTGCCTGGCTCCGCGGCAACGGCGCTACGCGTGTTCGATGCGCAGGGGCGCCTGGTCAGGACGCTCGTGGACGAGGCTTCTCCGGCTCCCGGGGAGCACGAGGCGGTGTGGGACGGGCGCGACGCGGCCGGCAGAACGGCTCCTCCCGGCATGTATCTCGCGCGCCTAGACACGAACGGCCGGCCTCTGACGCGAAAGGTCAGCCTCGCACCCCAGTAAGGCCTCCGATCGCGACCCTGTAGCCGAGGGGGCGTGGCGGGTGACGATGAGAACGGGCCCGGCGATCTTCCCGATCGCCGGGCCCGGACCGTTCTCGCGAACGTGCGCCGTTACCCGATGTCCACCACCCAGCCGCGGCGGTCCGGCAGGATGCCGCGCTGGATCTGGGTGATGGTGTCGTAGAGCTTCTGCGCGACCGGCCCGATGCCGCCGTCGCCGATCGTGCGGCCCGCGCCGTCCCAGGCCAGCTCGCCGACCGGCGAGATCACCGAGGCGGTGCCGCAGCCGAACACTTCGCGCAGCGTGCCCTTCTTGTGCGCTTCGGCCACCTCGTCGATCGAGATGCGGCGCTCGCTCACCTTCATGCCCCACTCCCGGGCCAGCGTGATGACGCTGTCGCGCGTCACGCCCGCGAGGATGCTGCCCTCGAGCGCCGGGGTCACCAGCTCGTCGCCGATCAGGACGAACAGGTTCATCACGCCCACCTCCTCGAGCCACTTGTGCTCGAGGGCGTCGAGCCACAGCACCTGCGAGTAACCGCGCTTCTTGGCCTCGTCGGCGGCGAGCAGGCTGGCCGCGTAGTTGGCCCCGGCCTTCACGGCGCCGAGGCCGCCCTGCGCGGCCCGCACGAAGTGCTGCTCGATCCAGATCTTCACCGGCGCCAGGCCGTTTCCGTAGTAGGCCCCGACCGGAGAGAGGATCACGAAGAACAGGTAGCGGTCCGCAGGGCGCACGCCGAGGAACGCCTCGCTCGCGACCAGGGTTGGGCGGATGTAGAGCGAGGTGCCGGGCGAGGACGGCACCCAGTCGCGGTCGCGCTTGATCAGCTCGGTGATCGCGTACTGCATGAAGCCGGGATCCACGGACGGCATGCACAGGCGCTTCGCGCCCTCCGCCATGCGGTGGCAGTGGCGGTCGGGGCGAAACAGCAGCACGCGGCCGTCGGCGGCGCGGAACGCCTTGAAGCCCTCGAACATCGCCTGCCCGTAGTGGAACACGCCCGCGGCGGGATCCAGCGAGAGCTTGCCGTAGGGCTCGATGCGCTGGTTCTGCCACCCGCCGTCGCGCGAGTACTCCATCACGAAGATGTGATCGGTGAAGACGCGCCCGAAGCCGAGGTCGGCTTCCGGAGTGTGGGGGCGAGGGTGGGTGGTCGCGCGGACTTCGATGTTCTTGATCATGGGGGAACTCCTCGGCTCAGCCCCTCGGAGGGCGTGCGGGAACGCGAAAACCTTCCCACAGGCGGGGCGCCGGTGTCACGGACGGACTCGGCGCGCCGGCCGAACGCCGTTCGAGGCGGGAGCACGCCCGGGCCGCTCCCGCCGCGCCCCGCGCGGGCCTTCGCCGTTCGCCCGCCCGGCCGCGAGCGAGCCCTCACGCCCCCGCCCGGATCCGCCGATACCTGCCGGGAACCGCGATCGTCCGGCCGCGCCCGCCACGGGGCCGCCCGGGCCCGATCCGGCTCGCCCGACATGACCCGACGCCCATCCCATTCGATCCTGCTCCCCGCGATCGTGCTGGTCGCGGCCTTCGCGCTGGTCTACACCTCGGCGCGGCACTCGCGCCCGCCCGCCCCGAGCGCCAGCTACTCGATGGGCGAGGGGCCGCCGATCGTGCTGGTGCACGGGCTCGGCAGCAAGGTCGAGCACTGGTTGCCGGTGGCGCGCAAGCTCGCGCGCACCCACCGCGTGGTGCTGGCGCAGCTTCCCGGGCACGGCGAGAGCGAGATGGCCGAGCCCCTCACGCTCGACCGCGCGGCGCTCGCGCTCGAGGGAACGCTGGCCCGCGAGACCCGCGAGCCGGTCACGCTGGTCGGCCACTCGATCGGGGGCCTGGTCGCGGCGCGGCTGGCGCTCGACCGTCCGCGGCTGGTGCGCGCGCTGGTGCTGATCGAGACGTCGCTCCGTCCGGCCATGGAGGAGGGCGAGCGCCTCGGCATGCTCGACGCGCTCGACCGCGACTATTCGGGGCTGGTGCGGGCCGCCTACACCTCGTTCGGCCGCGACTCCGCGCAGGGCGCGATGCTGGCGGGCGAGGCGAGCGCCCAGAATCCGCGCATGATGAAACCGTGGATCCGGCTCGCGCTCACCGCCGACCTCTCCTCGGCCGCCGCGGAGCTCCGGATGCCGGTGGTCGCGGTGCTCGCCGATCGCAGCTGGCCGCGCGATGAGCCGTGGAGCCACGCGGCCCGCGCGCTCGGGTACGCGAGCGCGCCCCGGGTCGAGCCGGTGCGGTTCGAGAACTGCGGCCACTTCGTGATGCTCGACCGTCCGAGCGACCTGGCGCGCCTGATCGCGCGCACCGCCGGCGGGAGCAGCGAAACGGTGGGAGCGGAAAGCCCGCGCTGATATCCTGCGCCCCACGCTCGGGGGGTGCCATGACGCAGGCGTTGCTCGCGGGGCTCGGCGGATTTCTCGGCAGCATGTTGCGGTTCGGCCTCGCGACCGCGATCGCGCGCCTGCGGCCGGGCGGCGCCTTTCCGCTCGAGACGCTGGTCGTGAACGTGAGCGGCTGCCTCGCGATCGGCTTCCTCGCCGGGATCTTCGAGGTGCGGGGCGCGCTCACGCCGGCCGCCCGAGCGTTCCTGTTCGCGGGGCTGCTCGGCGGCTACACGACGTTCTCCGCCTTCGGGGCCGAGACCTTCCACCTGCTCCGGAGCGCCGGCGCGCCGCTCGCGGCCCTCAACGTCGTGGCGCAGGTGACGCTGGGGCTCGGCGCGGTGTGGGCGGGGAACGTGCTCTCGCGCTGGAGCTAGGCTCCGCTCGAGCACGGCCGCGGGAGCGCGCCCCGCGAGCGCGCCGCGCCCCTCCGGCGAAGCCTAGTGCGGTGCCGCGGCGGAGTCGGCGGGCGTCCGCTCGATCCGGAGCAGCGGCCCGCCGCGGCGGGGCAGCGGGAGGTCGAGCACCTCGACCTGGGCGACCAGCACCTGCTCCAGCGTGGGGATCGCGCCGCGATACCCGGCGATCGTCTTCGATTTCGCGCCGTCGTGCGTGGTCACCACCATCGCCGGCAGGGTCGTGACGCCGAAACGGCGGCGCAGCGCGGAGGTCTCCGGGGTGTCGCGCCCCGGGGGGCCCTCGATCCGCACCGGCACGAAGCGGCGGTTGATCTGCTCCGCCATCTCGGATTGCGTGAACACCTCGGCCGCGAGGCGGCGGCTCGCCGGGTCGGCGCGGTCCAGGAACACGTAGAGGATGGGCCGGCCCGCCGCGCGCGCGGCCGCCACCGCCGCGGAGGGGGAGGTCCACTCGACGTGGTCGGGCCGCCGGTCGGGGTTGCGCGCCTCCCAGACCCCGAGCCCCACGCGTGCCACGAGCAAGAGGCCCGCGATCGCGATCAGCCAGCGGGGCGTGAGGCGGGTCGAGCCGCCGGGCTCAGTCGGAGGCATAGGAGATCTCGCGCCGGTTGAGCGCCACCACCGCGACGCAAAGGCACAGCGTCACGGTCGAGAGGTAGGAGCACACGTCGAACCAGGGCACGGCCCCGCGCAGGAGCGCGGCGGTCTCGAGCTGGGGCGAGACGAACCGGCCGATTTCGGCACCGGCCCGCATGAGCGCCTCGTTCTGGCGCATCTGCCCGATGCCTCCCACCACCTGCGCGGCGATCGCGGTGAGCACGACGCCCAGCACGTCGCCGACGCCCGAGAGGAAAGCGGAGAAGAGCAGGATCACGCTGGCGGTTCCCGCGGCAGAGAGCATCTGGTCGGCGACCAGCACCAGCAGGTCGCGGGTCTCGGGCAGGCCCTTCGAGGCGAGCACCAGGCACACGAGGGCGACCTGCGCGATCACCAGCGCGCAGGCCGCCGCGCACACCGCCAGCCAGCGCGACACCACGTATTCCCACCGGCGGACCGGGCGCGCGAACAGGAGCTGGTACACGCCCGAGGAGGATTCCTGGCCGAGGATGCCGGCGCCGAGCAGGAACGCGAACGCCGCACCCATGCGCGCGGCCTGCAGCGCGGCTTCGTGCGCCACGGCCGCGAAGGCGATCGGGAAGAAGAAGACCACGGCCACGAGGGCGAGGCGCGCGCGGCTCGCGAAACGCTGGCGCAGCGCGGTGGCGAAGAGCGTGACGTTCACGAGGACGCTCCCGCGCCGCCGGGGGGCGCGAAGCGCGAGGGATCGGCCGCGGGGGCCGCGCCGGGGGCGGCGCCGAACAGCCGCTCGAGCCGCCCGCCCTCGGGGCTGGCCTCGATCACGCGCACCCCCGCGTCGAGCAGCGCGGCGAGGAGGCGCGCCGCGCCCTCGTCGTCGGAGACGACGAAGCGGGCCGCGGGCGGCTGCACCGCGGCCAGCGACGCCCCGGCCCGCGCCGCCACCGCGGCGAGGGCCTCGGCGGCGACCGAGGGAGCCGGCGAGCCCGCCGACCAGCGCACCGCGAGCACGCGCTCGAGCTCGGCGCCCGCCGCGACGGTCTCGATGGACTGCACCTGTCCCCCCTTCACGAACGCGACCCGGTCGCAGATGCGTTCCACCTCGGCGAGCTGGTGCGAGTTCACGATCACGGTGGCCCCGCCGGCCTTGAGCTCGAGCAGCAGGCGCCGGAAGAGCATGACGCCCGCCGGGTCCACGCCCGAGATGGGCTCGTCGAGGAACACGAAGCTCGGGTTCCCGAGCAGGGCCTGGGCGAGCCCGAGGCGCTGGAGCATGCCGCGCGAGAAGCGCCGGATCGCCTGGCGGCCCGCGGCCGGCTCGAGCCCCACGCGCGCGAGCGCCGCCTCGCCGTCGGCGCGGCGCGCGGCCGGGTCGAGTCCGGCGAGCGCGTGGTGGTAGGCGAGGAAGTCGAGCCCCGTCATCCAGCGGTCGAGGACCAGCCGCTCGGGGAGGTAGCCGGTCCGGCGCCGGATCGCGAGATCGTCGGGCGCGTGGCCGTCGAGCGAGATGTCGCCCGAATCGGCGCGCAGCAGGCCGAGCAGGCATCCGACCAGCGTGGTTTTCCCGGCGCCGTTCGGCCCGATGATGCCGAAGGTCTCGCCGGCGCGGATCTCGAGCGAGACCCGGTCGAGCGCGCGGACGCGCCCCGCCCGGTAGGTCTTGCTGACGTTCTCGACGCGGATCGCCGTCACACCGGGCTCCATGACGCGTCCTTGTACTCGATCCGCGGGGCTCGGGCCAGTGGGAGGGGCGGGCACCCGCGTCTTACGGGGCACCACGCGTCGGGGTTGCGGCCGCGCCTCACGCGCGGGGCGCGCGGCGCGGGAGGTCGCCGAAGCGCGCGATCCCCGCGCCCCGAGCCGTGCAGCGCCCGCGGTCCGATGCCATAATGCCGGCGTTCCGGACGCCGCCTCCCTCCTTCGCCGCCGAGCCGATGAACACCAACCTGCCCCAGACCATCGGACGTTACCGCGTGCTCGAGAAGCTCGGCGAGGGCGGCATGGGCGTCGTGTACGCCGCCCACGACGACCGCCTCGACCGCCGCATCGCGATCAAGACGATCCGGGCCGCGATGGACGAGGGCCTGCGCGGGCGCTTCTGGCGGGAGGCCCGGGCGGCGGCCAGCGTGAGCCACCCCAACGTCTGCTCGATCTACGAGGTCGGCGAAGCCGAGAGCGGCTCGCTGTTCCTCGCCATGGAGCTGCTCGAGGGCGAGTCGCTCGGGGACCGCCTCCGCCGCGGCGTTCCCCCGGCCGGGGAGGCGCTGCGGATCATGGGCGAGGTGCTCGCGGCGCTCGAGGCGCTGCACGCCCGCCAGCTGATCCACCGCGACCTCAAGCCCTCGAACGTCTTCCTCACGCCGCACGGCGTGAAGCTCCTCGACTTCGGCCTCGCGCGCCCGACCGCGGGCGATTCGGTGACCGAGACCGGGATCACGATGCCCGGCATGGTGCTCGGCACCCCGCGCTACATGGCGCCGGAGCAGGTGACCGGGCGCGAGCTGGACGGCCGCACCGACCTGTTCGCGGCCGGGCTGCTGCTCTACGAGATGCTGAGCGGCCGGCCGGCGTTCGAGGGCGAGACGATGATGGAGGTGCTGCACGCGGTGGTCTACGAGCCGCCGCCGCCGCTCGACGCGACGTCGCTCCCGCCGGGGCTCGACGCGGTGCTGCGTCGCGCGCTCGCCAAGGATCCGCAGGACCGCTACCCCGGCGCCGCCGCGATGGCGGCGGCACTCCGGGAGGTCTCGGGCGAGCGCACACCCTCCGGCCGCAGCGCCGGCCTCGAGACCCCTTCGGGCTCGTCGCGGGCGCCCACCACGCGGCTCGCGGTGCTGCCGTTCCGCATGCTGCGGCCCGATCCCGAGGTGGACTTCCTCGCGTTCAGCCTCCCCGACGCGATCTCCTCGGCGCTCGCCGGCCTCGACTCGCTCACGGTGCGCGCGAGCGGCGCCCTCGCCGGCCTCGCCGGGGACGCCCCCGACCTCGCCCGGATCGCCCGCGAGGCGGGCGTGGACGTGGTGCTGATGGGGAGCCTGCTGCGCTCGGGCGAGCACCTCCGCGTGACGACGCAGCTGCTCCAGGCGCCTTCGGGCACCCTGCTCGCCTCCCACACCTCGCAGGCGCCGCTCGGCGACCTGTTCCAGCTCCAGGACGAGCTCGCGCACCGGATCGTGGACGCGCTCGCGCTGCCGCTCACCTCGCGCGAGCGCGGCCTCGTCCATCGCGACGTGCCGGCCGATCCGGCCGCCTACGAGCTGTACCTGCGCGCGAACCAGCTCATGAACGATCCCAGCCGGTGGGGCGAGGCGCTCGAGCTGTACCGCGAGTGCGTGGCGAAGGACGAGACCTACGCGCCGGCCTGGGCGCGGCTCGGGCGGGCCGCGCGGGTGATGGCCAAGTACGGGGAGCAGAACCAGTCCGAGCTCCTGCGCACCGCCGAGGCGGCGTTCCGGCGGGCGCTCGAGCTGAACCCCGACCTCTCGGCGGCCCACCACCTGCACGCGTACCTCGACATCGAGCTCGGCCGCGCCCGGTTCGCGATGGTCCGGCTGCTCGACCGGGTTCGCGCGCGGCGCAACGACCCCGAGCTCTACAGCGGCCTCGTGATCGCCTGCCGCTACTGCGGCCTGCTCGAGGCCTCCGCCGCGGCCCACGAGCAGGTGCGCAAGCTCGATCCGGGCGCCCAGACCAGCGTGCCCTACACCTACCTCTTCATGCGCGACATGGACCGCTGCCTCGCCGCCGACGACGCCCCGATGCACTTCAACCGCGTGATGGCCCTGCTGACGCTGGGACGGGTCGAGGAGGCCCGCGCGCTCGCCGACTCCACGATCGAGAAGCTGGGCAGCGCCATGATGCGCACCGCGGTCCGGGGCTACGTGGCGAGCGCGCTCGGGGACCCGGGGCCCTTCCTCGCATTCGTGGACGCCATGCAGAAGTCGGCGTTCAACGATCCCGAGGCGCTCCTGCTGATGGCGCGCGCCGCCGCCCGGCTCGGCCTCACCGACGTGGCGTTGCGCAGCCTCGACCGCTCGATCCGCGGGGGGCACACCTGCTCCACCTTCCTGCGCGTGGATCCGTGGCTCGACTCGCTGCGCGACCGGCCGGAGTTCCAGCGGCTGGTCGAGGACGCCGAGAAGGTCCGGCGGGAGGCCCGCTCGCACTTCCTCGCGTCGGGCGGCGAGCAGATCCTCGGCGTCGGGACGGCCGGGCCGGCCTGACGGGCGCGGCGGGAGCGGAACCGCGCCCCGGCGTCGCGGATCCCACAGGGATTTCGCTCGAAGCGGCGCCGTCGCGCGGGCGGCCCGCGCGGAAATTCCCACGCGAGCGGCGAATTTTCCCAGGGCCCCGTTGCGCGCCGCCATTGCGGCGATTGCCGCCCGCAAGCGAGGCGCCCCGCGGCGTCCGCGCACGCTTCCGGCGGCGTGCGGCATCCACGAATTCCGCTCACTTCGCGCGGCCGCGACCCGGGGCACGGTCGATGCGCTGTTCACCGGTCACCTGGCCACGCGCAACCGTGGACGGGGGGTTCCCGATCATCGCCGTGGCCGGAGGCCGCGGCAGCGGGCGAGGGATCGCCACATCTCGCGTGGAGTTCCGATGAAACTGCCCCGAAGCGCCGTGCTCGGGTCGCTGGCCGCGCTGGCCGCGATCGCCGTAGTGGTCGGATGTTCGAGGAGTCCGGTGGCCCCCCAGCCATTCGGCTCGGACGCTTACGTGGCCCCCAAGTTCGCGAGGGTCGCCGATCCGTCGCCCGGGTCGAGTTCCCTCCTGAGCGGCGGACTCTCGGGGTCGGGCGAAGTGAACGGAGCCACGGGCGGCGAGGTCGCCGTCGGCCGCTTCCGCGTGGTGGTCCCGCCGGGTGCGTTCCAGGGGCTCGCGACCATCACCATCCAGGTGCCGGATCCGGACGTGATCTCCTGCGAGCTCGACATCACCCCGGCGTCGGCCAATGGGTTCCTGGTCCCGGTTTCGCTCGTCGCGGATTGCGCGGGCGCCACCAACGTGAACCTCGCCAACTGCGGGACCCTCTGGTACGACGAGCAGGCGGGCGTGTGGCGCACCGTGAACGGCACGATCGTGGACCTGGTCAACTCCCGGGTCACCGCGCAGCTGCCGCACTTCTCCACCTACGGTGTCGCCGACCTCCTCGAGGGCAAGGCGGGCTGGTAGAGCCGACGATCGCGACCGGGCCCGGAGCACCGGGTTCCGGCCGCGCCTGACCCGGGGCTCGCCGCGATGGCGGCGCGCTCCCACTCGAGCGGTTGGAGGACACGATGCGCGTCAGGGTTCGTCCACCGGTGGCGCTGTTCGTCGCGGCCACCGTCGCGATCGCGATCGCCGCGATCGCCAGAAGCTGGACCGGAACGCCCGCCCCGGGATTCTGGTTCTGGTTCGGAGCGTGCGCGCTCGGGGAGTTGCTGTGGGTGCGCATGCCCGCGGGAAACGTCACGGTGAGCATGGCCTCGAGCTTCCACTTCGCCGCGATCGTCCTGCTCCCGGCCGAGCAGGCGATGCTCGCCTGCCTGCTGTCGGGGCCGCTGGTGGAGGCGCTGGTGGTCCGCAAGCCGGCGATCCGCGCGGTGTTCAACGGCGGGCAGGCCGCGCTCGCCGCGGGCGGCGCTTCCTGGGTGCTCGCCCGGGTCGCGGGGACCCGGCCCCCTGGGGATCCGCTCGCGGACTTCGGCCTGCTCGCGATCGCCGCCGCCGCGGCGGCCTACTTCGCGATCAACTCGGGTTTCGTCTCGGCCGCGGTCGCCCTCCACGAGCGGATCTCGTTCGCGCGGGCGTGGCGCGTCAACTTCGGGACCGGCTACGAGCTGCTGTCGAACGGAGCGCTGTTCTCCCTCGGCGCGCTGCTGGCCGGCATGGCGGCGCTCCACGGCGTGTTCGGAGCGGTGCTGGTGATCCTGCCCCTGCTGGTGGCCTTCCAGGGCTACCGCTGGCACGTGCGGTCGCGTTCGGCCGCGGAGGAGGAGGTGCCGGCCCCGGCGAGGGCGGCGTGACGCGGCACCGGTGACGGGCCGGATCCGCCGGGCCGGGGGGGACTCGCGCTTCCCCCGGCCACCGGCGGGTCCGGCCCTCGCGTTTCATCCGGTCAGCGCGCCGGGACGTCCTCGCGTTCGAGCAGGATCAGCCGCGCGGTGCGGAGCGCGATGCGGTAGCCGCCGCGGTCCGAGATCAGGCGCGCGGTCGCGGGGTTCGCGAACAGCAGGTACTCGGGGCGGTAGACGTCGAGGAAGCGGTTGAAGGGCTCCGGCGCCAGCGCCTTCCCGGACGGCAGCGAGACGAAGGGCCGCTCGAAGTAGAACGGATCCTTCAGGAACTCCGAGGCGACCTTCGCGTCCTTCGGGGCGTTCGCCTTGATCCAGCTCACGACCTCGCTCCGCTCGGCGCGGTACTCGTTGAGGGACTCGGGGAACTGGAACCCGTGCTTGAGCCGGAACCGCGCGTAGGAGGTGAACGTCATCGCGAACAGGAAGCCCGCCACCGCGGCGGTGCCGAGCCAGAAGCGGAGCTCCGGGCCGGCGGCGGGGCGGGTGAGCGCGGCGCGCACCACCGCGAATCCCGCGGGCACGAGCATGGCGATCGGGAGCACCGAGTAGCGGTCCTGCTCGATGCCCCGGTTCCACGCGAGGCTCGCGGCGTAGGCGAGGATCGAGAGCACGCCGACGCACGTGGTGGCGACGAGGAACGGATCGCGCGCGCCCGCCCGACGCCACGCGGTCCCGGCCACCGCGGCGCCTCCGAGCCACGCGGTGGGGCCCATGGTCCGGAGCAGCGCGGTCACGTGGTTCGTGAAGTGCCCCGCCATCTCGCGGAGCCCGGGTGAGGGGATGCCCGACACGCCGAGCACCGGGAGCGCGTCGCGATACACCGCGCCGCCCTCGTTCATCGCGATCGTGTAGCGCTTTGCCGCCGCGAGGTACTCGGGATAGATCGCGCCGTAGCGGACCAGGCAGAACAACTCGTAGGGCACCATCACCGCGAGGAACCCGGCCGCCATGCCGGCGCACTCCGCGAACGTCCGCCGCCGGAACCCGTGCAGCACGGCCACCGCCACGAACAGCGCGGCCGCGTTGTAGACGCCGGCGAAGCGCACCAGGCACCCGATCCCGAGGAGCACGCCGACCCAGACGCGGGAAATCCGATCGTTCAGGAACAGCATCAGCGCCGCGAGCAGCGTGGCGGTGTGGAGCGGCTCGGTCCACGGGTGGATCGCGGTGTACAGGAGGTTCGGGTGGAACGAGACGTAGAGCGCCGCGAGGAGCGCGGTGGTGCGACCGAGCGCCCGGCGGGAGAGCAGGTAGAGCAGGCCACCGTTGACGGCGTTCAGCAGCAGGTTGAACGACGTGACCCCGCGGATGCCGTCGAGCTTGTAGAGGAGCCCCGCCAGGATCGGGTAGCCGGGCTGCATGTAGGCGGGGAACGGGTGCTGGGTGCCGGGCCAGTACTGGTAGAGGTTGTAGGTGGTGACCGCGCCCCGGCCCGAGAACAGGTTGATTCCCATGTCGAGGTACCCGGCGGCGTCGGGCGTGAGGTGCTCGTAGGCGGCGAGCGGCAGGTGGAAGAAGTAGCCCACGATCACGATCGCGAGCACCAGCGCGACGTCGGTGGCCCACGCGACCGAATCCGGAAGCGCGGGGGCGTCGCCCCGCGCCGGGCGCGCGGGGCGCGCGGGGGCGGCGCGCCGCTTCGCGCCGCGGCGGTCAGTGGCGGTCAAGGTCGCGCCCCACCACCACCGGACCGCCGAAGCCCCCCGCGCGGACGCCCGCCAACAGCTCGTCGTCGGTGCCGCCCATGCGCACCACGTGGTGCAGCACGAGCCGCCGGACGCCGGCGCGCGCTGCGAGCGCGCCCACCTCGCGGTCGGAGGTGTGGAACGCGCGCATGTAGCGCGGCCAGTCCTCGCCGCCGGGCCGCGGCTCGGGAGCGAGCCGCACCTCGGGGTAGACCTCGTGGACCAGCACGTCGGCGCCTCGCGCCGCGCGCTCCAGCGCTTCGCTCGGCGCGGTGTCCCCCGAGATCACGACGGTCTTGCCCGGCGTCTCCACGCGGTAGCCGAACGCGTGCGCCCAGCCGCCGTGCGGCACCGGGATCGCGGTGATCCGCACGCCGGCCGAGTCGTAGACCACGCCGCCCGCGGTCTCGCGCACCGCCACGCGCTCCCCGCCGGGAATCCCGCGCTCGAGACCCTCGGTCCGGATCCGCACGTCCTCGCTCCACGCCTCGAGGATCAGGTCCGCCATGCGGCGGGTGCCCGGGGGGCCCACCAGCGCGAGCGGCGCGCGGCGTCCCATCACCCACGAGGTCAGGATCAGGTCGGGAAGCCCGAGCGTGTGGTCGCTGTGGAGGTGGGTGAGGAACGTCGCGGTGACGGGACCGGCGCGCGTGGGCAGCCCCGCGGCGGCCATCTGCCGCATCACTCCCGCGCCGGCGTCGAAGAGGAAGATGCGGCCGCCGAAGGTGACGGCGGTGGCGGGCCCCTGCGCCAGCGGGTTCGGGACCGGCATGCCGGTCCCGAGCAGGATCACGGTGCAGGTGTCGGCTCCCGCCGCGGCGGGCGGGCCGGGGGCCGCCGCGGTTCGCGCCGCGGGCGTCGCGGCCCGCGCGGTCGTTCCCGCGGCGGCGCCGAACGCGAACAGGCCGGGGAGGAACACGCGGCCGAATCGCGCGAGGGCGCCGTGCGCGCCCGCGCCGCGCGCGCGCCGGGCCGGAAGGGGATCGTGCGTGCCCACGGCGCGCACGATCCCACATTCGGGCCGCAGCGTCAGCGGGCGACGACCACCCTCGCGGCGCGCGCGACGCCGCCCCGGCTCACCCTCGCGAAGTAGAGCCCGGGAGCGAGCGGCGCCCCGGCCGAAAGCTCCACCGCCTGCCGACCCGGCCCCGCCGCGTCCAGCGCGCGGGACGCCACCCGGCGGCCGGCGAGGTCGAGCAGCTCGACCTGCGCGGGCCCCGCGCCCGGCAGCGACAGCTCGAGGCGCACCCGGCCGCCGTGCGCCGGGTTCGGGGTCGCGCGCACGGCGAGCGCGCCCCGGGCGAAGTCTCCGTCCACGCCGGTGGTCTGGGTGGACACCTCGACCGAGACGGCGTCGAGCGCCCACGACTCGTCGTCCCCGCCCTGCCACTGGGCGGCGGCCGGACCGGAGATCGCGCTGATCGTCCACAGCACCACCACGGAGTCGGCGGTGTGCGGAATGTCGAGGAAGGCCGGCTCCGCGCCGAGGTCGTAGGCGCGGTCGCGGTGGTAGTAGCAGCAGCCGCTGAAGCCCAGGTTGGTGCCCATGCTCAGGATCGCGCCGGGGGGCGCGGGGTGATAGCTCGTCGTGTCGCCCGTCGCGAGCTGGAACCAGTGGTTGAACCGAAGGGAGTCGTCCACCCGGATCTGCATCAGCTCGGTGCCGTCCCACGAGTCGATCAGCCCGAGCAGGAACTTGACGCTGAGCCGGTCGTGGGGCGGGAGGTTGCGCACGGTGAGCGTGGTCGGGAGGATCGGGACGCTGGTGTAGCGGAGGAAACTGCCGCCGAACTGACGCCCGGCAGGACCGAGTCCCGCGAAGCCCTGGACGCCGGTCAGGACCGCGCCTGGCGCCGAGAACTCGGGGGGCACGCCGCTCTCGAACTGGGTCGAGAACACCACCACGGGGGAGGCGAGCGCCGGAGTGGCCAGCAGGCCCGCGGACAGGAGGAGGGGAAAGAGCCTCGAGGTGAGGAAGCGCATCGGTGCCTCCGCGAACGGGGGGTACTGCATCCCGCGCCGGGGTGCGAAACGTGGCGCGGGCCTGCTCCGTGAGACGACGCCGCGCCCGGGGCGTCAGCGCCTCCGCCCCGGAAATCATGGCCCGGCTTGCGGCGCCGGGGAAAACGATTCGGCCCCGGGCGCCTAGGCCCGGGGCCGTTCGCAAGACGGTGCGACCTACTTGAGGGCCAGTTCCTTCATGGCCTTCGCGATGCGGAACTTCAGGACGGTCTTCGCCGGGATCTTGATCGGCTCGCCGGTCTGCGGGTTCCGGCCCATGCGGGCCTTGCGCTTCACGACCACCAGCTTGCCGACGCCGGGGAACACGAAGCCGTTCTTCGCCTGCTTGGCGGCCAGCGTGGCGAGCTCCTCGAGGATCGCGGTGCTCGTCTTCTTCTTGAGGTCGAACTTGTTCGCGAGGTAGCCCGCGATCTGCGACTTCGTCATCATCTTGGCCATCTGCTCATCCTTTCGCTGAGGCCCTGGACTTCGCGCGCCCGGCCGCGTGGCCATCCTTGAGTCTCAAGGAAGAGGGCGCCGAACCGTTGCGGACACGAGTCGCGTGTCCGGCGCGCGTGTGTATAGCAAGACCGGCCGCGAAATCAAAGGCAATTCTGGAGGTCGCAGCGCTTTTGGCCAGTGGTGGCGCGGGTCCAAACGATGCATTTTCCGGGCCGCGTCCAGAGCGGGTGAAACGCGCCTCCCCTCCGGGGAGGCCGGAGGGGAGGTGTGGAGGGCCGAGTCAGTTCCCGCGGACGACGGTTCGGGTTCGAGTCTCGAGGCCGGAGGAGACGCGCGCGAAGTAGACGCCGGCGGGAACCCGATCGCCGCGCGAGCTTCGGCCGTCCCACTCGAGCACGTGCCGCCCGGCGGCAAGACGTCCGGATGCGAGCCCCGCGACGCGCCGCCCGGAGAGGTCGTAGATCGCGGCCTCGACCGCGCTTGGCGCGGGTAGCTCGAGAGTCAGCCGAACCTGCCCGCGACTCGGATTGGGCGCGGGCGCCGACAGCTCGAGCCGCACCGCCGACGGGGGAGCCGGCACGTCGAGCGGGAGCTGCGTGAGATCCAGCGTCCACTGGGAGCGCCCGTGGGTCGCCGCGATCAGCCGTCGGGTGCCCCCCGCGGAGTAGAGCGAGAGGTCGAAGACGGTCTGGACCGGCATCCCGGTTCCGAGCGGGAACCAGCCCGCGCCCTGGTTGCGGCTCGCGTAGACCCCGACGTCGGTCGCGAGGTACAGCGACTGGGTGTCGGTCGGGTCCACGACGATGTCGTTGGCCGGGACGTCCGGCAGGTTGGCGGAGATCGAGGTCCAGCTCGTTCCCCGGTTGGCGCTCCGGTAGACGTGCGAGAGGTGCTCGTCCTGCCCGAAGCCGGAGAGGGTGACGTAGACCGCGTTCGGGTCCGAGGGATCCGGGGTCACGCGCGTCACGTAGCGGAGCGGCAGCCCGGCCGAGACGTTCTCCCAGGTTCCGCCCGCGTTCTGGGAGCGCCACACCCGGCCGTCGTCGGTCCCCGCGTAGTAGAGGGCGGTGTCGGCGGGGGAGATCGAGAGGGTGGTCAGCGTGCCGTAGACCAGGCTCGAGGGCGGGGCGCCGCTCAGGTCGCCGCTCACCGGCACGTAGCTCGAGCCCGAGTTGGTGCTCTTGTAGACCCGGTGGCTGCCGACCAGCAGGATCGCCGGGTTCGCGGGGTTCATAGCGATCGGCGTGTTCCAGTTGTAGCGGTCGCCGCTCGAGAAGCCCGACGGGGTGATCCACGAGGACCCGCCGTTGATCGAGCGGCGGAGCCCCGAGCGGTCGCAGCAGTACTGCCACTCGGCGTAGATCACGTTGGGATCGGCCGGGCTCACGATGGTCTGGAATCCGTCGCCCCCGAGGATGATCGTCCACCCGCTCGGCGATCCGGTCGTGATCATGGTGCTGTTGTCCTGCGTGCCCCCCAGCAGCCGGTCGGGGTTCGAGGGATCCACGCTGCCCGCGTAGAACTGCGTGATCGGCGTGTCGAGCGACTGCGTCCACCCGACGCCCCCGTTCAGCGAGGAGAAGAACCCGCCGTCGTTGCCGAGGTAGACGCGGTTCTGGTTCGACGGGTCGATCCACACGCCGTGGTGGTCCACGTGGGTGCCGCTCTGGATGCTGGTGAGCGTGGTGCCGCCGTCCAGCGAGCGCAGGAGGCCCACCCCCTGCACGTAGACCCGGTTGGGGTCGGTCGGGGAGACGGCCACGTCGCCGAAGTACCAGCCGAAGCCGCCGAAGTTGTTGGTGAAGGTGGAGCCGCCGCGTGGGCCCCAGACGTTGCCGCCGTCGGCGGTGCGGTACAGCGCGCGGCCGGTGTAGCCGCCGATCGCCCCCGAGATGATCTGGGCGTACACCACCGAGGGTTGCGACTTCGCGATCGCGAGCCCGATGCGGCCGAGGTTGTCGTCCGAGGCCGGCAGCCCGCCGGCGAGCTTGGTCCAGGTGGTGCCGCCGTTGACGCTGCGCCAGACGCCGCCGCCGGGCCCGTAGGCGCGCCGGTAGGTGGAGCGCCGCACCCGCTCCCACGTGGCGCAGAACATCGTCTCGGGATGGGCCGGATTGATCACCACGTCGCACACGCCGGTGCTGTCGTTCACGAACAGGACCTTGGTCCAGTTCGCGCCCCCGTCCTCGCTCCGGTAGAGGCCGCGGTCGGGGCTGGTCGAGAACTGGGTGCCCATCGCCGCGACGAACAGGCGCTGGGGGTTCACGGGGTCCACCGCGATGCGCGCGATGCGCCGCGTCTCCGCGAGCCCGAGCGACGTCCAGCTCGCGCCGCCGTCGGTGGTGCGGAACACGCCGGCCCCGTCGTAGGAGTCCACCGACGAGTTGGCCTCGCCGGTGCCGACGTAGACGGTGTTCGCGTCGGTCGGGTGCATTGCGAGCGCGCCGATCGAGAACACGCCCATCTCGTCGAACACCGGCGTCCAGTTCACCCCGGAGTTGGTGGACTTGAACACGCCGCCCCCGGCCGCGCCGAAGTAGGCCGGGTTGCCGCCCGGGGCCGCGACCACCGCCGTGACGCGGCCGCCGATGTTGAACGGGCCCGCCTGCACCCACGCCGGGCCCGCCAGCGTGCCGTTGCCGCGCCCGCGCGCCGCGCGCGCCCGGTCGGCCCGGGCCTGGTCGTAGGCCGCGATCCACTTCTCCTGGGGCACGGTCTCGAAGGGAAAGGCCCGCTGCGCCATGAACCACTCGTTCGGGACCTTGCCGGCCTCGGACTTCTCGCGCGGGCCGTCGGCCGGGACGCCGGCGGCCCGCGGACGGTGCAGGAGCAGGCCACCGGCGGCGGCGGCGACGAGCAGCACGGCTGCGGGAACGAGGGCACGGTCGAGGCGCATGCGGTGGCTCCAGAAGGGGAGTGGTCACGCCGGGTGCGGAAGCCGGTCTCAACCGCGATTCGAGGCGCGCAAAGTGTAGCGAGGGGCGGCGCGCCGCGTCCACCGCGGATTGCTAGCGTCGCGCCAGGGGAATCACCAGCTTGAGGGCGCTCAACGCCTCGGAGAAGGCGCAAACCTTCACGTCCACGAGGCCCGCCGCGAGGGCCGCGGCCCTCACCATGTCCTCCTTGAGCGCGGGGCGCCCCTTCGGCCACACCACCCAGATCATCCCGTCGCGCGGCATGCGGCGTTCGAGCGCCGCGAGCCGCGCGAGGTCGCGCGGGGATTCCGCCCGCAGGAGGACCATCGCCGAGCCCGGCGCCACCCGGCCGCGGCTCACGTCGCCCGCGCGCGCCTCGAGCTCCGCGAGGAACCCGCCCTGGTCGTCGAGCCCGAGCACGCTCACGTTCATGCCGGGCTTCACCCCGAGCTTGTCGATCGTGGGCTTGCCCGAGTAACCGGCGAGCGGGGCCGGACGATTGGCGGGCGAGGCGTCCTTGCCGGCGCCCCGCTTCGAGCGCGCGGGCCCCGCAGGTCCCGCGGGCCCGGAGGGCCGGCGCGATTTCACAGGCCGCTTCGCCCGGGCGCGTTTCACGTTCCGGCCGCCCCGCCGGCCATCGCCGGCTCGGGCCGCTCGGCGCGCGGCGTTTCGCGCGGATCGGGCCGCGCCGCCGCGAGCGCCGCCCGCATCGGTGGGGCCAGCGCGCGAGGCGACACGGACCCGAGCGCGACTTCGGAAGCGCCCACGAACTTGGCCAGCGACCAGGCGGCGGCCGCGGCGCCGGCCAGCGCCGCGTCGCGGTCGGGCTTGCCCCAGTGCGCGACCGGGGGCGCGACCCCTTTCGCGAACCACGTCTCGAAGTGAAGGGCGCGCATCTCGAGGACGCCGCGCTCGCGGTGGGTCTTGAAGTCGGCGCGGCCGATCAGCGATCCGTCGTGGAGGAGCGGGAGCACGTAGTAGCCGAACTTGCGCTTCGGGCCGGGGACGTACACCTCGATCTTGTAATCGAAGCCGAACAGCGCCTGCACGCGCTCGCGGTGCCACAGGAACGAGTCGAAGGGGCAGAGGAAGGTGGCGCCGCGCGAACCCGCGCGCCGGCGCGCGGCGCGCTCGAGTGCCGGGAGGTCGCGGGTGAGCGCGAACCAGCGCGCGGCGCTGCCCTCGAACACGACCGGCGTCACGTCGCCCGAACGCACCAGGCGGCGCAGCTCCTCGCGGCGCCAGCCCGAGGGCGTGCGCGGGAAAGTGAGGTAGAGGCGCAGATCGGCCTCGGTGGCCGCACCCATCGCGTGGAGCGAGCGTTCGACGTGCCAGCGACGGAACGCCGCGTCGTCGAGCGGCTTCGATGCCATCGGACCGGGAAGCACGCGCTCGATTCGGTCGAACCGCTTCTGGAAGTGGCGCCGCGAATGCACGGTCGTGACTCCGGTCATCCACAGGTAGTCGAGCGCGTGCGAGGCGGGCTTCCAGTTCCACCAGCCGGAGCTGCGGTGCCCGGGCGGGGGCTCGAAATCGGAATTGCCGAGAGGCCCGCGCTCGCGGATCGCGTCCGAGACCTTGCGGAGCGTGAGCCGATGCCGCGTGAGCCACGAACCCCACCCCTTGGAGCGGCGCGTGAAGTCGAGCATCGCGCGCCGCCACGCCGGGAAGTCGCCGGTCGCCACCAGGCACGCGGCGTGGGCCCAGTACTCGAACAACACGCGGCGGCGGTAGACCAGCCGGTCGAGCACGGCGCGGTCGTAGGGGCCGAAGCGGCTCCATAGCGTGAGGTGGTGGGCGCGGTCCAGCACGTTGATCGAATCGAGCTGGAGCCCGCCCGCGTTGCCCACGAAGCCGGCGAGGCTCGCCGCCGTGAGCCGCCGCGAGCGTGGCCGGTCGAGCTGCTGGCGCTCGAGGAACAGCGCGGCCGCGGCGCGAAGGGGAAAGCGGGGCAGGGACATTGCCGCAGTTTGTCGGACGGTAAGCCGCCGGGCAAGAAGGCGGCGACGGGAGGTCGATCCTTCGCGGCATCTCCTTCGCCCGCCTGCACGACATCGAGCGCCGGGTTACGAGCGCGCGTGGGCTGATCGTGCTCCTGCGGGCGCCGCGGGGTCGCCCGGCGCCGGGTGCGAGCGGCCGAGCAGTTCGACGAGGTGCAGAAACTCGACTCGCGTCCCTCGGGCGGCGCCGCCGCGCTTCATGTGGAGCAGGCAGCCGGGGTTCGACGCCACCACCACGTCGGGCGCCACGCGCTCGATCGCCTCGAACTTGGGCTCGAGCTGGCGGTCCGCCATCTCGGGGTGCGTGAGGTTGTAGATCCCGGCGCTGCCGCAGCACCAGTCAGCGTTGGGCAGCTCGACGAACTCCACGCCGGGAAGCGAGCGCAGCAACCGGCGCGGCGCTTCGCGCACCTTCTGCGCGTGGGCCAGGTGGCAGGCGTCGTGGTAGGTGACGCGTACGGGGCGATCGGACGCCGCGCCTGCCGCGCGCGGCGGCCCGGGCGGCTCGGGCAGTCCCACCTCGGCCAGCACTTCCGAGACGTCGCGCACCTTTGCCGAGAAGGCGAGCGCTTCCGCCGCGAGCCCGTCGTGTTCGAGCAGGTGACCCGCCTCGCGCAACGCCGCCCCGCAGCCCGCCGAGTGCGAGACGATCGCGTCCACCGGGGCGTCGCCGGCGAAGGCCGTCACGTTGCGACTCGCCAGCCGTTTCGCATCGCCGCGCAGCCCCGCGTGCGCGTGGAGCGCGCCGCAGCAGGTCTGGGAGCGCGGCACGCGCACCTCGCAACCCGCGATCACCAGCAGCCGGACCGTCTCGCGGTGAATGTGCGGGAACAGCGGCTCCATCACGCACGAGGTATGGAACGCGACGCGCAGCTTCGCGGTCCCCGCGGGCCGGAACACCAGCGCGTCCGCGCGGGTCTCGATCCGCGCCCCGGCCGGCAACTGTGCGGCGACCCGCTCGAGCGCGCGCTCGCGGCGCGGCGCGATGTCGGGTGTCATCTCGAGGCCCTGCGCCGCGAAGCGCGGCAGCAGGCGACGCACCGCCGGGACGCGCATCAGCGCGCCGATCGGCCCGCGCTGGCCGAGCCGCAGCAGGTCGGCCGCGAAGTGGGTGCGCGCAGCATGCGGCAGCACCGATCGCAGCACCCACTCGCCGAGCATGCGCATCGGCGTGCCTCTCAGAACGCGGCGGTTGATCTGGCCGCGCGTCTGTTCGAGCAGCCGGCTGTAGGGGACCCCCGCCGGGCACACCGTCTCGCAGGCGCGGCAGTCGAGGCAGTTATCGAGGTGCTCGACCAGCGGATCGCGCGGCTCGATGCGGCCCTCGGCGAGCCCGCGCATCAGGTAGAGCCGCCCGCGCGGCGAGTCGGGCTCGATCTTGAGCGTGCGGTAGGTCGGGCACGCCGTGAGGCACAGCCCGCAGTGGATGCAGGTCTGGAGGTCGGGAAGCGCCGGAGGATCGTCGGCGTCGAACCAACTGGAGAATTCTCGGTCAGGGATCGGGCCGACGACCATGAGCGAACCATACCATCGCCTCAGCCCGTGAACCGACGGGAGGGGCGACGGCAGGTGCCCGGCTCCGCTGCGATCGCTCAGTAGCCTCGCGGGTCTTGGGACGCTCAAGTGCGTCTAGATTGTCGTTTCACGGCAACCTCGTGACTCTTCGCTCCGCAACGAATCCTCCTGCCGTGATGCGGCACAGATAGACGCCCGCGCCGGCACGTCCACCTGCATCGAGCCTTCCGTCCCACATCGCCGAGTGACGCCCGGCCGGCAACTGCCGGTCGAGTAGCTCGGCCACGCGGCGGCCCTGTACATCGAAGATCTCGATCCGCACGCGGCTCGCCCGCGGCAGGTCGAAGCCGATCGTGGCCGAACTCGCGAACGGGTTGGGCCGGACCGGATGGAGCGCGAACTCCATGGGCGCCGCCGCCACGTCCGACGCGGGCTCGCGCCCGGAGACGGGCCCGCGTGAGGGGCCGCGCGCCCCACTCGCGAGCGCCGCTCCCGGCACCCGCACCACGAACAGGCAGTCCTCGCCCTCGCCCGGCGAGGTTGCGGGGGCAAAGCCGATCGTGAGTGTGTCGCCGGCCACGAAGTCGGCGGCGGCCGAGCCATCGGCCGCGCCTGAGAGGTCCCCGAGCCGCGAGTGGTTCGCACCCGTGAGCGCGTAGCGCCTGGGTGCCAGCACCACCGACTCGAGCGTCGCCCCGGCCGGGAACACCAGCCGCCCCATCCCCGGCAGCGCGCGCACCCCGGCGCGGCCCGGCAGGAGCGGAGTCGTCACGTCCGTCACCCAGCCTTCGGCCTCGCTAAAGCTCTCGGCCACCATCGCCCGTTCGGTCGCGGCGAGCCGCGCGGGATCCTCCGCGAAGTCCTCGATCGTGAGCTGCCAGCGCGGCTCCGCCTCGCCCGCGTGCCCGGCCACGAGCCGCGAGGTAGTGGCGGCACTCGCGAGCGCGTGGCGCTCGGCCAGTCCCCGGAGGGCCGTCGCGCCGCGCGCCGGGGCGGATGGATCGGGCACGCCGTCGCCTTCGCCCCGGGTCCGCTCCGCCGAAGCCCCGGCGCCGCTCCCTCCGCACGAGGTGAGCGTCCCGAACTCGGCGTAGGCGAGCGGCGACCAGTGCCCCGACGTGCTGCGGGTGCGGCCTGCCACGTATACCAGCGTGCCCGGTTCCAAGTCGGTGAGAGTCCCCGCCGTCTGCGAGGTCCCCCCGGTGGCCGGGTCCGGCACGCCGGGGATCAAGCTCGCCGCCGCGAAGTTGGACGCGGAGATCGGCGCCAGCGACCAGCGCACCTCGTACTCCTGCGCCTTTCCCGAGCAGCCGGAGTCCCCGGGGGCCGCCCAGCGCAGTGGCCCGATCGTGCTGCACGTGATCAGGTCCGCGGTGAGGTCCAGCTCGTCGGGGGCCGGGGTCGTGGAGGAGTTCACCCGGACCCAGCGGGCGATGGAGGGCACGTCAGCGCTCTGCGAGGTGCCGAGCACGAACAGCAGGTAGTCCCCGGGTGGCGCAGCGTCCGGGCTATCCGGGGTCGTGAGATGGAGCCTTGCCGGGGATGACTTCTTCGCGAGGATGGTGAGGGGGATGAACCGTTGGTTCATGTCCATCGAATGGGTGGTCGCACCGGGACGCATCAGGCAGGCGCTCTGGATGCTGGCGGTGTTGTCCACGCACACCGTGAACGCCGTGCCCCAGGTGATCTCCGCCGGTGCGCCCTGGATCTGCGGCCGCGTGGTGATCGGGTTCCCGCCCGAGTCGAACAGGTACGGCGGGCAGAAGAGCTGCGCCAGGCGCTTGTCGGCGTCGGCCTGCGTGTCGCCGGGACCCTGATTCTCACCCCCGGCGCTCAGCACGCGCCCGTCGGGAAGCAGGATGGCGGTCGAGTGGTCACCCCGGATGGTTCCCTGTTCGGCCAGCCGGTCCGACCCCGTCATGCTGGTCCAGGTTCCGCCACCGCTGGTTCCGGGAGTCCAGATCTGCGGCCGCTTTACCGGCCCCGCGCTGACGTTGTCGAAGACGTTGTTGCCGCCCACGGCGAGCACCTTGCCGTTGGGAAGCAGGACGAGATTGTGGTGCGACCGTGGCGCCATGTCCTCGGAAGCGACCCACGCGCTGTCGAAGCTCGCCGTGTTGAAGGTGATGGTGCGACCGGTGATCGCGTTGCCGGCATCGCTCCCGCCGGCCAGCATGATCTTCCCCGGGAGGTACTGGACGCCAGTCTTGGGGCGGAACAGCAGGCGATTGTCGTGCAGCGTGTCCCATTGGGCCGCCTGCCCGGTGGCCGGGAAGTCGCTCCAGTAGGCGCGCATGTCGTCGGTATTGATGTTGATCACCCGGCTGCCGCCGCTGTCGGCGCCCGGCACCACGAAGAGGGGCGGGTAGGAGCCCTGGAACATCCGAGCGTTCGAGTGGAGGGTCCACTGGTTCGTGGCGGGGTCGTAGACCTCGGGGCTGCGCGCGATCTCGGCGAAGGGATCGAGCGAGGCCGTGTGGCCCCTCAGGCTGAAGCCGAGGTCGGACCACTGCTTCCAGGAGTTGTCGCTGGCCCAGGGGTCCACGATGTAGCTCTTCGAGTCGGCCGGCACGACCGAGCCGCCGGAGGCTCTCTCGCCGCCATACACGTAGAGCCGCGACCCGCCCTGGTTCCGGTCGAGCACCGCGCTGTGCCGCGCGCGGGCTCCGGGGGAGGTGCCGCCACCGGAGAGCAGCTTCCAGCCGTACCTCCCGTCGCCGAAGAGCCACAGCGCCCACAGCTCGTCCGAGTAGCTCAGGTCCCCGAGCTTGCCGCCATAGAGCAGGGCGGCGTGGGCGTTCGAGTGGCTGGCGTCGAAGTTGCGCGGCTTGTTGTCGGCGCTGAGCGTGTGCCACAGGCGGGCGGCGGGCTGGCCGTCTCCGAGTTCCTCCCGCACCATCGTGTGCCAGGTCGGGTTCGCCGGGTCCGAGGGGTTGAAGCGCAACTCGTAGACGTTCTGGTCCGTCGGCGTGCCGTTATGGCTCGTGGCGCCGCCGAACACGATCATGCGCTTGCGCAGCGTGTCGCTCACCATGGTCTCGTCGTAGATCGCCGTGTGACCGTAGCGGGCTGCCGGGCCGCCGGTGGCGCCGATCGCGTTCCAGGTATAGGTCAGGAACGTCGGACTGAAGGCGATTCGGCGAGCGTGGCTCAGGAGGTTGCCGCCTTCATCGAGCCCTCCGAATACGACGAGGGTGAGGTTCGAGTCTTTGACCGCGATCGCCGAGTGATCGGTCCGGCGAGGCTGTACGCCGCCCCCGGGCTGGATCTTGACCCAGTTGTACGTCTGGCCGGCCCCGAGCTGGTTGCGATCCTGCATCAGTCGCCACAGGTCGTTCGCGGGTCCGGTCGCGGTCGTTCCACCGAACACCGTGAGCCCGTTGAACCCGAGGATCCCGGTCATCTCGGTCGCCGTGTGTCCGCTGCGCGGCGCGGGGCGGCCGTCCGGTCCCGCCGTGGGCAGCACGGGAGTGTCCCACTCGCCGTCGGGAATGGGCTCGAACCGCTGCAACGAGTCCGCAACGGGGCTCGCGGGCGGCGAGCCATTGCGGTCGCCGAACAGCACGCGATGCCGGGGGTGCTGGTTGCCGCTCACCACCAGGCCCTTGCCGGATCGCAGCGTGGCGACCGACGCGTACCAACGCCAGTCGTTCATCAGGGACGGCACCGACCAGCTCCCGATCCCGCTGGATCCCGAGCCCGAGTGGAACACGTGCGCCTTGTTCTCGCCGTATTGCTTGGTCACCGGATGGGTGCCGCTTGCGAACAGAACCGCGCCATTGTCGCCGATTGCGGCGTGCCCGCTGCAGAACAGGTCCATGCTGGCGGTCGGCGCGTCGAGCTGCGCGAAGTTAGCGTCCGGGAAGTCCGAACATCCGTCGTTGCCGGGTGTCCAGCCCCACTGGCCGCCCAGCATCACGTCGGGCCCAAGCAGCTGCTTGTGGAACCAGAGGACGCGGCTGTGGTGCGGGTTGCCGTCGCCCTTCAGCAGCAGGAGGTGCACGGCGTAGCGTTCGCTGTGGCCGCGGCTCCAGTCCCGGGTCGGAGACCACGCGCCAAGGTCGGCCGCGGCAAGGCCGACCATGACGGCCAGCGAGGCGGCAATGCCGGCAAAGTAGGCGAGGGAGAGTGGGCGAACTCGGAACCCTGACAGGACAAGGCGAGACGGACGCGACATGGCGGCCTCCGCTTGGCATGACGTGGTGGACGATCAAAGAACCACGCGGGCCGTCGCGAAAGTCGTACCGGGATGAGGAACCTCGGCGGCGACGCGGAATGAAGAAAGGCTGGATCCACCCCGGGCACTGTGTCAACGTCTTTATCGCTTCCGGCCCCTCTTGGGGTCGGGTGGACATTCACTGAAGGACACGTTCTCGATGATGCCCCGGCTGACCCCATCACTGGCCCTGGGGACCCTCCTGGCCACGACTTCTGCTCCCACCTCCGCCCTGGCTCAGTGGCAGCCAGACGGCGTGGCGGTAAGTGGGGCCTCGGGCGGGATCAACCTGGTGATCGCGGACGGCGAAGGGGGTGGCTACTTCGGGTGGCGCAACGGCGCCAACGCCGGCGATGTCTGGATTCAGCGGCTGGACGCGTTCGGACTCCCGCCCTTTGGCTGGCAAGCGGGCGGAATCCCCTTGGCGCTTCTCCCGGAATCTCAAGATCTCGTCGAGATCACTCGTGACGGCACCGGCGGCCTGCTGGTGCTCTGGGAGCACAACATCAACGACGCGCCGACCAGTGCGGATCTCTTCGTCCAGCGCGTGCTTGGCGACGGCTCGATCGCTCCCGGTTGGCCCGCGCCTGGCCTCCGGATACTCGCTCCCGGACAGCAGACTCTCTCGGGAATCGCCTCGGATGGCGCGGGCGGAGCGTACATCGTGTGGCAGGACGACCGTGCCTGGGCCACTCGGCGCTACGACGTGTACGCGCTCCATCTGCTTGCCGATGGCAGCATCGCGCCCGGCTGGCCCGCGGATGGGCTCCCGATCGCGGCACTTCCGGGACACAACGCCGGTCCGCTCATTGTCTCGGATGGAGTCGGCGGGGCGTTCATCCTCTGGGCCGACGATCGCAACAACCCGGGCGGCGTGGGGGATACTTACGGCGTGCGGATCAACGGCGACGGCACGCTGGCCCCGGGCTGGGTCGCGAACGGCAATCGGCTGACCGTGCTCCAGCCACGCCGGGGTCTGGTGCCCGACGAATCGGGCGGGATCTACCTGTGGACCACCAATGCGGGCGCCACGCCGGGCTTCGACAACGAATACTTCCTCTACCGGTTCACGGCCGCGGGCGCGCCGTCACCGGGGTGGCCCGCGAACGGCGTGCTGCTGTGCAGCGTGCCGGGGGACCGGGCCGCCACCTCGATGGAGCCGGACGGACAGGGCGGGGTGCTGCTGGCCTGGTACGACTACCGGCCGCCCTACGACCAGAGTTGCGGGGAGATTTTCGCCCTGCGGGTGCTGCCGAGCGGAGCGCGGGCGCCGGGCTGGAGCGCGAACGGATCGCTGGTGAGCGATCCGACCAACTCGACCTGCGAATACACGCCGGGAATCACCCGGGACGAGATGGGCGGCGCGTACATCGTGTGGACCATGAACGGGCCCTCCCAGGTGCAGCACCTGACCGCGAGCGGCCTGCCCGCGCCGGGCTGGCCGCCCTTCGGGGTGAGACTGGCTTCGTCGGGGGCGCAGAACGATCCCCAGATCGCGGCCGATGGCGAGGGGGGTGCGATCGTGGCGTGGTCGGAGGCGTGTTGCGGGCGGCTGCGGGTGTGGGCGCAGAAATACGTGCCGACCGGGATCGTGGCGGCGAGCCTGTCGCTGGTGAGCTCGGTCGCCGAGCGCGGGCGGGTGAGCCTCGAGTGGTTCGCGGCGAATGGCGCCGGGCTCGCGGCCACGGTGGAGCGCCGCGAGGGCGACGAGGCATGGCGTCCGCTCGCGAACCTCACCGCCGATGGCACCGGGCACCTGCGCTACGAGGATCGGGACGTGACGCCGGGGGCGCGGTACCGCTATCGCCTCGCCTACCGCGACGGAGGAGCGGCGATGCACAGCGCCGAGACGCTCGTGGAGACGCCGGCAGCACTGGAACTGGCGCTCGAAGGGTTCCGGCCCAACCCGGCGGTGGGGCCGCCGCTGGTGTCGTTCACGCTGGCGCGATCCGCCCACGGCACGCTCGAGCTCTACGACCTCGCCGGGCGGCGCATGGCATGGCGCGACCTCGACGGGCTGCCTGCTGGCAGGCACGTGGTGCGGTTCGAGAGCCACCCGTCGCTGGCGCCGGGAGCGTATGTCATACGGCTCACGCACGCTGGCCGGGTGACCGCGGCTCGAGGCGTCGTGGTCAGATGAGCCAGGTCTTCGCGCGCTCGATGCAGCGCCCGATCGCCCGCGCTAGAGACTGAGCACCAGCTTCCCGAACGCTTGCCGCGCTTCGAGCTTCTCGTGGGCGCGGCGGGCTTCGGCGAGCGGGAACACCTGATCCACCACCGGCACGAGCCGCCCGTCGCGCACGAAGCGCAGCACCTCGACCAGTTCCGAGCGGCGGCCCATCCAAGAGCCCATCAGGGTGAGGTGGCGGCCGAACAGCGGGTTGATGCCGAGCGACACGGCGCTGCCGATGGTGGCGCCGCAGGTCACGAGCCGGCCGTTCTTCGCAAGGGAGGCCGCGGCCTGCTCGAACACGTAGCCGCCGACGTGCTCGAAGGCCACCTCGACGCCCTTCCTGCCCGTGAGCGCGCGCACCTGCTTCGCGAAATCCTGATCGGCATGGCTCACCACGTCGTGCGCGCCGAGGGCGCGAGCGCGCTCGAGCTTGGCGTCGCTGCCGGCGGTGGCGATGACGCGCGCGCCGATCAGGCGTGCGATCTGGATGGCGGCGCTGCCCACGCCGCTGCCGCCGCCGATCACGAGCACGTCCTCGCCCGCCTGGAGCTTCGCGCGCCCGACCAGCATGTGCCAGGCCGTGAGGAACACCAGCGGCACGGCGGCGGCCTGCTCCCAGCTCAGGTTTTCGGGGTACGGCAGGCAGTTGGCGGCCGGCACGGCGACGAGTTCCGCGTAGCCGCCATTGCGCCGCCGGCCGAGCACGTCGTAGTCGCGGCAAAGATTGTCGTCGCCGGCCACGCACGCGGGGCAGGAGCCGCACGAGAGCGTGGGCAGCACCAGCACGCGGTCGCCGGGTTTCACGTTCCGTGCGGCAGGCCCGGCTTCGCGCACCACGCCCACCACGTCGTTGCCGAGCACGTGCGGCATCTCGATCTCGAGCCCCGGCAGCCCGCGCCGCACCCACAGGTCGAGGTGGTTGATCCCGCAGGCCCTCACTTCGACGAGCACGTCGCCTGCCGCGAGGGCGGGCTCGGGAAGCTCGCGCGGCTCCAGCACCTCGGGACCGCCATGGCGGTCGAACACCACGGCCTTCATCCGGCGCGCGGGCTCCGATTCGTACACCCAGCGGCGCTCGGGCTCGCTCCGCTCACTCATCGAACGACACCGTGGGCTCCTCGTAGAAGCGCACCTTGCGCGCGGCGAGCTTCGCGGCCACCCACTCGGCGAGCCAGCGGTTCTTCCCGGCGAGCGGCTCGTCGGAGGCGAGCCGCTCGATCGGCACGTCGAGCCTGAGCGCCCGCCAGCGGATCAGGTGGCGGGTGATCCCGGCCGGGAGCCGCGCGCCGGTGGTGGCCAGCTCCACGACCTCGGCCGGTTCGAAGTGCGGGTAGACGACCAGCGCGGTGGTGCCGGGGTGGCGGTCGCTGGCGTCGGCGAACTCGTCGCTCGGCACGCGCACGTAGCGCTGGCGCTCGCGGTAGAGGTCCACCACCCGGTTGAGGAGCGCGTTGCGCTCGCCGATATCGGCGCCGCCGTGAAGCGTGTCGGTCGAGCCGTCGGCGTAGGCCACGAACGCGAGCGCCTCGCGGCGCGCGAGCAGCGCGCGCGCGTGCAGCAGCGGCTCTTCGCGAACCGTGAGTCCGGCGATGCCGCGCAGGCCGGCTTCGAGCTCGGCGCGCGGCATCTCGCCCAGGGCGTGGCTCCACGTGGAGAGCTTGACCGCGGGCTCGGCGTAGTCCACGACCTGCACCACGAGGTGCGGGAACTTCGCCTCGCGCGCCGCGGTCACGCGGTTCGCGCCATCGAGAACGATGAAGCGCCCGTCGCCGCCCGGAAGCGCCGCCACGATCGGCGGGTTCTTGAGGTGGGCCTCACTGCGCAGCCGCTCGGCGAGCGGCGCGAGGCGTTTGGCGTCGTGGCGCTCGTGCGGCACCAGCGCCTCGACCGCGACGAAGCGCAGGTCGGGCAGGCGATGATCGGAAACCGGCAGCCGGGTCATGGCGCCGGAATCTACCTCAGGCGGACCGGGAGGGCTCGGCCGCGGGGCGCCGCGCCCGGTACAGCGCGAATCCCATCGTGTCGCGCCCCCAGCGGCGGTAGAGCGCGTGCCACGAGCGGCTGCGGGCGAGGAACGCCTCGCGGTCGGGGTCGGCCGGGTGGGCCTCGAAGTGGCGCTCGATGTTCGCGGCGTAGCGGTCTTCGTACGCGTCCCACTCGGCCTCGGTGCTGGCCGCCTCGTCGAGCAGCTCGAAGCCCGCCGCGGCCAGCGCCGCGCGGTTGTCCTCGAGGGTGCCCAGTTCGTCGCGCGAGCCGCCGAAGCCGGCGAGGTACTCGGGTTCGGGTTCGCGTTTCCAGTAGCCGTGCCCGAGCAGGAGCCGGCCGCCCGGGGCGAGCCGCCGGTGGAGCGCCGCGAGCGCCTCCGGAAGCGCGCCCAGGGCGTGCGCCGAGCCCACGCACATCGCGAGGTCGAAGGTGCGGGAGCCCGCGAGCGCCGTCGCGGCCGCGCCCTCGATCCACTCGATGCCGCCGCCGGCGCCGGGCGCGCCCCCCGCCGCGGCGCGGGCGCGGGCCTCGTCGAGGAACGTTGGGTTCAGGTCCACACCGGTGCCGCGCGCGCCCCAGCGGGCGACCACCCGCACCAGCAGTTCGCCTTTTCCGCACCCCACGTCGAGCACCCGCGCGCCGGGTTCGAGTTCGAGCGCCTCCACGAAGCGGCTGAGGGTCCCGGCGCCGAGCGGGTTGCAGAAGTCGTGCGTCGCGTGGGCGAGGGTCGTGAAGCGATAGGGGTTCGCTCCGCTCATCGCTCCCACGCCAGGGTCGCGCCGATTCGGGCGAAGGGCCCGCCCAGGTCGAGGTCGCGTCCCGCCACGAAGTCGCGCAGCTCGTCGTCGAAGTCGAAGGCGAAGCGCGAGCCCCCCGACTGGCTCGACGCGCGGGTGCCGCTGTAGGAGAGGGGCGTCCGGTGGTGGCGCCAGCCGGCCGCGAAGCGGAGCCCGAGCGGACCGTCGCCGGCCACGACGCCGAGCTCGAGCGAGCCCGCGAAGCCGTGGCCCTTGCCGAGCGCCGTGCCGCCCGGGGCCGAGAACTGGAGCCGCGCGCTCCCCACGCCGGCCGCGGCCTGCGCGTAGGCCGACGTGCCGCGGCGCGCGCCGGGCAGCGTCCAGCGCGCGGCGACCAGCCAGGCGTTGCTGGTGGCGTCCGCCTCGGTCGGGTATTCGGCCAGCGCGCCGCCGCCCGAGGCCTCGCGCACCGCGAACTCGGACTTGCCCGTGGGCCGGTCGTACTGGATCCCGGCGAAGAGGCCGGGCCGGAGCCTCGCGAGGATCGCGGCCTCGAACGACGTGGTGGTGGCCGGGAGGTTGGAGGTGGTGACGGCGAGTCCCGAGGCGCGCGCGCCGGACTCGAGGCTCGCCACGCCGTCGTTCCACTCGCCCATCCCGGCCCACGCCTGCTGGAGCGCGAGCTCGGCGACGAAACCGCGCGTGGCCCGCGCCTCGGCGCGCGGGGGAGGAGACGCCGGGTAGGCCGGAGGCTCGGCCGCCGTGGCTGCAGTCGGTGCGCTCCCCGCCGGGGCCGCGAAGGCGAGCGCGGCGATCGCGAACGCCGTGGCCGCGCGCCCCAAAGCGCGGCGGCCACTCGCGGAGTCGCGGGTGGCCGCCGGGGCCGGGATTCCGGCTCGCGTCAACGGTACAGCGCTTTCATCCGGCCCCACGACACCGCGGTGGCCGGCACCGCGTCCTGGATCGAGACCTGGTGAACGGCGCCGCCCTCGTATCTCACATCCGCGACGTAGATCGTCGAATTGTTGAACAGAACCAGATCCAGCGGCTGCGTAAAGTTGGCTGTTCCCATGTAAGCCAGCGCCTCGAGCCGCGTGCCCCCCGGAGCGTGGACCGAAAGCACTCCATTGACATACACGCCCCAGGAGATGGCGAAAATACGTCCCGAGTTGTCCACGTCGATGCCCCGAACGCTCGAATTGATCACGGTGGGGATGGATCCCAGCGGGACGCCGTCCTCGTTGAACTTGAATACGAGTCCGTTGACATCCCCGGCGAGATAGACCACGCCATTTCGGACCGCAAGAACGCATGCGGCGGTGGTGAGCGACCACGATGCGGTCAGCGCCCCCGTCGTGTCCCAGCGACGGATCGTGGTCACACCGCTGTTGTTCGTGGCGATAAAAATACGATCTGCCGAACCGAGCTTGGGGGTGGACCAACCGTGGGTTCCTCTCGGCACCGGCCAAGCGCTGAGGACTCGACCGGAATCATTCATCAGGATGAGGCGGGGAAAGGCACCACCAAGGTCGAGCGTGAGGAGCCGACCATCCGACATTCTCAAAGCGCCATGGTGGCTGGAAATCTGGTCGTCGCCCGGCCACTGAGAGGCGACGCGCGACAGGAGCAGGCTCCAGGACTCGCTGTAGCGAAACATTGCTCCGGAGTCCGTGAGCAACAGCGTTCCATCGCCGGCGTCTGCGATCGCACGGGTGTTCGTGCCCGGATAGATCGTCCGCTGGAAGTGCAGGATCTGGGCGCGCACCTCGGTCGCCGCTCCCGCGAGCGCGACGAGCAGGAGTGCGGGGATCAGGCACGCGGGGTTCGTCTTCATGATTCGCTCCGAGGCCGGGATTCCGGCTCGCGTCAACGGTACAGCGCTTTCATCCGGCCCCACGACACCGCGGTGGCCGGCACCGCGTCCTGGATCGAGAACTGGTGCACCGCGCCAAAGCCCCAGCTTCCGTCCGCGATGTAGATGGTCGAGTTGTTGACCAGCACCAGGTCGGACGGCGCCGAGAACGAGCTGCCCGTACCCGGGCGATCCAGCGCCTGGAGGCGCGTGCCGCTGGGAGCGAGGATCGAAAGCACCGCGACGCCACCCGGGCTCCCGGCGATGGCGAGGATCCGGCCCGAGGCGTCCACGTCCATGCCCTGCACGCTCGATCCGATCACGGTGGGGACCGACCCCAGCGAGACACCGCCCTCGTTGAACTTGAAGATCTGCCCGCTGGCATCCCCGGCGAGGTAGACCACGCCGTTCCGGACCGCGAGCACGCACGCGGCGGTGTTGAGCGACCACGACGCGGTGATCGTCCCCGCGGCGTCCCAGCGGCGAACCGTGGTCACGCCGTTGGTGTTCGTGGCGTGGAAGACCTGCCCCGCCGATCCGAGTTCGGGCGTGGACATGGCGGTCAGCCCGCGCGGCACCGGCCACTCGCCGAGCCGTGCGCCGGCGTCGTCGAAGAAAACGAAACGCGACCCGATCCATTCGCCGCCCGGCGCACCGCCGGGATCGAACGTCAGCAGGCGGCCGTCCGGCAGCCGGAGGCCGCCGATCGTGTTGACGAACGGCTCGCCGCTCACTCCCGGCGAGTAGTTCTCGCGGGACATGAGCAGGCTCCACCCCCCGGAGTAGCGGCGAAACGTGTTGTGACTCGTGACGAGCAGCGTTCCGTCGCCGGCGTCGGCGAGCTTGCGCGCGGGAACTCCGGGCAGGATCGTCTGCTGGAAGAGCAGGATCTGGGCGCGCGCCTCGGTGGCCGCGCCGGCGAGCGCGACGAGGAGGAGCGCGGCGAGCGAAAGGGCCGGACTCGGTTTCACGATTCCCTCCGGGGCTCGGGGTCGCTCGTACGGTGAACGGGGAGCCCGATTGTCGCGCTCCAAGCGCCCGGGCTCAACCGAAAAGTCCCTCGCCGCTCAACGCCCGGCGGAGTCGCCCCGGGCGTCCAACAACCTGAGGCGCGGCTACTTGGCGACTTTCGTCTCGGCCGCGCGACCGCTCTCGAAATAGGCTTTCTTGAGCCGCTCCATGAGCTCGCCGCGGCGCTCGTACAGCCGGCGGGGCTTGCGCGGCGCGTGGCGGGCGAGCGCGTAGGCGGTGAGCAGCGGCAGGCCGATGGTCGAATCGGTGTAGCAGATCACCGTGCCCGGGAGCTGGTCGGGATCGATCTTGCCCCAGCTCACCGCCTCGGCGGGTGTGGCGCCCGAGAGGCCGCCGGTGTCGGGCCGCGCGTCGGTCACGGCGAGGAAGTAGTCGTGGCCCTTCTCGGCGATGCCGAGCACTTCCTGGATCTGCGGCTCGGTCTGGAGCAGGAAGTTCTTGGGGCTCCCGCCGCCCAGGATCCACACCGCGCTCTTGCCGCCGCCCGCCTTCGCGTCCCACACGATCGCCGCGGTCTCGTTCACGTCGGCGTTCACGTCGATCAGCAGCTTCGACCCCTCGAGCGCCTTGGCCGCCACGTTCATGCCGATCGAGGAGTCGCCGGGCGACGAGGTGTAGATCGGCACCGCGTGCTCCCACGCCGCCGCCAGCAGCGAGCGGCCCTTGAGCCCGAGCTTTTCCTCGCGGGCGCGCACGTACTTGCCGCACAGGTAGTGGAACTCGGCGCTGCTCATGGTGCGCTGGAACTCGGGGGCGGCGATCACCTCGCGGAAGAACGCGTCGGTGTCGAGCAGCACCGAGTAGTCGAAGAACACGTCGTAGATGCGCACCACTTCCTTCTCGCGCAGCTCGACGTCGTCGGCCTGGTAGGTGCCCTGGTGCATGTCGAGGCCGATGCCGAAGTGGGTGTCGTGGTACAGGTTCGCGCCGGTCGAGACGATCCAGTCCACGAATCCCGCCTCGATGAGCGGGATCAGCGCGCTCATGCCGAGGCCCGCGGGCGTGAGGGCGCCCGTGATCGAGAGCGCCACCGTCACGTCGGGCTCGAGCATGCGCTCGGTGAGGAGCCGCGCCCCCTCGCGGAGCCGAGCGCCGTTGTAGGCGAGGAACGCGCGGTCCACGAGATCGGCGGCGGTTTCCTTGCCGGTGATGGGCGGCGGGCTGATGCGGGGTCCCCGGATGTGGGGGTTCTTCTTCGGGCTCATGGCGGGCTCCGGTCGGACGGATCGCGGCGGCGTTCGAGTCGCGGAGAGTAGCGCGGGGGGCCGGTGGGTCCAAGCCGGGAGACACCGCGCGAGACCCGGGCCGGCTCCCGGCCGTGGGCGCGACGCGGGTGTCGCCCGCGCCGACACTTCGGCCGGCGGGAACGGGGGCATGAACGACTTCATCTCGGGCGGCCGGGCCCGGACGCCGGGCGATGCCCCCGGAAATCGCGGCGCCGGCCGGGCGATTCGGCGTGCGAATCGCGACGACGTCCCGGCCCGTCCCTCCCGGCACCGTGCTTGCGTTCCCGGAGGGTGAGGCGTGAATCTGCGGCCCCTCGACCCGGGGACGCGGCGTGCGCCCTCGGACACGGACGCCCGGCCGCCCTTCGCGGCGGCGAGCTTCGCAGCCTTCGACCCACTGGCGGATCCTTCATGCACCTCGCGAACGCGCACCCTTCGGGACTCGGGCGGCTGGGAAATCACGCGCGATCCCCGCGTCATTCGGCCACGACCTCGGGGCTACCGGCCGGGACCCTCGCGCTGGCCGTGCTTTTCGCAATCCTCGCGGCGCCGGCCTCGTTCGCCGACACCGTGCTCCACCGCGTCAACGTGGGAGGGGCGCCACTGGCCGCGCTCGACGCCGGGCCCGCGTGGAGCGAGGACTCGAACGCGAACCCCTCCTCGTACGTGAACTGGGCGCAGTCCGGGAACTGGTTCGGCGGCACCGACCAGCCGATGGGCGCGCCGCACCCTTCGGTGCCCGCGTACGTGCCGGCCGCGCTCTTCGACACCGAACGCTGGGACTGGGCGGACGCCGACGACCAGACCTGGGAGTTCCCGGTCCCGAACGGAACGGTGCGCGTCAACCTGCTGTTCGCCGAGGGCTGCAACTGCGCGAACTTCGCGAACGGCCGGAAATTCGACGTGGACCTGGAAGGCGCGCAGGTGCTCGACGATTTCGACCAGTTCGCCACCTTCGGCAGCTTCACGCCGGGCATGCAGACCTTCCTCGTGAACGTCGCCGACGGGGGACTCACCCTCAAGCTCCGTCACGGGCCCGCCAACGCGCCCTCGATCCGCGGCATCGAGGTGGTGCAGGTGGACGTGAGCCAGACGCTCCAGTCGTCGCGCACCTCGATCGGCTTCGGCACGGTGTTCGTGGACTCGACCTCGGGCCCGCAGGGCGTCACGCTCACCCACCTCGGCTCGGGCGGCGATCCCTCGATCACGATCACGGGCGTCTCGGTCACCGGGCCCTTCACCCACACCCTCGCGCCCCAGACGCTGCTGCCGGGACAGAGCCGCAACTTCAACGTGAAGTTCACGCCCACGGCGGTGGGCCCGGCGAACGGCACGCTCACCGTGACCCACTCGGGCGACAACAGCCCGATCGAGATCGCGCTCGCGGGGACCGGCGCCAACGTGCCGCCGATCGGATTCGGGAAGTCGTGGCTTCAGGGGCTGGTCGCGGCGGGCCCCACGTCGCTCCAGTTCGGGCCGGACGGGCGGCTCTACATCGCCGAGATCAACGGCGCCATCCTCGTCGCCGACGTGGTCCGCACCGCGCCCAACGTCTATCAGGCGAGCCTCGCCCACATCCTCGACCACGTGAAGAACATCCCGAACCACGACGACGACGGCTCGCTCAACCCGAGCCTGGACACCCGCCTCGTCACCGGCCTGCTCGTGACCGGCACGCCGTCGAACCCGGTGATCTACGTGACGAGCTCGGACTCGCGGATCCAGGAGTCCGGCTTCCCCGGCTCCGACACCAACTCGGGGATCCTCTCGCGCCTGACGTGGAACGGGTCCGCCTGGGAGAAGCTCGACCTGGTGCGCGGGCTGGCGCGCTCGCAGGAGAACCACGCCTCGAACGGGCTCGCCCTCGACACCCTCACGAACACGCTCTACATCGCCTCGGGGGGCCACACCAACATGGGGGCGCCCTCGAACAACTTCTACTTCCTGCCCGAGTACGCGCTGTCCGCCGCGATCCTTTCGGTGGACCTCGACGCGATCGGCGAGACCACCTACGACCTCCCGACGCTCGACGACGAGGACCGGCCCGGAGTCAACGACGCGAACGATCCGTTCGGCGGCAACAAGGGCAAGAACCAGGCGCGGATCGTTCCCGGCGGGCCGGTCCAGGTTCACTCCTCGGGCTACCGCAACCCCTACGACGTGGTGTGGACCGGGGCCGGGCGCCTCTACACGATCGACAACGGCCCGAACATCGCGTGGGGCGGTCCCCCGGTCGGGGAAGGGCCCGGCGACGGCTGCACGAACGCCATCAACGAATCGAACAGCGCGACGCTGAACGACAACCTCCATCTCATTCCCGCGGCCGGCTACTATGCCGGTCATCCCAACCCGACGCGGGCCAGCGTCGCCAACACCTTCAACGCGTCCAACCCGCAATCGCCGGTCCCGGCCGGCAATCCGGCCGAGTGCGACTACCTCGAGCCGGGCGTGGACGGCTCGCTCGCGTCGTGGCCGTACTCCACCAACGGGCTCTGCGAGTACCGCGCCTCGAACCTCGGCGGCGCGCTTCAGGGCAACCTGCTCGCCGCGAGCTTCAACAACGACGTCCAGCGCATCGTGCTGAACGCCGCGGGCGACAGCGCCGTCAGCGTGGGGGCGCTCTTCTCCAACGTCGGCAACATCCCGCTCGACATCACGGCCCAGGGCGACGAGGGGCCGTTCCCGGGCACGATCTGGGTGTGCAACCTGGGCTCGGGGCTGATCGCGGTGTACGAGCCCTCCGACTACGACGGCAACACCAGCACCTGCACCGGCGCTGACGACGACCAGCTCGACGAGGACGGCGACGGCTACAACAACGCCGACGAGATCGACAACGGCACCAGCCCGTGCTCGGCGGGGGACTTCCCGTCCGACTTCGACTCGGACTTCCTCTCCGACCTGAACGATCCCGACGACGACAACGACGGCTGGCTCGACACCGTGGACCCGTTCGCGATCGACGCCTCGAACGGCGCCACGCCCATGCCCGTCCTGTACTCGTGGGACGCGGGCAACCCGGGCTTCGGCCTGCTCGGCGTGGGCTTCACCGGGCTCATGACCGACAGCCTCACCGACTACCGGCTCCAGTACGACCCGGTCCAGATGACCGCGGGCGGGGCCGCCGGCAAGGTGACGATCGACAACGTGCCCGCGGGCGACGCGCTGGGCGCGCAGAACGACCAGCGCTACGCGTTCCAGTTCGGAGTCGCCACCGACTCCACGAGCCCGGTGTTCCTGGTGCGGACCCGCGCCTCGACCCCGTACTTCAACGGCAGCCCGCCGAGCGGCTTCCAGTCGCAGGGGCTCTACGTCGGCGACGGCGCCGACGACGACTACCTGAAGATCGCGATCGCCCGCGACGGCGCCGATCCCGCCATCGAGGTGGTCCACGAGGTGGACGGCGTGCCGACCTCGTTCGTGATTCCCGTGCCCGGGCTGCTCGCCGGGACGGGCGTGGATCTCCAGTTCGTGGTGGACCCGCTGGCCGCCACGATCCAGCCGCGCTACGCCTACGCCGGTGGCCCGATCCAGAACGCCGGCGCGCCGGTCGCGCTGGTTCCGGGTTCGAAGCTGCACTCGGCGGTCGTCGGCTCGCCCGCGATGGCGGTCGGCGTCATCGCCACGTCGCGGGGCGCCACGCCGTTCGCCGCGACGTGGGAATTCATGGACGTGCTACCGATGTCGGGGGTGTCGGTCGAGGGGGCCGTCCGCCCCACGCGCGTCGCCCTCGGGCTCCCGCGCCCCAATCCGTCGCGGGGCTCGGTCGCGCTGAACCTCTCGCTCGGCTCGGCGAGCCGGGTGGAGGGCGCGGTGTTCGACGTGGCCGGCCGGCGCGTGCGGACCCTCATCCGCGGCACGCTCGGGCCCGGCGTCCACCCGCTGCGCTGGGACGGACGCGACGACTCGGGCCGCGCCGTGGCGGCGGGCGCCTACCTCGTGCGCCTCGACGCGGGCGGGGTGGTCGAATCCCGGCGGGTGCTGATGCTGCGGTGAGGCGCCGAGTCCCGGTCGCCGGCGAGCGCCGCGAGCGGGGTTCCGACGGGAACATCCGTCAGCTCCAGCGGATGAGATCGGCGCATCGCGATCTCCCGGGGGTGAGCCTGGGATTGCGATGACCTAGCCGTCGGCATTGACATAGGGCGGGACCTGCATGGGCCTCGTCGGGCTCGAGTTGGTCGGATTCCGACGCTTCTCTGCCCGGAAGTGCTGCTCGTCTACTTGGAACTTGAATGCTCGAGGCTGATCCTTGGCCTTGTCGAAGGCGTTGGGATCGAGCCTCAGGGCGCCGGTGCCACCCTGTGCCGGCACGGGGATCGTCATGGCATTGCCGATTCCGACGAAGGGTGGCGGCACACGATTGCCAGCCTGGAAAAAGTAGAGCGTGTGGGCCTTGTTGTCCGAGGAAAAAAACTTCATCGTGTCCCCGTTCCGGCTGTTCATCGAGATTCCGGAGTTGCCGCCGAGGTGGTAGACGACCTCCTCTCGGGTGTAGCAACCGTGTACCAACCCGTCGCCAGTTCCCGGGACACACACCTGGTAGTAGTGCGGCAGTTGCCTTGCGCAACTCGCATGGCTCGGCTCGGTGGGTTTTTCGTTAGTGCCGCAGTTAGGGCATTTGGCCCAGCCCACTCCGAATCCGCCGCCGATGCCCACGGCGAACACGGCGAACACGAGAACAAACCTCGCAGCCTTCATGGAGACCTCTCCTCATTCTGGCCCGTGGTCTTCGCGACGGCCGCCGCGTAGAGCGGGTGGGCCCTGAGTCGCGCGAGCGCCGGATCGCTCGCGAACCTTTCCGGACGGTATCCGGCTTCGAGGCATCTCCTCAAGAACGAAATGGCACGTGGGGGATCGTGGATCTGGTAGACCCCGACGGCCGCGACCAGAAGTCCGAGATCGTTCGGGCTCTCCGCCAGGGCCCGCTCGATCTCGCGGGAGGCTTCCTCATAGCGCTGGATGTTGGAGAGCCAGGCCGCCAGCAGCGCCTTCTCGCGGTGCTGGGCTTGCCGCTCCACCGTCCTGTCCCGCATCAACGCGATCGCCCTTTCGGTGGCCTCCCGGGCGCGGGCCTCCCGGCCGGGGGCGAGACGGGCGGCGCTCCCGAGGTTGCCCCATGCCTCCGGATCGCCGGGGCTGAGCGCGACCGCGCGTTCGAACGTCTCGACCGCCTCCTCGTGGCGGCCCAGGTAGGTGAGCGCGGTGCCGAGGTTGGCGTAGGCGCGAGGGTTGGGCTGGGCGGCGATCGAGCGCCGGCACGCCGCGACCGCCTCCTCGAGATGGCCGGCCTGGAAGTGCGCGGCGCCGAGGTTGGCGAGGGTCCGGGCGTTGCCGGGGGAGAGCCTGAGCGCTTCGCTCCACGCGGCGGTGGCGGCGTCATAGCGGGACTGGCGGAAGTGCAGCAGCCCGAGCCACTGGTGGCAGCTCCAGCGGTCGGGAAAGCTCGTCACGGCCTCGCGCAGCGTGGCTTCGGCCTCTTCCGTTCGGCCGAGACCCTCGAGGGCTCGTCCGCGACCGACCAGCGCCTCGGGTGTCGGGTGCGCCGCGAGAAGCCGCTCGAAGCCTTCGAGCGCGAGGGGGTGGCGCCCCGCCTCGAGTTGCAGTTCCGCGTGCGCGAGCAGCGCCTGCTCCGAGCCGGCATCGAGCGCCAGCGCCCGCTCGCACGCGCTCGCCGCGCGCGCCTCCCACGAGCGCTCGTTCGTGAGCCGGCGCTTCATCAGATACGCGCGCCCGAGCGCGCCGAGAACCGCCGCGGACTCGCCGTCGCTCTCGATCAACCGCTCGAGCAACTCGATCGCTCCGTCCACGCTCGGCGGATGGTCGTAGCGGTGCAGATAGCCGAGGGCCTGCTGCAGGTGCTCGGCGGCGGCGGGGTCGTGCCGCCGGCCGGTGCGCGGCGTCGAGGTGGTCGCCTCGAGGCCGAGGCCGCGGATCACGCTCGCCACGAGCCGGTCCTCGAGCCCGAGCGGATCCACGGCGAGACCTTCCACCGAACCGGCGTGAATCTGCACCGACGAGAAGGGATCGAGCAGCCGCCAGCCCACGCGCACGCTCGTGCCCGAACGGCGCACGCTGCCCCGCAGGGCACGGTTGGCGCCGAGTGAACGCGCCGCGTCGGAGAGCGGCCGAGCGGGATCGGCGTCGGGCCCCGCGGCCTCGATCACCGTCAACTCAGGGAACGCCGCGAGCGCGGTGACGATCGCGGCGCCGAGCCCGGGCGCGAGCCGTTCGCCCCCCGCGTCGGGCGCTGCTTCCTCGAACGGAAACACCGCGAGGAACACCCGCGAAACGTCGCGCACCGCGGGCGTCCGGACGGGGGTCCCCGGCCGCGGGTCGCCCGCGTCGAGCCGCGCGGCCGCGCCGCTCGCGATCAGGGCGCGCAACGCGCTCTCGAGCGCCGCCGCCGAGGGCGTCCGCTTCGTCTCGTCGCGGTCGAGCACCTCCGCGACCAGCGAATCCCACTCCGGCGAAAGTCCCGGGCGGGCCGCCGAGGGCGGCGTGACGGGCTCGTTGAGGATCGCGTAGATCAGCGCCTCGGTGCGTTCGTGGCGGAACGGGAGCCGGCCGGTGAGCGCCTCGTAGAGCACGATGCCGAGGCCCCAGACGTCCGAGACGGCGCCGGGCTTCGCGCCGCGTGCCACCTCGGGTGCCAGGAAGCTGAGCGTGCCCATCAGCGTGCCGCTGGTGGTGAAGGTGTCGGCGTCGAGCGCGCGCGAGAGCCCGAAGTCGAGCACGAACACGCGGCCGTCGCCCGCCACCATGATGTTGCGGCTCGTGACGTCGCGGTGGAGCACGCCGCGCTCGTGGGCGTGGTCGAGGGCTCCGGCGGCCTCGGCGACGATGCGCGCGGCCTCGGCGGGGTCGAGCGGGGCGCGCGCGATGCGGTCGGCGAGCGTCTCCCCGTTCACGAGCGTGAACGCGATCCATAGCTGCCCGTCGCGCTCGCCGAAATCGAGCACCGGCACGATGCCCGGATGGTCGAGCCGGCGGCCGTTGTTGGCTTCGACCCGGAAGCGGGCCCGCGCGGAGGGGGAGCGCGAAAGTCCCTCGGCGATCACCTTGAGCGCGACGGGGCGCCCGAGCAGCGGGTCGGAGGCGCGCCACACGGTGGCCATGCCGCCGCGCCCGAGCGGGGCCTCGACCACGAAACGACCGAAACTCTGACCGAGCATCGCGCGCCTCTCGAACCTGGGTTCGGCGGACGAGGTGCGGGGCCGGCACGACCCGCGCCCGGGTGGCCCCCGCCCCGGCGCGCGAACGCTCAGGCCCGCGGCGGCGCCGCGGACTCGACCTCGCTGATGGCTCGCGCCCGCTCCGGCACCGGGATGAAGTCCTCGCCCGGGTTGATGAAGCGGTTGAGCTCGATCTGGTACTGGCGGTCGTGCAGCTCGCGGTAACGGCCGTTCTTCTCCATGAGCTGGTCGTGGGTGCCGCGCTCCACGATCTCGCCCGCCTCGAGCACCAGGATCTGGTCGGCGCCGCGGATGGTCGAGAGCCGGTGCGCGATCACGAAGGTGGTGCGTCCGCGCATCAGCGCGCGCAGGCCGTCCTGGATCATCGCTTCGCTCTCGGAGTCGAGGCTCGACGTGGCCTCGTCGAGGATCAGGATGCGCGGGTTGGCGAGGATCGCCCGCGCGATGGCCACGCGCTGGCGCTGGCCGCCCGAGAGCCGCACACCGCGCTCGCCCACGATCGTGTCGTAGCCCTTCTCGAAGCGCTCGATGAACTCGTCGCAGTGGGCGATCCGGCTCACTTCGCGGATCCGCTCGGGATCCGCCGCCGGCCGCGAGAACGCGATGTTCTCGGCGATCGTGCCGTCGAACAGGAAGTTGTCCTGGAGCACCACGCCGAGGTGTTCCCGGAAGCCGGCGAGCGGGACGGTCGCGAGGTCGCGGCCGTCGAGCAGCACGCGCCCGGACTTGGGCCGGTTGAACGCCATGGCGAGGCTGATCAGCGTGCTCTTGCCCGAGCCGCTCGAGCCCACCAGCGCGGTGACGGTGCCGGCCGGGGCCTTGAAGCGGATGTTCTTGAGCACCGGCACGCCCGGCGTGTACTCGAAGGTGACGTCCTCGAACTCGATGTCGCCGCGCATCGTCCCGAGCGGGGCGCGCGCCTCGTCGCCTTCGCTCTCCTCGGCCATCGCCTGCAGGTCGCGGATGCGGTCGAGCCCCGCGAAGGCCTCGGTGATCTGGGTGCCGATGTTGGCGATCTCCACGAGCGGCCCGGCCAGCATGGCGGTGAAGGTGAGGTACATCACGAGCCCGCCCACCGTCATCTGCCCCTCGAGGATGGAGCGGCCGCCCACCAGCATCATGATCACGCCGATCGCGCCGATGCAGACGGTGGAGAACGCCTGCGTTCCCGAGACCGCGGTGATGGACTGGGCGACGTTGCGCAGCAGGCGGTGCGCCCCGCGCGAGAACACCAGCTGCTCGCGGCGCTCGGCGGTGTAGGCCTTGACGATGCGCACGCCGCCCAGCGTCTCGGAGAGCCGGCCGGTGACCTCCGCCTGGATCTTGCCGCGCTCGCGGAACAGCGGGCGGAAGCGCGCGAACACCCAGGTCATGAAGCCGCTGAACACCGCGAGCACCACGAGCGTGATGAGCGTGAGGTGCCAGTTGAGGTAGAGCAGCACGCCCAGCGCCACGGCCGCCGTGAGCACCCCGCCGATCAGCTGCACGAGGCCGGTGCCCACCAGGTTCCGGATCCCTTCGGCGTCGTTCATGATCCGCGAGATGAGGATGCCGGTCTGGGTCGAGTCGAAGTAGCGCACCGGCAGGCGCGTGACGTGCGCCATCACCCGCTTGCGCATGTCGGTGATCGCGCGCTGCGCGGTGATGCTCACCACCTGCGAGAGGCCGAAGCCGGTGAGGGCCTGCACCAGCGTGGCGCCGCCGGCCGCGAGCGCGAGCGGGACCAGCAGGTCCACCTGCCGCTTCCCGATCACGTCGTCGATCAGCGTCTTGGTGGTGAAGGGAAGCACGAGCCCCGCGGCGCGGCTGATCACGAGCAGCACGAGCCCGATCGAGAGCTGCTTGCGGTGCGCGACGATCAGCTCGCGCGATTCGCGCCAGACGTCGTTGAGGCTGGGGGCCTTCTTCGGGGGCTTCTTCGGCGCGCTCACGCCCCGGAAGCTATCAGCCGCGCCGCGCGCGACAAAGCGCGCGGGCCTGACGATTCGTGGACGCGAACGGCGGTGCGCCCGGAGTGCGGCGGGCGATCAGCGCAGGAACCGCTGCACCCTCGGCGCCTGCCGCTGCACTTCGGCGATCTTCTCCGGGTCGTCGGGGAAGAGCCCCACCTTCGCGAGCCGCGGGATCAGGTCCATCCAGAACCGCTCGCGCACGAACACGCGCCGGAACGCCTGCAGCCCCTCGGGCACCCGCCCGTTGGTGTAGAGGCCGACCGCGGCCCAGAACTGCAGTTCGACCACCTCGGGCGCGAGCTTGGCCGCCGCCTCGTAGTGCCGCAGCGCCTCCTCGGGCTTCTTCTCCGAGATCGCCGCGTCGCCCGCGTCTTCGTGGTTGTAGGCGCGCCGCAGCCGGAGCAGCCGGCGCAACTCGCCGAGCGGGTCCTTGTGGTCCTCGACCCGCAGGTCCACGACGCGGTCGGCCCACGGCTTCCCGCTCGACTTCGCCTTCACCACCACGATCGCCGCCGACTGGCGGCCGCGGATGTCGCCGCCCGCCTTCTCGGCGGCCTCGAGCGCCTGCATCATGCGCTCGGCCAGGTCGCCCTTCGCGTTCTCGTAGGCCGCGGCCATCGCCGGCCACACGGTCGCGTTGCGCATGAGATTCGCCTGCACCGAGTAGCCCGCGCCCACACGGTGCCCGGCGTCCGGGATGCAGGCCGGCCCGGTCCACGCGTCCACGCGGCCCGCGGCGTCCACCATCGCGACCTGGCGCCCGTCGCGCGCCTTGTCCTTCGCGACCAGGCGCTTCAGGGCCTCGGGCGCGGCGAGGCCGCCGCGCATCAGCTCCAGCCCGTCGGGGCCGTAGTCCACCAGCACCAGCGACTGGGTGGCCACCGCGCCCACGCCCGCCTCGGCCCACGGAACGATGGGGCCGACCGAGAAGTAGTGGGACTGCACCGCGACCCCCATGTCGCCGGTCTCGGGGTCGCGCGCCACGATCGAGTACGTGGAGACGAGCGGCGGGCGCGGGGCGGGGTCGGCCGGCGGTGGGGCCGCGGCCCGGGCGGCGGGCGCGGCGGCGGCCAGCGCGAAGGCGGCGAACGAGAGCGCGAGAACGGGGCGCGGCATGAGGACCTCCGGGAGCGGGAGAGGAGCGGCCGGTCCGAACGCTAGCAGGGATGCGCCGCGCGCGTCACCGGGCGTTGGAGTTCCGGGTTCGGTCGGCTAACCTCGGCCGCATGGCTTCCACCCCGGCCGCGGGGGCCGCGTGAGCGCGCTGCGTCCCTCCGACCTCGAACAGCTCGCCGCGCAGGGCATCGCGCCCGCCGAGGCGGAGCGCCAGCTCGCGCTGCTCGCCGATCCCCCGGCGCCCCCCGCGCTCGACCGCCCGTGCACCGTGGGCGACGGCATCGCCCGGATCGGGCCCGACGAGGGGCGCGCGCTGCTCGAGCTCCACGCCGAAGCCGCCGAGCGCGGGCGGGTCTCCGCGTTCGTGCCGGCCTCGGGGGCGGCCACGCGCATGTTCGGCGACCTGATGGCGGTGCGGGCGGAGCCTTCGCTCGGCACGCCGGAGGCGCTGGCCGCCGCGGCGCGCGCGGGACGCCGGGAGGCCGCGGCGGCGCGCGAGTTCCTCGGCGGCCTCGACCGCTTCGCGTTCTTCCCCGAGCTCAAACGCGCGGCCGAGGCGGGCGGCGTCCCGCTCCGGATGCTGGTGCGCGAAGGCCCGCTCGAGACGCTGTTCTCCGCGCTGCTCGACGAGACGGGGCTGGGCTACGGCTCGCGGCCCAAGGGGCTGCTCGCGTTCCACGACTACCCCGATGGCCCGCGCACCCCGTTCGAGGAGCACCTCGTCGAGGCCACCCAGTTCGCCGGCGACGGGGAGGCGCGCTGCCGGCTGCACTTCACGGTCTCGCCGGAGCATCGCGCGGCCTTCGAGGCCCGGCTGCTCGACGTGGCGCCCCGCCTCGGGCAGCGCCTCGGGGCGGGCCTCGACGTGGGCTTCTCCGAGCAGAAGCGCTCGACCGAGACGCTCGCGGCCTCGCCCGGGGGCGGGCCGTTCCGGACCGCCGAGGGGAAGCTGTTGCTGCGGCCCGCGGGCCACGGCGCGCTGCTCGCGAACCTCGCCGACCTCGACGCCGACCTGGTGATGGTCAAGAACGTGGACAACGTCGCGCACGAACGGTTCAAGCGCGACACGTTCACCTGGAGCCGGCTCCTGATCGGGCTCGCCGCGCGGCTCGAGCGCGAGGCGGTGGCGCATCTCGGCCGGCTCGCGGCGGGGGCCGACGAGGCGGCGGTGTCGGGGGCCGAGCGATTCCTCGCCACCGCGTTCGGCGCCGCGGCGCCGGCGGCGGGCCCCCTGCCCGAGCGCACCCTGCGCGCCGGACGCCGGCTCGCGCGCCCGCTGCGCGTGTGCGGCATGGTGCCCAGCACCGGCGAGCCCGGCGGCGGCCCGATGTGGGTGCGCGGCGACGACGGCGAGGTGACGGCGCAGGTGGTGGAGCTGTCGCAGGTGCGGCTCGACGATCCCGGGCAGCGCGCGGTGGTCGAGAAGTCCACGCACTTCAACCCGGTGTTCATGGCGCTCGCGCTGCGGGGAGCCGGGGACCGCCCCTACCGGCTTGCGGAATTCGTGGACGAGCGCGCGGTGCTGGTCGTGAAGAAGAGCTTCGAGGGACGCGACCTGCTCGCGCTCGAGCGCCCGGGGCTGTGGAACGGCGCGATGGCGCGCTGGAACACGGTGTTCGTCGAGGTGCCGCTCTCGGTGTTCAACCCGGTGAAGAGCGTGAACGACCTGCTGCGGAAGGAACACCAGCCGGGATAGGCGGGATCCTTCGCGGGAACGGCCGTCAGCCGGCCTGCACCCACGCCTCGCCGCCGGCGAAGCGGCCGCCCGGGTCGAGCGCCTCGCGGAGGCGTTCGCGCATCGCCCGCACCGCGGCCTGCCCGGACCACGCGGGCGCCGCGAGGCCGCGGCGGGCGATCGGAACCGCGCCGAACTCGGCGAGCGCTCCGACGAGGCCCGGCGCCTCCGGCTCCGGCGTCCACGCCAGCAGGCGCCCGGCCGGGGCGTGGAACAGGAAGGGCGCCGCCGGGACCCGCGCGAGCAGCGGCGAGACCGCCGCGGGCGAGTCGTCGGCCGTCGTGAAGGTGAGCCGCGTCCCCGGGGTTTCCTCGAGATCGGCGATCCGCTGCCAGAGCGCGGCCGCCGCGGCGCCCTCGAGCCGCGCCATCGGCTCGCCGTAGGCCGCGAGCACCGCGCGCTGCTGCTCCGCCACCCGGGCCGGGTCGTCCTCGAGCCCCACCACGCCCACGTAGTCGGCGCCCTGGGGGTCGAGCCCGGCCGCGCGCGCGAGCTCCGCGCTCATCACGCTCAACACCGCCACCTCGAGGCGCGCGAACGCGCCGCAGCGGTCGCGGTCGCGGATCCGGTCGGCGTCGCAGCCGAAGACGCAGGCGAGGCGCGCGGCGGGCGCGGGCTGCAGCTTGAGGCTGGCCTCGAGGATCACGGCGAGCGCCCCGCGCGACCCGCACAGCAGGCGATGGAGCCCGTAGCCCGCGACGTTCTTCACCACCTTGCCGCCGGTGCGCGCCTCGCCGCCGTCGCCGAGCAGGTAGCGCGCGCCGAGCACGCGGTCGCGCGGGGCGCCGAAGCGGCGCCGGCGCGGCCCCGAGGCGTTGGCGGCGAGCACGCCGCCGAGCGTGGCCCGATCGGCCCGCGCCGCCTCGAGCGGCAGCTCGTGGCCGTGCGCGGCGACCGCGGCGCGCAGCGCGCCGAGCGTGGCCCCGCACTCGGCGGTGAGGGTCAGGTCGTCGGGCTCGTACTCGACCACCGCGGCGAGCGCCGAGAGATCGAGCGCCACGTCGTAGCGCGCGGGCGCGGCCTCGGCGGGCAGCGAGACGCCGCCGCCCCACGGCACCACGCCGAGCCGGTCGCGCGCGGCCGCGCGCAGGGCCTCGCGGGCCTCCTCGCGGGTGGCGGGCCGCTCGGCCCGGCGCGGCGCCACGCCCCCGATCGCGTAGCGCGTCAGATCCACGGCCCCTCCGCGTCGTCGCGCATCGGACCGCCGCGCATCGGCTGCGGCCGGCCCGCCGCGAGCGCGTGGGCGGCGCCCTCGCCGCAGCCCGCGCCGCCCGGGAGCACCTTGCAGGGGTTGAGGAGCCCGTCCGGGTTGCAGGCCGTGCGCACCCGCTCCATGAGCGCCAGGTCCTCGGGCGCGAACAGCTCGCGCATCATCGGCTTCTTCTCGATCCCGACGCCGTGCTCGCCGGAGATCGTCCCGCCCGAGCGGATGCACATGCGCAGGATCTCCTCGGAGACCTCGAGCGCCGCCTGCTGCGACGCGGGGTCGCCCTGGTCGAAGGCGACGTGCGGGTGCAGGTTGCCGTCGCCGGCGTGGAACACGTTGCCGGTGCCGAGCCCGCGCTCGGCGCACAGCCGGTACACGGTGGAGAGCGCGTGCGCGAGCCGGGTGCGCGGCACCACGCCGTCCATGATGTAGAAGCCGTTGCCGCTCCTCCCGAAGGCGCCGAACGCCGACTTGCGGCCGCGCCACAGCGCGAGGCGCTCGGCGTCGTCCTTCGCCACTCGGGTCGACCGCGCGCCGTGCCGCTTCGCGATCTCGACGATCCGGTCCACCTGCGGGCCGAGGCACACGGCCGGGCCATCCACCTCGATCAGCAGCACGGCGGCGGCGTCGAGCGGCAGGCCGAGGTGCAGCCAGGCCTCGACCATCTCGTTGACGTGGCGGTCCATGATCTCCATCGCCGCGGGCACGATGCCGGCGGCGATGGTGGCCGAAACCGTGTCGCACGCGGCCTCGATGGTGTCGTAGTCGAACAGCATCGTCTTCACGGCTTCGGGCTTCGGCAGCAGCCGCACGCAGATCTCGGTGACGATGCCGAGCGTGCCCTCGCTGCCCACGATCAGCGAGAGCAGGTCGAAGTCGGGCGCGTCGAGGGCCTCGCCGCCGAGGGTCACCACGTCGCCGCCGGCCAGCACCACGGTGGCCCCGAGCACGTGGTTGAAGGTCACCCCGTACTTGAGGCAGTGCGGCCCGCCGGCGTTGGTGGAGACGTTGCCGCCGAGCGTGCTGACCTGCTGCGAGGCCGGATCGGGCGCGTAGTAGAGCCCGTGCTCGGCGGTGCGCTGGGAGAGCGCCAGGTTCACGAGCCCGGGCTGCACCCACGCCAGCATGCGCTCGGGGTCGAGCCGCAGCAGCGCGTCCATGCGGTTGACCGACAGCACCACGCCGCCCCGGATCGCGGTGGCCCCGCCCGCGAGCCCCGTGCCCGCCCCGCGCGGCGTCACCGGCAGGCCCTTCGCGTTGGCCCAGCGCACCACCGCGCTCACCTCGTCGGTGTCGCGCGGCAGCACCACCACGTCCGGCATCGCGCGCTCGATCGTGAGCGCGTCGGCCTCGTACGTGAAGCGCGCCGCCTCGCTGGCGAGCACGCCGTCGTCGCCGAGGAGCGCGCGCAGTTCGTCGAGGTCGGAGGGGGCGAGGGCCGCGACGGTGTTCATGACATGCAGCCTAGCATCAGGGCTCGCAGCGAGGCGCAATGTGGCGGCCCGGAAATCGAATTGGAGCCGGCGAAATTGACTCTGCTACACTCGCTCGCGGCATCAAGCGTGCCCCCTCGTTTGGAAGGATGGCTTCGGAGTCAACATGGGAAAGAGTGCGACGACCGCGGCTAAGCGGGTGATTCAGGTACCGGAAATCGAGAGCGACTTGAGAGCTGGAAGAGTGGATCGCGCGTTCGCCCGTGTGCGTGGAGTCCGGAAGGGCAAGCTCCTCTCGAGGCAGCGAGCCAAGAAGGTGCTTTCGCGGACCTATCAGGAGATCCTCTTCAATCTCAAACCGGAGAATCTGGTCAGCGCGACCTTCAAGGTGCACGCGGGCGGATCCCTCGGCGTTCGCACGGTTCGCCGGAGGGGAAAGCGGGTTCCTGCCAAGAAGAAATAGCCGCCGATCCCAAGCCCCTTTGAGAGGCCGCTGTGAGCGCAAGGCGCGTTTCGAGCGTCTTCATCAATGTTCCGTTCGACCGCGCCTACGAGCCCCTGCTGCAGGCGATCATCTTCGCCGTCTCCGACTGTGGATTCGTCGCGCGGTCTGCGCTCGAGATTGACGACGGCTCGCAGATCCGGATCCAAAAGATCTGCGAAATCATGTCGCAATGCGATTTCGGGATTCACGATATCTCGCGGACCGAGGTGGGGCGCACGGGGCTGCCGCGATTCAACATGCCGCTCGAACTGGGCCTGTTCCTGGGCGCCAAGCGGTTCGGGAAAGGCAGGCAGCGGAGGAAGAACTGCCTCATCCTCGACCGGCATCGGTACCGATTCCACAAATTCTGCTCGGACATCGCCGGCCAGGACATCCGAGCCCACGGAAATCGTCCCGCGAGGGTCATCGCGAGGGTCAGGGACTGGCTCGCGAGTTCGATGAGTTCGCGGGGGATCATGGTTCCTGGACCGGTGTTCATCTCCCGTCGCTACGCACAGTTCCTTGAGGATCTCCCGGCCGCTTGCCGCGACCTCGGCTTGCGCGTCCGCCAGTTGACGTTCAACGATTTCCGCTTCTTGGTTTCTCGCTGGCTGCTGAACAATCCCTGGTAGGCGCACCCGGGGCCGTGCCTCAACACCCGCTGGGTAGGGCGCCTTGCATCACGCCTGCTCCGTGAGCCCGACCCTCCGCGCGAGATCCGCGAAGCGCGGGTCGTCGCGGATCGGATCGAGGCGGGGATTTCCGCGCAGCCACACCAGCGCGCTGTCGCGCTCCGCGAAGGCCCGATCGAGCCACTCGAACGCGCGGTCGTGCTCGCCGAGCGCCACGTGGATCATCGCGATGCCGGCCGGCGAGACGAACTGGCCCTTCCGATGGGCCTCGAGGCGCGCGAGCACCCGTCGCGCCTCGTCCGCGCGGCCGGCGGCGGCGTAGGCGTAGCCGAGCCCGGGGATCAGTTCGGGCTCGATCTCCCGCAGGCGGGCGGCGGTGCGGAACGAGGCGATGGCCTCGTCGTGGAGCCCGAGGATGCTGCAGGCGCGGCCCAGGTCGGTGTGCCCGTGCACGAAGCTCGGGTCCACGGTGAGGATCGTGCGCAGCATGGCCGCCGCCTCCGCGGCCCGCCCGCAGAAATACAGGACGTCGGCGTGCGAGGTCGCGAGCACGGTCGAGAGGGGGTCGAGCTCGCGCGCGCGGCGCGCCTCGGCGATCGCCTCCTCGTCGCGCCGGTGCATCACGAGGAACTCCGCGTACCACTGGTGGCCGGTGGCGTAGTTGGGCTTGAGTTCGAGCGCCCGCAGGAAGGCGGCCTCGGCCCGCTCCCAGTCCCAGTCGTGGAACGCGTGCTGGAACGCCAGCGAGACGTGGGCCTCGGCGAGCTGCGGGTCCAGCTCGAGGGCGCGGTTCGCCGCGGCCTTGGCACGCGGGGCGGAATCCTCGGGGGCGATCGCGTGCTGGTCGCCGAGGATGTTGTAGCAGTCGGCGAGGCCCGCCCACGCCAGCGCGTAGGTGGGATCGGCGGCGATCGCGCGCTCGAAGAACTCGATGCCCCTTCGCACCGAGTCGGGGGTGCGCCGGTTCCACTGGAAGCGTCCGCGCAGGTAGGCGTCGTAGGCCTCCGGGTCCACCGGCCGCGACTCGGCGAGCCGGCGCGACTCGCCCGGCGAGAGATGGCTGCGTACCTCGCCCGCGATGGCGAAGGCGACGTCCCGCTGCAGGGCGAGGATGTCGCCGAAGTCGCGCTCGTAGCTGCGCGCCCACAGATGCCGGTCGGTGGACGCCTCGATGAGCTGGGCGCTGATGCGCACCCGGTCGCCGGCCCGCGCCACCGTGCCCTCGACCACCGCGTCCACGCCCAGCTCGCGCGCGATCTCCGGAAGCGGCCGCCGCGTGCCCTTGAAGCGCATCACCGAGGTCCGCGAGATCACGCGCAGCGACGCCACCTGCGCGAGGTCGCCGATCAGCGCCTCGGTCATGCCGTCCGCGAAGAACTCCTCGGCCGGGTCCCCCGAGAGATTCTCGAGAGGGAGCACCGCGACCGACGCGATGCGCGCGGGCGCCCCGGCCGGGAGCGCGGTGTCGGGGTGCCGGAGGGCCTCGAGGAACTCGCGCGCCGAACCGAAGCGGTGCTCGCGGCGCTTCTCGATCGCGCGCAGGATCACGCGCTCGAGCCCGGCCGAGAGCGCCGGGTTGGCGGCGCGGGGCGGTTCGGGCGTGGCGTGGAGGATCGCGTAGATGAGCGCGGCGTCGTGGGCGGCGGCGTAGGGGCGGCGGCCGGTCGCCATCTCGTAGAGGAGCACGCCGAGCGCGTGCAGGTCGGTGCGCGGGTCGGGCTCCTCGCCCGTGATCTGCTCCGGCGCCATGTAGGGAAGCGTGCCGGCGAGCGGCGCGAGGGCGGCCGCCGAGGCCGGCGCCGAGCTGGATCGCGCCGCCTGCTCGCGGGCGCGCAGGCGGGCGAGGCCGAAGTCCAGCACCTTGGCCTGCCCGCGGGGGGTCAGGTGGATGTTGGCGGGCTTGAGGTCGCAGTGGACGACGCCGTGCTCGTGCGCGGCCTCCAGCGCCTCGGCGACCTGCGCCGCGATCGCGACCGCCTCGGCCTCGCCAAGCGGGCCGCGCTCGAGCCGCCTCTGCAGGCTCTCGCCGGGCACCAGCTCCATGACCAGGAAGTCGGTGTCGCCGGCGGTCTCGAAGGCGTGCACCGTGGCGATCCCGGGGTGCGAGAGGCGGGACGCCGCCAGCGCCTCGCTCCGGAACCGGCGGCGCGCCGGGCCGTCGGCGACGCAGCCGGCGCGCAGCACCTTGAGCGCGATGTCGCGCTCCAGCCGCTCGTCGCGAGCCCGGTACACCGTGCCCATGCCGCCCTCGCCGAGCAGCGACTCGATCCGGTAGTGGGCGAGCCGGGTTCCGATCATGTCCGGCTCGCCGGGTGGTTTCGGCCGCGCACGGTCCGCACCGGGCTGGCTCCTAGGGGCGCGGCCCGAACCGGGCGACGAGGTAGTCGCGCAGCGTGTCGCGCTCGCCCTCGGAGAGGGGCGCGCCCCACGCCCGCATCTGCGCGAGGGTCTTGTCCCAGGCCGTCGAATCCTTGCGCTGCTGGGTGAGCATCGAGGCCGAGTGGCACATGAGGCAGGCGCGCCCCGCGATCTCCCGCCCCGGCGCCTCGGGCAGCGTGTCCGCGTAGAGCCGCGCCACCGTCGGCGGCTGCCGGGTCTTGCGGGGCGTCTGCGAGCGCGCGTCCGCCAGCCACCCGGCGGCGGGCAGCAGCGCCAGCGCCGCCAGCGCCGCGAGCGCGACCCCCCGCTCAGGCGCGCGCACGGACGGTCACCCGGTGGATCGAATTGTTGGCGTAGCCCGCGGCGTTCGCGCGCGCCGCGACGGGCTGGGTCTCCCCGGCCGCGTCGGTCGCACGCGCCGCCAGCTCCAGCGCGCCCGACGCCGGCACGTCCACGCGCAGCTCCCAGCGGCGCCACGCGAACGGACCGGCCTCGGGGCCGAGCGGCGCCTCGTGCCACGTGGCCATGCCGTCCGAGGACACTTCGACCCGCCGGAGCGGCCGCCCGCTCCACGCCCAGCCGGCCACCGCGAGCGGCCCCGGGCTCACCTCGTCCCCGTCGCGCACCGAGGTGACCAGCGACTTCACCCGCACGTCCTCGACCGGCGGCGCGGTCGCGGGGTTCTCGCCCGGATACTGGTAGCGGTAGCCGCGCACCATGAAGTGATTGTCGCTCGGGGTGCGCTCCACGCGAACGCCGGTCACCCACTTGGTCGAAGCCATGCCGTACCAGCCGGGCACGATCGCCCGGCACGGCGCGCCGTGGAGCGGCGGGAGCGGCGCGCCGTTCATCTCGAGGGCGAGCAGCACGTCGGCGCGCGCCTTGTCGCCGGGCACGCTGCGCAGGAACGGGGGCACCTTGCCGAACGGCGAGCGGTCGGCGGCCTCGAACCACACGTGCTCGGCGTCGTCCGGGGCGCCCGCCCGCTCGAGCACGTCGGCGAGCCGCACGCCCCGCCAGCGGGCGTTGCCCACCGCCCCGTGTTCCCACTGGGTGCCGGAGGTGTTCGGCAGCCGGTAGAGGCCGCGGCCGTTGCCCGCACACTCGATCACGCAGGTCACCTCGTGCTGCGGCATCGCGCGCAGGTCGTCGAGACTCAGCGTGAGCGCGTTCCGGACCCGGCCGGAGACCTGCAGCCGCCACTCGCGCCGGACGAGGTCCGGGGCCGGCAGGTGGCACCGCACGAAGAACAGCTCGTTCGGGGTGAGCGCGGCGCGGTCAAGGGCGGGGAGCGAGGTCTCCCACTGGCGCGGCCACAGGTTGCGCTCGAGCAGCGGGGGTCCCGACGCGGCGGCCAGCGCGCCGCGCAGCGCGGGCAGGGCGGTGGCGGCCGCGGCGCCGAGCCCGGCGCGGGCCGCGAGCTGGAGCGCCGACCGGCGGTTCATGCCCCGACCGTCCGCGCGCAGTCGCGCGCGATGCGGGCCACGATCTCCGCGACCTGGCGGTAGCCGGTCTCGAGCAGGAAGGCCGGATGGCGCCCGTAGGACTTGGCGCCCGCCAGGTAGAAGTCGGGCTCGGGGCCGGTGAGCGCCTCGATGCCCGCGGCAGGCACCGCGAGGCAGTCGTCGCCGGCCTCGAGCAGGGTCGCGGCGAGCTTCATCGGTCCCTCGGTCGCGTAGCACGAATGCACCTGCAGCTCCCGGAAGATCGAAAGATCGGGGTGGTATCCGCAATTGACGATCACGTGGTCCACTTCCTCGAGCCGGGCTTCCTCGCCGAGCACCAGCGCCACGCGGTAGCGGTGGGTCGCCGAGTTGAACTCGAAGCCCTCGACGCCCGCGCCGCCGATGTGGACGACCGCCGGGTCGCTCCCGGCGAGCAGCGCCCGGGCGCGCGCCAGCAGTTCGCGGCGCGCGGGGAGCGGATCGCCCTCGACCGGCGCGTAGAGACGTTCGCGCGGGGCGCGCGTCACCCACGCCACGGAGGTTCCGGGGACCTCGGCGGCGAGGCGCGCGAGATCGCTCACGACGGTGGCGGCGCTCGTGCCGGAGCCGATCACCATGACGCGCTTGCCCGCGTAGCGCTCGCGCCGGAGCCCGAGCACGTCGTCGAGGTGGTAGGAGAGCTGCGGGGCGACGTACAGCTCCTGCCGCGCGGGGATGCCGCCCAGCCCGGCCCAGTTCGGGTTGCCGTAGGTGCCCGAGGCGTCCACCACCGCGAACGCGTGCAGGAAACTCTCGCGACCCCCCGCGTCGCGCACCAGCAGCCGGAAGGGGTGCTCGCGCCGCTCGGGCTTCGCGATCCAGTCGCCCTTGAGCGCCCCGCGGCGGCTCAGGTGGACCACCTTCGCGTGGGCATGCACGCGCCCGGCGAGCGCGGGAAGGCGCGAGGCGGGCCCGAGGGCGCGCTCGGCGAACTCGGCGCCGGTCGGGCATTCCTCCGCCGGGGGCGCGGTCCAGTCCGACCGCTCGAGATGGGCGCGGGTCGCGGGCCCCACGTTCATGCGCCAGGGCGTGAACATCCGGACGTGGCCCCACGCGATCGGGTGCGAGGCCACCTCGCCGCGCTCGAAGACGTGCACGTCGAGCCCGGCGTCGAGGGCGGCGAGGGCGGTTTCGAGGCCGACGGGGCCGGCGCCGATCACGGCGAGGGTGTTGCGGGCGGGCTGGGACTGGGGCATGGAGGATCCTGATCGAGAGGGGTGGTGACCGGGGGCCAGACTAGCCCAAACGGATCGGACGGGCGCGCCCCGCCCCGGCGCCTCGCGTCGCGGATCCCGGCGAGTCCCGGACCGCGGGGTCCGCCGCGCCGGACCGCGCCGGCCGACTCAACCGCCCGCCGCGCCGGGCCACGCCCGCGGACTCACCGGCCCGGCGGCAGCGAGTCGCGGAGCATGCGGAAGCGCTCGGCGAGCAGCGGGGCCTCGGGATTGAGCCGCCGGGTTTGTTCGAGCTGGGCGAGCGCCTCCGGCCAGCGGCGCTCGAGGATCTCGAGCGTGGCGAGCGTGCTCCGCGCCCGCCAGTTCCATTCCGACTCGCGCAGTTGCCGCTCGAGCTCGGCGCGCAGCGCGCGGCGGGCTTCCGGATCGAAGTGCGCGGCATGCATCCGTTCCGGCAGCGCGCGATCCCCCGCCGGGAGGATCGAGTAGCGCTCGCGCGCGGCCAGGTCGGAAAACCTCCCGGACCGCCGCAGCCAGAGCGCCGCCACGTCGTCGAGGAACACCAGCGCCCAGGTCGAGTCGGCGTCCAGCCGGTCGAGCAGGTCCTGCCGCGGGAACTGCGTGCGCGGCAGCAGCAGGTAATCGAACGAATACTTCGCCTCGAGCGCCCGCCACACCGGCTCCCGTTCCCAGGAGAGGGCGTAGAGATCCTGGTCGGCGCGGGAGCCGGTGACGTGGATGTCCATGAACGGCAGGCGGTCGCGCTGCGGCCAGAAGCGCCACAGCTGGTAGCCGGCGAAGTGGAAAGCCCCGAACGATCTCCCGCGCACGCCGTGCTTCTCGATCCAGTCGCAGGCCCGCACCGGGAAGGCCCGCCAGTCGAGGCCGAACCCCGGCCGCCACGGCTCCTGGAGGAGCTGCGGGACCGCGCCGAGCGCGATCAGGAGCGAGGCCCCGGCCGCGCGCGCCGGGGCGCTTCGCAGCGCAGGCGGCAGGCGCAGGGACTGGACCCCCCACGCGAGATCCCGCGCGAAGATCGGCGCCGCCGCCACGCACAGGAACCCGAGGAAGCGCTGCGCGCCGAGCGCCGAGGCGAAGAACGCCGCGTAGACCAGCGTGTCCACGAGGTCGCCGCGGCGCCGCACCAGCCGCGCGAGCCACAACCCCCACGCCAGCAGCATCCACACGAGCAGGCCGTCGCGCCGGTGCGCCTCCCACGTGATCGGCTTCAGCTCGAGGATCATTCCGAAGAGCGGCTGGTGGCGCCATTCGAGCAGGTACTGGAAAGGCTGCCACAGGGCCCGCCATCCGAAGGGATTCACGAAGCACGCGGCCGCGCTCGCGGCCAGCACGAGCGCGAGCCGGGCCGGCGGCCGCGCTCCCGGCCGGCCGCGCCCCGCGGCGAGCCCTTCGGCCAGCACGTGGAATCCCGTGAGCGCGAGCGGGAGGTAGTAGGAGACGTGGGCGTTGGCCCAGACCCACGTGATCGGGACGATCCACGCGGAGCGGTCGGGCCCGCCGCGCCGGCGCGTCTCGAGGATCCACACCTGGAGCGCGAGCAGCAGGCACGCGAGCGTTTCGGGACGCACCATGGAGCGCGACCGATAGAGCAGCGCGCACCACGCGATCGCCACCACCACCGTGACCCCGCGCGCCCCCATCCGTCGCGCCGCCAGTCCGGCGAGCGCGAAGGTCGCGAGCGTGAAGCCCCACCGCCACGCCATCAGGCCCCATTCCCCGGCGAGCGCGTAGAACGGCCAGAGCAGCGCGCGGAACAGCCACGACGGCAGCAGGTAGGGCTCCCCGAACGTGGGCCACGTCCACACGTTGGTGCGGGGGATCGCGTGGCCCTCCCAGAGCGTGCGTCCCACCCGCAGGTGCTGCCAGAGGTCGGGATCGTAGAGCCGGTATGAGACGCCGAGGCCGATCACGACCGCCGCGACCCCGAGCACGAGCAGCCGGTAGGGGCGGGGGAGCGGGAGGGAGACGGCGGGACGGCCGGAAGGCTTGCTCGCTCGCTTCAGGGGGATCCTCCGGACCGACTCGGGCGACCATCCGCCCCTCCGCCACGTCCCGGGCATCGGGCCCGGCGAGTCTAGCCGCCGTCCCGGGGCCACGCCATGCCCGGGGGTGGCCGCGCCCCGGCCGACTCCGCCCGCCCCGCCCCGGGGCACGGCGGGCGAAAAAAGTCCTTGCGCGATCCCCGCCAATTGCTAGGCTGTTGGCGTTTCTTCGCCATTCAGCGGAGCGAAGGAAGGCCGGCCGGGAGATGGCGCCTGACCGGCCTTATTTTTTTTCGATGGGACTCCTGAAGAATCTCGGACTCTTCTTCATCGTGTTCCTTCCGGCGGTGGCACTGGCCAGCATGCTCCTGGCCGGACTGCCGGGAGCGCGAGCGGCGGTTTCCCCGGAGTGGCGGATCGGTTGGAATCCCGTGCCGTGGCTGATCATGACGGCGCCGTGGCTGCTGCCGACCATCCTCCTCGTCCCGGCCCTCCATCTGCTGGGCAAGTGGCTCGTGAGGAAGCGATCGCGAGGGAACGCCAGGCTCGTGATCGCGCTGGCCTCGTCAGTGCTCTTTCCAGCCGCAGCGCTCGCCCTGTGGGGCCCGAGCAACCTGCGGGTGGACTTCGTGCTGCCGATCGTGATCTCGGCGCTGGGCTACGGGCTCGTGTTTCGACTCCCACGATTCGTTTCCGCGGCGGTGGGGGGCGCCTAGGCTCCGCTCGAAATCGCCCCGCTCGCGCGCCGTGCTCGCCCCGGGCCTGACCGGCTACCCCTGGAATTCCGCCACGATCGGCGCGTGGTCGGAGGCGCGTCCGGGACCGTCGAGCCCCGGGACCGTTCGGCCGCTTCCCCCCAGCCAGCCGCGTCCCGCGAACCAGTCGAGCCGCAGCGCGCCCCGCCGTTCCGCGAAGCCCATCACCGCGCGGCCCACCGGCCCGAGCACGCGGCGCAGCAGCGCCGCCTCGTCGATCCGGTCGAGGCGGAGCTGCAGCGTCGGCTCGAAGTCCACGAACGAGGTCCACTCGAATCCCGCCTCCCGGAGCAGGTCGAAGAGCGGCTCGCGGAACCGGCCGCGGTCGGGGCGCGCGAGGCGGCGGCGCAGCGGTCCCGGCGGCCAGAACAGCAGCGCCCCGGCGCCGGTGAGCGGCGAGTGCCAGAGGCCGCGGTCGAAGGTGTGCGTGTTCCAGTCCCCGGCGAAGATCACGGGCCGCCGCTCGTCGCCGAGGGCTTCGAGGATCAGGCGCACCTGCGCGGCGCGATGCGCGCGGGTGCGATGCACCTCGAGGTGGGCGGCCACCGCCACGAACGGCGCCCCGGGCCGCTCGACCTCGACGATCAGCCCGATGTTCCGGCCCAGCATGCGCTCGGCGTCGAACTGAACCTCCTCGGGGCTCGGCAGGTCCACGATGCGCACCCGGCCGAGTGGCCAGCGCGACAGGATCGAGAGGCCGAACAGCGACTCCTCGTTCTCGCGGGTTCCCGCGGTGAGCGCGTCGTCGTCGCGGCCGATCGTGGTCTCGAGGAAGAGCGGCACCCACACGCCGCCGCGGCCGAGCGCGCGGGCCAGGTCGGCGGTCACGTCGCGATTCCCGGCCCGGGCCATGCCGAGGTCGATCTCGTTGAAGAACAGCAGGTCGGCGTCGCGCAGGTCCGGGTGCTCGCGGAGCGCCGCCTCGACCTGCTCGTAGCGGTTGCCGTGCTCGACGTTCCAGTGCACGGCCCGCAGGCGGGGCGGCGAGAGGGGCGCCGGCGCGGCGGGCGGGGGCTCGGGAATCGGGTAGCGGTGCACCCGGTGGAGCAGGGCGTGGAAGCGCGGCTCGAGCGCGCTCCATTCGCGCGACGCGCGCATCGCGGCGAGGGTGCGGTGGCGCGCGATCGCCCGCTGGAGCGCGCGGCACTCGACGAGGAGATCGGGGTCGCGTCGCATGGGGGCCGCGAGGATAGCAGCCGTCGCGCGGGCGCGGCCGCGCCCGAGCTTCCCGGCGGCTCCCGCCTCCGGTAGCGTCCCGACCCATGTCGCGACGCTCCCGGCTGCGCCTCCCGACCCTCGCCGTACCCGGTTTCCGGCGGCCGGAGCCCTTCCCCGAGGACTTCCTGTTCGGGGTCGCCACTTCGGACCACCAGTGCGAGGCCTACGAGCCGCGCTGGGAGGACGTGCGCGACCGCTGGGAGCGGCTCGACGGGCGCACGCCGCGCGGGCGGGCCACCGACTTCTGGAACCGTCACCCCGAGGACATCGCGCTGGCGCGCGACCTCGGCTGCCGCGCGTTCCGCTTCTCGGTGGCGTGGTCCCGGGTGGAGCCCGAGCCCGGGCGCTGGGACCTGGAGGCGCTCGACCACTACCGGAAGCTCGCCGAACGGATCGCGGACGCGGGCATGACGCCGATCCTCACGCTCCACCACTTCACGTGGCCGATCCACCTCGAGGATCGCGGCGGAATGACCGCCCCCGAGTTCCCGGTGTGGTTCGCCGACTACGCCGGGCGCGTGGCGGAGGCGGCGGGCGAGCGGGTGGGCTACTGGATCACGTTCAACGAGCCCACCTACCTGCCGATGGGCTACATCAAGCGCTGGGGCGCGCGGTCCTTCCTGATGCCGCCGGGGCTGGGCCGCGCTTCCAGCGACGAGCAGGTGCGGGCCTCGGCGTTCCTGATGCGCAACCTGTTCCTCGCCCACCGCGAGGCCCGGCTCCGGATCCGCGCCCGGCGGCCGGGCGCGAAGGTGGGCGCCAACCCCTTCGTGCTCGGTTTTCCCGCCGGGGTGCAGGGATTCCTCGACCGCCGGGCCGCCGCCGCGCGCGAGCCCGAGACGTGGATCCGCCGCGAGCGCCGCCTGCTCGAGGGCTACCCGGACCTGGTGGCCGGCGTGGTGGACGTGATGTTCGGCGCCTACACCCGCACGCCGGACCGCGAGGCCCAGATGATGTTCTCCGAGGGCTACGCCGAGTCGCGGCCCATGCTGATGGTGGCGGACGGCGACCCCGCGCGCGAGGCCTGCGACCTCGAGCACGCCCGCGTCGCCGCGGTGCGCGGGAGCGGCGCGGCCGACGTGGTGCCGCGCTGCGGCGTGGCGCTGGATCTGAGGTGGGAGCCGAAGCTGGAGCGCTGCCTCGCGCGGCTGCGGCGCGGCGCCGTGCGCGCCGTGCTGAGCGACGACCTGCTGCTCGCGCCGGTCGCCGAAGCCGAGCCCGGCCGCTGGCGGCTGCTGCCCCTCGACGTGCCGCCCCAGCAGTACGCCGCGGCGGTCGCGCTCAATCGCGAGAGCCTGCTGCGCGAGGTGGACGAGGCGATCCGCGAGGTGGTCGAGGCGCGTGCCCCCGGGCCGCCCCACGCGCCGGAGCGGCTGGCGCGGCTCGGGACCCCCGCGCCCGGCGGCGAGGAGGCCTCGGCGCACGCGCCGCCACGGCCCGCGACGACGCGCGAGACCTGGCTCTCGGGCGACCCGGTCGCGGCGGTGCGGCGGCGCGGCGAGATCGTGGTCGGCCTGCGGCGCGGCGGATCGCCCTTCGCGTGGCGCGATCCCGCGACCGGGGAGTGGCGCGGCCTCGAGGTGGAGATCGCGCGGGCGCTCGCGCGCAGGCTGTTCGGCGATCCCTCGCGCGTCCGCTTCCTCGCCCTCGACCTGCGCTGGCGTGCCGGCGCCGTGCACAGCTTCTGGCTGTGGCCGCTCGAGTTCATCCACCGGGTGGTGACGTTGTTCTCGACCGTGGCCAACAGCGACTGGTGGAACCTCGGCATGGCGGGGCGGCTCCCCGGCTTCCTGTGCCCCGCCGAGTGCGCGGGCCAGATGGACTTCGTGGGCTTCGACTACTACTGGGGCGTGCAGGAGCTGCGCTGGGACCGGATCCGCGGGCTGCTCGACGCGATCAGCTTCCGGTTCGCGCGCGCCCCGGTCCATCCCGGCGGCCTGCGCCGCCTGCTCGCGCGCTACCAGCGGATGTTCCCGGGGATGGAGATCCTGATCTTCGAGAACGGCTGCATCGAGCGCGCCGACGGCGTGAGCCGGGAGGAATACCTGCGCACCCACCTGTGGGAGGTGCAGAAGGCGATCGCGGCGGGGATCCCGGTCACGGGCTACGTGTGCTGGAGCCTCACCTCGAACCGCGAGTGGGGGCTGCCCTTCGGGCCCGACAGCGACTTCGGCCTCTACCACGTGGACCTCGACCGCGACCCCGCGCTGAAGCGCGTCGCGACGCCGTCGGCCGAAGCGTTCCGGGAGATCGCGCGCACTCGCGACGCGGTTCCCAGCGAGGGCGAGGCCCTGCGCGAGTGGATGAGGCGCTTCGGCGTGAGGCGGAAGGGAGGCTAGCGGGGGAGTCCGGCCCGCCGGGCCGGAACCACCCGCGCTATCCCGGGGGCAGGGATCGCGGGCCGCGGGAGGGCGGCGCCGCGGGCGTTCCCTTCCCGCGGGTCGCGATCCAGCACGCGAGCGTCCAGCTCGGGACGAGATCCACGAAGGGCACCAGCTCGGCGAGGAACGTGGGCAGGAACGCCCAGTGCCAGCCGATCAGCGCGCTGAGCAGCAGCGCGACCGAAACGTCGAGCACGTTGTTGGCGGGCGAGGCGAAGCCGGGCCCGAACACCGGGAACACCGCGATCTGGAGCGCGTCGGCGGCGAGCGCCACGAACCAGGCGAGGCGTGGGCGGGGACGGAACACGCGCGCATGATTGGCGCGCGACGGGCGCGGCGCAAGCGGCCGCGCGCGGCGGCCCCGGCGGCGCGCGCCGCCGCCCCCGCGCGTCGCGGCGGCGTGGATCGCGGCCGCGCGCGTTGCCCCCCCGCCGCATCCCTCCTAGACTCCGGGCATCCAACCCCCGCGTGTCCTCCCCCCACGCGACCCCCGGCCGCCAGGAGACCGCCCGATCCATGTCCCGTCCCAGCACCCTCGGTGAACTGAAGGCCTCCGGTTATCGCTCCCGGTCCGTCAAGGACGAGTTGCGCGCCAACGTCATCGCGCGGCTCCGTTCCGGCGCGCCGCTGTTCCCGGGCATCGTCGGCTACGAGCACACCGTCGAGCCCCAGATCGTGAACGCCCTGCTGTCGCGCCACGACTTCATCCTGCTCGGTCTGCGCGGCCAGGCCAAGACCCGCCTGCTGCGGGCGCTCGTGCAGTTCCTCGACGAATGGATTCCCGAAGTGGCGGGCTGCCCGCTCCACAGCGACCCGTTCCTGCCGCTCACGCACCACGCGCGCGTGCAGCTCGACGCCCACGGCGACGCCACGCCCGTGGCCTGGATCCACCGCGACCAGCGCTACCAGGAGAAGCTCGCCACGCCCGACGTCACGATCGCCGACCTGATCGGCGACCTCGACCCGATCAAGGCCGCGACGCTCCGGCTCGACTACTCGGACGAGCGCGTCATCCACTACGGCATCATCCCGCGCACCAACCGCGGGATCTTCGCGATCAACGAGCTGCCGGACCTCCAGCCGCGCATCCAGGTGGGGCTCCTGAACATGCTCGAGGAGAAGGATTTCCAGATCCGCGGTTTCCCGGTGCGCATTCCGCTCGACGTGGCGATGGTGTTCTCGGCCAACCCCGAGGACTACACCAACCGCGGCAACATCATCACGCCGCTGCGCGACCGCATCAATTCCCAGATCATCACGCACTACCCGCTGACGCGGGAGCAGGGCATGGAGATCACGGCGCAGGAATCGTGGACGCGCCGGGAGGGCGGCGTGGAGGTGCTGGTGCCCCCCTTCGTGCGGGAGCTGATCGAGGAGGTGGCGATCCAGGCCCGCAAGAGCGAGTACGTGGACCAGAACTCGGGCGTGTCGGCCCGGCTCCCGATCGCGCTGATCGAAAACCTGGTCTCCAACGCGGAGCGGCGGGGCCTGGCCACCGGCGAGGCGCGCGTCGTGACCCGCATCTGCGACCTGCAGAACGCGGTTTCGGCCGTGAGCGGCAAGGTCGAGCTGGTGCTGGAGGGCGAGCAGGAGGGAACGCTCAACGTGGCGCGCGCGCTGCTCGCCCGGGGCGTGAAGGCGCTCTTCAGCCAGCGCTTCCCCGACGCCTTCAGCCCCAAGCGCCGGCGTTCGCGCTCCGCCGCCGCCGAGGGCGGGGACGAGCCGCCGGCCGCGTCCGAGTACCGAACCGTGCTCGAGTGGTTCGCGAGCGGCAACCACCTGGAAATCTCGGACGACGTGCCGCAGGCGGAGTACGCGGAGCGGCTCACTGAGGTGAAGGGGCTGCGCGAGCTGGCGGCGAAGTACCTGGAGCCGAAGAGCCCCGAGGAGCACGCGGTGGCGATGGAGCTGGTGCTCGAGGGCCTGCACCAGCATTCGATGCTGTCTCGCGAGCGTACCGGCGAGGCGCGCACGTCGTACAAGGACATGCTGAAGAGCATGCTCACGGGGCTCGGCGATTGAGCGGCCGCGTCCCGGACCCGGGTCCGGAGGAGGGAAGATGCTGAAGCGGCTGCTGGGAGTGATCCTCGGTCTCGTGGTGGGCATGATCGTGGTGGCGCTGATCGAGGGACTGGGCCACGCGCTGTGGCCGCCGCCCAAGGGCGTGGACCTGCGCGATCCGAAGCAGCTCGCCGCACTCATGCCGAGCCTCCCCATCGGCGCGCTCCTCGCCGTGGTGGTGGGCTGGGCGCTCGGAGCCTTCGCGGGCGGCTGGATGGCCGCGACGATCTCGCGCGACGCCCGGATGGCGCTGGCCGTGGGTGCCCTGCTCCTCTGCCTCGGCGTCGTGACGATGATCCAGATCCCGCACCCGCTCTGGATGTGGGTGGTCGGCGTGGCGCTCCCGCTGCCCGCCGCCTGGCTGGGCTCGAGGTTCACGCCCGCGCCGCCGGGAGCATGAGGGGAGCTCCCGAGCCCGATGCGCTTCGACTACTCGAAATGGAAGGGCCCGCGCCCGGACGATCTCCGCTTCCTCAAGCAGATGATGGAGATCTACCGCAACCTGCTGCTCCAGACCGGCGGCGACGCGGACGAGGCGCTCAAGTGGATGGAGCACTTCGGCGAGCAGTACGGGTTCTTCAACGAGAAGTTCGGCCTCGACGACTTCAAGAAGATGCTCGAGGAGTCGGGCGAGGCCGAGCGCACCCCGCAGGGCTACCAGGTGACGCCGAAGGGGGAGCGGCGCATCCGGCAGGATTCGCTGAACGAGATCTTCAACACCCTGCAGGCGGGCGGGGCCGGGGACCACCGCACGCCTCAGGCGGGCAAGGGCGGCGAGCGCCTGAGCGAGACGCGCGCCTACCAGTTCGGCGACGACCTCGCGAACCTCGATCCGCTGGGATCGGTGAGCAACGCCCTGAAGCGCGGGGGCGTGGACGATCTCTCGCTCACCGAGGACGACCTCTCGGTGTTCGAGACCGAGCACCTGTCCTCGTGTGCCACGGTGCTCATGGTGGACGTGAGCCACAGCATGATCCTGTACGGCGAGGACCGGATCACGCCGGCCAAGAAGATCGCGCTCGCGCTGGCGCAGCTGATCCAGACGCGCTACCCGAAGGACACGCTCGACGTGGTCCTGTTCGGCGACGACGCGCTGCAGGTGCCGCTCAAGGACCTCATGAAGATCCAGGCCGGGCCCTACCACACCAACACTCGCGCCGGGCTCCAGATGGCGAGGCGCATCCTCGAAGGGCGCAAGGGAGTCAACAAGCAGATCTTCATGGTCACCGACGGGAAGCCCTCGGCGATCCGCGAGTTCGGCCGGATCTACAAGAACCCGTTCGGCCTCGATCCCAAGATCGTGAACAAGACGCTCGAAGAGGCTTCGTACTGCCGCAAGAAGCGCATCACGATCACGACCTTCATGCTCGCCACCGACGGGCCGCTGCTGGATTTCGTGAGGAAGCTCACCGAGCTCAACCACGGCCGCATCTACGAGACCGATCCTTCGAACGTGGGCGCCTACGTGTTCCGCGACTTCGTGCGGAACCGGAGGAAGCGGCTGCACTGACGCCGCGCAGTCGCGACGAAGGCGGTCGCGATCGACGGCGCCTGCCGGGCGAGCCGGCTCAGCTGATCGCGGCGCGACCGGGCGCACCGGCTCCCTCGCTTCGCCCGTGTCGAGCGCGGCCAGAAACACGCCCGGTTCCGCGTGGCGTCCGCTCCCGTCGCGTCCGTCCCACGCCACTTCCTGCCGTCCGGCTTCGCGGGGCTCATCGAGGATCGCCCGGACGACCCGGCCGGCGGCATCCAGGATGCGCAGCGTGGTCCGAGCGGGCGAATCCAGTTCGAAGCGAAGCCGAGTTCCCGAACGGGAGAGGGGTGCCGGAAACGCGCTCAGGCGGAGCCTCGCCCGAAGGCCGCCGGCCGCGACATCGGTGGATGCCGTTGCGGAGATCCGGCACACGCGATCGGCAGCGAAGTCGCTCACCTACATCGCTCCGTCCGGTCCAAGGAGCGGGCGCTCGGCCGGCACCTGCGCGGACGCGGTTTCGGACTCCGCGCGCCGGGGCGGCGACACCGGGCGCAGGTGAGTCCATCGTCCTACTGCGAGCCCGAACTGATTCGGGCACCGGGCGAGGAGCTCGAAGCTGCGAGCCGCTTCGACCTGCGACCGGTGACTCCCAACCCGGCTCCGGGGGTGGTCGAAGTGCGGTTCAGCCTCCCGCGGCGCGGGAGCGTGTCCCTGACCCTCGTGGATGTCGGCGGTCGAATCGTCGAAAGCGCCGAGCCGGGAAGCCTGGGACCCGGCGACCACTCGATTCGGCTCGGCGACGGGTCGCGTCTCGCTCCCGGGTACTACGTCGTGCGCCTGCGGCAGGGCTCCGACATCGCCACCAGGCCGGTGATGATCGTTCGCTGACGTCGGCGGGCGGGCGGGGGGCCGGCGCGTCCCAAAACTTCGGCCCCCGCCACGGTGGCCCGGCTGGTAGACTTGCCGGCGCGGCGAGCCTCCCGAAGCGTTCCATCCTGCGCTGACGGACGCTCGCCGCGACCCGCATTCCGGCAGCTCGACTTCCGCGCCTCGCCTCGCACCGATTCCGGAGACCTCATGCCGCGCTCTCCGCGCCCGCACCATGCCCTGCTGGTCGCCGCCCTGCTGGTTTCGCTCCCGACGACTCCTTCGCCGGCCGCGGTGCTCACGAACTACGTGCTTCAGTGGGGTTCGTTCGGGTCCGGCAACGGGCAGTTCAACCAGCCGGTCGGGGTCGCGGTGGACTTCAGCGGAAACGTCTACGTCACCGACATGGGCAACGACCGCGTGCAGGTGTTCAACGGCTCCGGCGTGTGGCAATACAGCTTCGGCGGCACCGGCAGCGGCCCCGGGCAGTTCCTCCGGCCTTACGGCATCTCGATCAACGGCGGCGACCTGTACGTCGTGGACACCGGCAACTACCGGGTTCAGAAGTTCACGCTGGCGGGTTCGTTCCTGCTCCAGTGGGGTAGCCAGGGATCGGGGAACGGCCAATTCCAGCGCCCGCGCGGCGTGGCCGCGAGCGGGACCGGCAGCGTCTTCGTCACCGACGACAGCCTCGACCGCGTGCAGTCGTTCGACGGGCTGGGCGCGTACCAGTTGCAATGGGGCACGACCGGCAGTTCGCCCGGCGAGTTCCGGGGCCCGAACGGCATCGTGGCCGACGCCGGAGGCGGCGCGGTGATCGTGGCCGACTCCTCGAACCACCGCATCCAGCGTTTCGACAGCCTGGGGAACCTGCTCAACCTGTGGGGCACCCAGGGCGGCGGGAACGGCCAGTTTCAGGGCCCGGTCGGGATCGCGTCCACCGGCTTCGAGTATTTCGGTGTGGACACCGGCAACGACCGGATGCAGAAGTTCAACTACTCGTACCTCTACGCCACGCAGTGGGGGGGCACGGGGACCGGAAACGGCCAGTTCGTGCGTCCGCATTCGGCGGCCGTGGACGGCAGCTTCATCTACGTAACCGACACCGGGAACCATCGCGTGCAGAAGTTCGGCCCGCCCTCCGATGGCGCCTGCGCCACGTGCTTCAGCCCGCCCGAGGGTTGCTGCGCGGCGCTGCCCCAGGTCGGCGGCCCGTGGACCCGCATCGCCGTCGGGACCCGGGAGTCCGATCCGGGCGGCTCGTGGCCCTACGTGGTGACGATCTTCGATCTCACTTCCACGCCGCTGCCGCCCGAGGACGCGAACTGGGCGTCCATCACGCGCTACTCCGGCCCCGGGGCGGGCTGGCGTGCGGATTCCCTGGGCAGCGTGTTCGGGCTCACGCTCGACTCCTACGGGAACATCTTCGTGGCGCACAGCTCGTGCTACGCCAACGACCGGATCGGCCAGGTTTTCGGCGGCGCGCCGGGCGCGATCTACCGCCTCGACGCCGTTTCCGGCGCGATCTCGACGTTCTGCGTGCTGCCGAACCAGCAGGATCCGATGCTGGCCGTGGGCGACGACTACCCGGGCCTCGGCAACATCACTTACGACTGCCAGCACCAGCAGTTCTTCGCCACCAACCTCGAGGACGGGAGGATCTATCGGATCCAGCCCAACGGCGTGAACGGCACGACCGGCAGCGTCGTCGAGACGTTCGATCCGCTGGCCCCCGACAACGGGCTTCCCGGGTGGGCGGCGGTGGGGGAGCGGCTGTGGGGCGTCCAGGTGCACGGCAATCGCGTGTACTACGCGGTGTGGGCGCTCGACCTCGAGTCGGGCAACACGCTCAACGAGATCCGCAGCGTCGGCCTGACGCTCGCGGGCGCGTTCGCCGCCGGAACCGACCAGCACGAGCTCTGGCTGCCGTTGCTCACCCCCTACGACTTCTCGTTCCCGGTGGCGGACATCAGCTTCTCGAGCCAGGGGCGAATGCTGCTCGGCGAGCGAGGCATCTCCACGATGTCGTATCCGTATCCGCACTACGCCCGCGCGCTCGAGTACCAGTGCTCGGGCGGCTGCTGGGTGCCGGCCAACGGCTATTCGCTGGGCGTCGGCAATGGCGAGAACTCCGAAGGCGGCGTGGACTACGACCTGCATCCATTCACCGGCCCGTCCGGCACGATCGGCCGCGTGTGGGTGACGACCGACGCCATGCACAGCCCCAGCCAGCCTCCGTACACCGATTACGTGTACGGCTATCAGGGCCTGCGCCCGAACCTGCCCTCGGGGTCCGTGGTCAACAGCATGTTGATCGACTCGGACGGGGCGACCGTGAACTTCGCCGACAAGTCTCAGAGCGGCGACGTCGAAGTGCCCGGCTGCCCCGTGGTCGAGGTCGGCGCGATCTGCGGACGCAAGTTCCTCGATGCGAACCGCAACAGCCTCAAAGACCCGGGCGAAAGTTACGCGGGCGGCTGGACGATCCGTGCGACGGGCCCGGGCGGCACCTACACGACCGTGACGGACGCGAACGGCAACTACTGCTTCACCAATCTCGTGACCGGAACCTGGACCCTGAGCGAGGTCGGCCAGCCCTCGTTCGTCCAGACCGCGCCCGCGAGCGTCACCTACAGCGTTTCGCTCGCCGGCGGGCAGACGCTGTTCGGCTACGACTTCGGCAACTACGCCTGCGCCCAGGGCGGCCCGGGCTGCGTCCAGCCGCCGACCGGCATGTCGGCGTGGTACCCGTTCGCGCCTACGCCCGGCGCGGGCACGACCGCCGCCGACGTCACCCACCTGTCGCCCGCCCGCAACGCCGCGCAGCTCGTGGGCGGCGCGGCGATCGAGCCGGGCGACCCCGGGAGTTCGGGCGGTCCCGCGAGCTTCGGCGGGCTGCGCCTTGCGACGGCCGCGGACTACGCCCGCGTGCCCTACGCCGACCAGCTCGACCTCAACTTCGGCACCGGGTCGTTCTCGCTGGACGCCTGGGTTCGCCCCGATCCCGGAATCGCTGGCGAGCGCACGATCGTCGAGAAGCGCCACCTCAACTCGTCCTCGCCGTATCGCATGCTCGGCTGGGCCCTCTACCTCGACGGCCAGCAACTCACGCTCGAGATCGGCAACGGCATCGAGACGCAGGTCGTGCCGGGACCGGCGATCCCGGCCGGGGACTGGACGCACGTCGCGGTCACCGTGGATCGCGGCTCGACCTCCGGCGTGGGCCGCTGGTACGTGAACGGCGCGCCCTTCACCGCCGCCGACTTCGCGCCGCTCGCGGGCTCGGTCTCGAACGCGGCGGATCTCTACATCGGCCAGGCCAACCCCGCGTTCGGGTCCAAGCCCGGCTTCGGAGGAACGATCGTTCACCTCGAGGTCTTCCGCACCGTCCTGCCCGGGGGCTCGATCTCGACGATCACGGCGGCGTTCGTGGCGGGCAAGTGCCCCGAATTCATCGCGCTGCCTTCGGTCACGACGATGTGCGCCAACGCGAGCACGGCACAGGTGTGCTTCAGCATCTGCAACACGACGGCCACGCCCCGGACCTACCACTGGTCGGCGGCGGGGCTTCCGGCCGGGCCTGGCTGCACCGTCGCGGGCCCGACCCAGTTCAATCCGCCCGCGGGCTCGGTGACGGTTCCGCCGGGGAGCTGCTCGCCGCCGATCTGCGTGACCGTGGCGCGCCCTCCGGGAATGACCGCGCACAATTCCACCGCGTGCTACGGCATCACCATCGTCAACGACTCCACCGGAACCTGCTACACGAAGCAGGGCAAGCTGCGCGCCGACAACTGCTGGTGCGTGACGCCGCAGCAGAACGGCGTCGTGAACGTCGCCGCCCGGGTCCCGGCAGGCACCGCGATCGGCATCGGCCTCGATCACCCGTGCGGACCCATTCCCACGGCGAGCTACCGCGTGAGCGCGGTCTGGCTCAACACGGACCATCCGGACCCGCAGGCGCTCAGCCTGAACGGCCTGCCGCCGGGAACCCCGGTCACGGGAACGCTGTCGGGCGGGGCCACCGGGCTGAGCGTGCAGGCGAGCTACCCGGCGGCCTACGACCCCGCGGCGCCCTACGAGATCGTGTTCGAGGTCGACCCGAATGGAACCGGCGACTGGGAGCGCTGGGGCGGCACGGTCGTCGCCGCTTCCTACGACACGACGCAAGTGCTCGGTCTCGCGCCGACCCTTCCTGCGGTCGAGAGCGTGCGGCTGGTCGCGACCCCCAACCCGTTCCTGACCGGCTCGACGCTCGCCTTCACGCTCGCACGCGCGGAAGCGGTGACGGTCGGCGTCTACGACCTGGGCGGCCGCCGCGTGAGGTCGCTCGAGGCCGGGCGGCTGGCCGCCGGCCCCCACCGCTTCGAGTGGAACGGGCGCGACGATCGCGGCCGGCGCGTCGCGGCCGGCGTCTACTTCGCGAGGCTTGCCATGGGCTCACGGCACGTCGAAGTGAAGGTCGTGAAGCTTCGGTAGCGGTTCGTGTCGCGGCGGTCCGGTCGTTTGGCCCGCCCTTCGGAAGGCCCGTGAGCGTGCCCGCTCCGCCCGATTGCGGAGGCCGCCCGAGTCCGCGCCGCGCCTTGACCCCCCCGGGTCCCCAAGTTAGCGTCCCCATGGCGCTCCCGCTCCGCACGGTGCACGGATGCCCGGCCGCGGAACACCCAAGGACGGACCCCCGCCCGTGAGCCTTCAACCCCACATGCCCACGCCTCGATCGAGCCGCTTTCGCGTCCCGCTGACAGCGCTGCTGCTGGCCGCGGTCGCGCTGGGCCTCGGCTCCTGCTCGATCAAGCGCATGGCGGTCAAGAGCGTCGCCAACTCGATCGCCAGCGGGCCCGACGTGTACGGCACCGACGACGATCCCGAGCTGGTGCGCGACGCGCTGCCCTTCGGGCTCAAGACCATGGAGTCGCTGCTCGCGGTGGTGCCCGATCACGAAGGCCTGCTGCTCGCCGCCTGCCGCGGCTACACGCAATACGCCGCGGCGTTCGTGCAGTCCGAGGGCGACCTGCTGGTCAGCAGCGACTACCCGCGCTCGCAGCACCTGCACGGGCGGGCGTTCCGGCTTTACCTGCGCGCGCGCGGCTTCGGGCTGCGCGGGCTCGAGCGCCGCTACCAGGGCATCGGCCGCGCGCTGGAGTTGGACCCCGCGCGCGCCGCGGCGCGCATCGGCAAGCGCGACGTGCCGATGCTGTTCTGGACCGCGGCGTCGTGGGGTTCGGCGATCTCGCTCGGCAAGGACCAGCCCGAGATGCTGGCCGACCTGCCCGCGATCCGCGCGCTGCTCGAGCGCGGGCTGGCGCTCGACGAGGCGTTCGAGGGCGGCGCGTTCCACGAGGCGCTGATCGTGCTCGACGCGCTGCCCGAGGCGATGGGCGGCTCGCCCGAGCGCGCCCGCGGGCACTTCCGGCGCGCGATCGAGCTCTCGGGCGACGCGCGGCCCGGCCCCTACGTGACGCTCGCCACCAGCGTGTCGGTGGCGAAGCAGGATCGCGCCGAGTTCCGCTCGCTGCTCGAGAAGGCCCTGACGTACGATCCCGACAAGAACCCGTCGCAACGCCTGGCGACCCTCGTCCTGCAGCGCAAGGCCCGCGCGCTGCTCGAGCGCGAGGCCGAGTTCTTCATCGAAGACGCACCCGCTCCCGATTCCCTTTCCACCGAGGACAACCGATGACCCGACGCACCCGACCGGGCCGACATCCCCGCGCTCCCATCACCCTGGCCGCGATCCTCCTGCCCCTCGCCGCGCTGGCCGCCGGCGCCGCGACGCTTCCACGCGCCGCGCACGCCCAGCCCGCCCAGGTGGTGAAGCTCGCCACCCTCGTGCCGGAGGGCTCGGTGTGGGACAAGGCCATGCGCGAGATGGGAGCGGCGTGGGCCACCGGGACGCAGAACCGGGTGGCGCTGCGCGTCTACCCCGGCGGCGTCGCGGGCGACGAGCCGGACATCGTGCGCAAGATGCGGATCGGCCAGCTCCAGGCGGCGGCGGTCACCACCGCCGGGCTCGCCTCCATCGATCCGGCGTTCCACATCTTCAACATCCCGATGTTCTTCGACTCGTACCCCGAGCTCTACGCGACCCTCTCGGCGCTCGAGCCGGTGCTCAAGCAGCGCCTCGAGCAGCGCGGCTTCGTGCTCCTCAACTGGGGCCACGGCGGCTGGGTCTACTTCTTCACCAAGCAGCCGGTCGCGTCGGTGGACGGGCTCAAGAAGACCAAGCTGTTCGTGTGGGCGGGGGACGACCAGATGGCGCAGCAGTGGAAGGCCCTCGGCTTCCAGCCGGTGGCGCTCGCGGCCACCGACATCATGACCGGGCTCCAGACCGGGATGATCGACGCCTATCCCACGACGCCGCTGCTCGGGCTCTCGCTCCAGTGGTACAAGCTGACGCCCAACATGGTGGGGCTCGGCATGGCGCCGCTGGTGGGCGGGCTGGTCATGAACAAGTCGGCGTGGATGAGGATCGGGGAGGCCGACCGCGGCAAGATCCTCGCGGCATCGCGGCGCATGGAGCGGCGGCTGCAGAACGAGGTGCCCGAGCAGGACACGACCGCGGTCGCCGAGATGCGCGAGCGCGGGCTCACGGTGAACGCGGTCGGCGCGACCGACGCCGGCCAGTTCCGCGCGGTGGCCGACCAGTTCGCGGCGGGCATCCCGGGCTCGCGCGTGCCGCCCGAGATCCTCGCGGCCGCCCGCAAGGCGCGCGACGAGTTCCGCAGGAAGAACGGGAGCGCGCGCTGACCGGCTTCCTCGGCCGCTTCGAGCGCGGCCTCTCGAACGTCGCGCTCGCGCTCATGGCGATCCTGCCGATCGCCGAGATCGCGTGGCGCGCGATCTTCAAGATCGGGCTGCCGGGCTCGGGCCCCTTCGTCCAGCACCTCACGCTGTGGGTGGGGTTCATGGGCGCGGCGCTCGCCGCCCGCGACGGAAGGCTGCTCGCGCTCGCGACCGGCGCGTTCCTCCCGGAGGGCCCGGTGCGGCGGGCCGCCTCGGCCGCATCGAGCACGGTGGCGGTGGCGATCACGGTGCTGCTGGCGCGCGCCTCGTGGGAGCTCGCGATGGCGGAGCGCGGCTCGGGCGCGGTGATCGCGCTCGCGGTGCCGGTGTGGGTGGCCCAGCTGGTGCTGCCGCTGGCGTTCGCGCTGATCGCGGCGCGCATCGCGTGGCGCGCCGACGCGTCGTGGTGGGGGCGGGGGATCGCCGCGCTCGGGGGTGCGGCCGGGTTCGCGCTCGCGAGCCGGCCCGAGCTGCTGGCCGCGATCCCGCCGTGGCCCGCGGCGGCCCTCGTGATCGGGGCGGCCCTGCTCGGGGGTCCGCTGTTCGCGCTGCTCGGAGGCGTGGCGCTGGTGTTCTTCATGCACGACGGCGTGCCGATCGCCGCGGTGCCCGCGGAGACCTACCGGCTCGCGGTCTCGCCCACGCTGGCCGCGATCCCGCTCTTCACGCTCACCGGCTTCCTGCTCGCGGAGGGGCGCGCCTCGAGCCGCCTGCTGCGCGTGTTCCGCGCGCTGCTCGGCTGGATGCCGGGCGGCACGGCGATCGTGGTGGCGGTGGTGTGCGCGTTCTTCACCGCGTTCACGGGGGGGTCGGGCGTCACGATCCTCGCGCTCGGGGCGCTGCTCTTCAAGGCGCTCACCGAGGAGCGCTACGGCGAGAACTTCTCCCTCGGGCTCCTCACCGGCTGCGGCTCGCTCGGCCTGCTGTTCCCGCCCGCGCTCCCGATCATCCTGTACGGGATCGTGGCGCAGATCTCGATCGAGGACCTGTTCATCGGCGGCGTCGTGCCCGGTTTCCTGCTGCTCGCGCTCGTGATCGCGTGGGGCGTCCGCGAGGGCGCGGCCCGCAAGGTCGCGCGGCCCCCCTTCGACGCCCGCGAGCTGCTCGCGGCCTCGTGGGAGGCGAAGTGGGAGCTGGCCATGCCGGCGATGGTGCTGGTGGCGATCTTCGGCGGCTTCGCCACGCTGGTCGAGGCCGCCGCGCTCACCGCGCTCTACGCGTTCGTCACCCAGAGCTTCGTGCTCCGGGATCTCTCGGTGCGCCGCGACCTGCCGCGCGTGCTCGGCGAGAGCGTGGTGCTGGTGGGCGGCGTGCTGGTCATCCTCGGCGCCGCGATGGGTCTCTCGAGCTACATGGTGGACGCCCAGGTGCCGGCGCGGCTCGTGGAGTGGACGCAGGGCAACGTGCACTCGGCCGCCGTGTTCCTGCTCGGCCTCAACCTGTTCCTGCTGGTGGTGGGGGCCTTGATGGACATCTTCTCGGCCACCGTCGTGGTGGTGCCCCTGATCGTGCCGATCGCGCAGGCGTTCGGCATCCACCCCGTGCACCTCGGCATCATCTTCGTGGCCAACCTCGAGCTGGGCTACCTCACGCCGCCGGTGGGACTCAACCTGTTCCTCTCCTCGTACCGGTTCGACCGGCCGGTGCTGCAGGTGGCGCGGGCCACGCTGCCGATCCTCGGGATCCTGGGGCTCGGGGTGCTGCTGATCACCTACCTGCCCTGGCTCACCACCGGGCTGCTGGGGCTGCTCGGACGCGGCTGACCGCCCCGCGGGGCCCTGGAAATTCCCCCTGTTTTCCGGATCGCGCCGGGCCTAGGCTCGTGCTCCGCGGGACGCCTCCCGCGTCCCGCAGTGCGAGGAGGCCCGCCATGCGTTTTCCACATGTCCTTCGCTCGCTTCCCCTCGCCGCGGCCGTCGCGCTGGCGTCGGCGCCCGCTCACGCCGGGGCCATCTGGTCCATCTCCGCCGGCAAGGAGAACGGCTTCGCGGTCACGGGGAACATCGACTACAAGCTCTTCTGCCAGGACGGTTCGATCGTCTCGGGGAGCTCGGGCGCCCAGCCCGGTTCGGCGTCGTGCACCGACGGCTCCAACTCGATCACCTGGTCGTGGGGCCTCACGAGCGGGGACGGCCTGCCGATGCCGTGGACCAAGGTCGAGAACCACGACAAGAAGTCCGCGGCCTTTCGCAAGGCGCTCAGCGACTCGCTGAAGGAGCTGTTCAACCAGGGCAAGCTGGTGGTCTTCGGACGGGTGATCCTCCCCCGGGAGAACCGCTACGCGGAGCGCGCGGTGATCGCCGTGCCCCAGGCCGTGATTCGGCCGCACCTCGGGAAGTCGCTGGACCAGATGCTGGCCGACAACGTGTTCCCGCCGCACGCCGTGCTGTTCCACCGCCGCTACCAGTACCTGGCCTCGGATCTCGACGCGACCGAGCGGGACACGGTGGCCGCGCCCGGCATCACCGATCCCAACGACCTCTGCATCCACGAGTACGCCAACGCCACGCTGGCCGCGCCGGGCCTCACGCCGCCGGGGGTGGCGGCGGCCGCGGCGCTGGCGCTGGCGGCGGGGGCGCTGGTCCTGCGGCGCCGGCGCCGGACCGCCTGAGGTCGGCGCGGGCCTGCGGCGCGAGGCCGGGCCCGGCGCGGGTCGGGTAACCTTCCCGCGCCATGCCCGACCGCCCGCTGCTCGTCTACGACGGCGACTGCGCCTTCTGCCGGCGCTGGATCGCGCGCTGGCGAAGGCTCACCGGCGACCGGGTGGACTACGAGCCGTACCAGCGCGCCGCCGAGCGCTTCCCCGAGGTGCCGCGCGAGCGCTTCGCGGAGTCGGTCCACCTTCGTGCTCCCGACGGCCGCTGGTCGCGCGGCGCGGCGGCGGCCCTCGGCGCGCTCGAGGGCGTGCCGGTCGCCGGACTGCTCCCCTGGGCCTACCGGCGGGTGCCGGGGCTCGCCGCGCTCGCCGAGGCCTGCTATCGCGGGGTGGCGAGGAATCGGGGCCGCTGGTAGCGTGGCGCGATTCCGGACTCCGATCCCCCGTCTCACGGAGGCACGCATGCCGCCGTCGCTCACCGGGACCTCGGTCCTCGAACGGTTCCTGCGCTACGTCGCCTACGACACGCAGTCCGACCCGCGGTCCGACACCTACCCGAGCACCGCCAGCCAGATGGTCCTGCTCGACCTGCTGGTGTCCGAGCTGAAGGCGCTCGGCGTGACCGACGCCTCGCGCGACGAGCGCGGCTACGTGTTCGGCACCGTGCCCGCCACCTCGAAGAAGCCGGGTGTGCCGGTGATCGGCTTCCTGGCCCACGTGGACACCTCGCCCGAGGCGAGCGGCAAGGACGTGAAGCCCGTGCTGCACGAAAACTGGAACGGCGAGGACATCCGCTTCCCCGATGACCCGGCGCTCCGGCTTCGTCCCGCGGAGCTCCCGGCGCTGCGCGACCGCGTGGGGTACGACATCGTGACCGCTTCGGGCACGACCCTGCTCGGCGCGGACGACAAGGCGGGCGTCGCGGAGATCATGGCCGCGGCCGAGTACCTGCTGAAGCACCCGGAGATCCCGCACGGGCCGATCCGGATCGGGTTCACGCCGGACGAGGAGATCGGGAACGGCACGCGATTCTTCGACGTCGCCAGGTTCGGGGCCGCCTACGCCTACACGATGGACGGCGAGACCGCCGGGATCCTCGACACGTCCACCTTCTCGGCCGACTCGATGGCCGTGATCTTCCAGGGCTTCATCACCCATCCCGGCATGGCGAAGGGGCGGATGATCAACTCGATCAAGATCGCCGCCGACTTCCTGTCGCGCCTTCCCAAGGACGGGCTGTCGCCCGAGACCACCGAGGGCCTCGAGGGCTTCGTGCACCCCAACGACATGATCGCCGCGGTGGACCGCACCACCGTGCGCTTCATCATCCGTGACTTCTCGACGCCGGGATTGCGCGAGAAGGAGGACCTGCTCGAGCGGCTCGCCCGCGAGACCGTCGCCGACTGGCCGGGCTCGAGCGTGCGCTTCGAGGTGCAGGAGAGCTACCGCAACCTGCGCGAGGTGCTGGACCGGCACCCCGAGGTCGTGGAGAACGCGCGCGAGGCCTACCGGCGCTCGGGGCTCACGCCGGTGGACGGGGCGATCCGCGGCGGCACCGACGGCTCGCGCCTCAGCTTCATGGGGCTTCCCACGCCCAACATCTTCGCGGGCGGGCACCAGTTCCACTCCCGGCTCGAGTGGGTCGCGGTGCAGGACATGGAGAAGGCCGTCGAGGTGATCGTGAACCTGGCGCGGGTGGTGGAGGAGCGGGCGTAGTTCTCGCAATTCGTGCACGTAGGGTCGGGGGGCAAGGAAGATCGCCCGCGGCGCCGCGACGGCCCCCGTCCCACCTTCAGCGGTGCCGCGAGCGATCCTCCTTGCCCCCTGGTGAGAGTGCCACGCGTTGCGGCGGTCCCGGCCTACCTGGGCTGAGATACTCCGGCGCCCGGGTCAATTGCCGGTCGCGCCTCGCGTCCAGGGTCTTCATGCGCAGCACGCCAATCCGCCCGGTGTCATCGAGACCGGTGTAGACGATCCTCTGGCCGTCCGGCGAAATGTCGTACTCGTAGCCCTTGAATACCCCGGGATCCCCCAGCATGGTCATCCATGGCCCGGCGGTCCCGTTCTCGGGATCGGCTTCCATCGTGTAACGCTCCGGGGATCCCACGTTGAGGCACGGGCTGAAGTCGAAGAAGATCCGGCTGCCGTCGGCGGACCACTGGGGGTTGTTGGCTCTTCCGTTGAAGTGCGTGAGTCTCCGGAAGCCGGTGCCATCCGTATTCATCATGTAGAGCTCCCACGGAGTTCCTTCGAGGCGGGGATCAAAGGGCGGATCCAGCGCGAACACGAACCTCCGGCCATCCGGGGACAATCTTGCGGAGGTGAGCGAATGGGTTGGCTGACCATCATGAAGCATGGGCGAAATGGTGCCATCGCTCGTATCGAGCCGGAAGAGCCCTCCTGAGAGCGGCCCGCTCGCATCCGGTTCGCGCGCGAAGTAGATGTACCGACTGTCCGGGCTCCAACTCGCGCCGTTCACCCAGCGATCGGAGTTGGTCCACAGGGTGGCCACACCGGTGGCGACGTCCACCGTCCAGAGGTCGAAGAAGAACACGAAGGCGATCCGGCTTCCGTCGGGCGACCAATCGAGGTTCTCGACCGTCGAGAAGAATCCGTTGGCGGCATCGAACAGACGGCGCCTGGTGCTCCCGAGCGTGTCCGTGAGGTAGATCCCCGGGGCCCAGGCGCCCGTCGAATCGTCCACACCGAAGAAGGCGATCCGAACCCCATCCGGTGCCCAAGTTGGTGATACCGCCTCGGAACTCATCACTCCACGAGTGACGCACACGATACCGCGGGGTTGGAACGGAGTTTCGGCGCAGCTCAATGCCCCCGCCAGGAGCGCGAGCGTGATCGCGAGCCGCGCTGTTGTCCGCCGACGCGCGACGCGACGCTGCGGGGTGGGGCGGGGCACGATCACTTCAGCACCACGAGCTTCCGAACGATCCGCTCGCGTCCGACTGTCGCCGTGACGAAGTAGATGCCGGCCGCGGCGCGCTCACCGTTTCTGGCCCGCTGATCCCAGCGGAAGCTCAGGGTCGTCGGAGAGGATTGCTCCGACTCCGCCCGCCAGATCTCCCGGCCGCCGAGGTCGAGGACCGCAACCGCAACCTTCCCCGCGGGTGGGCGCCCCACGGCGAACTCCACTTCGCCGGCCGAGGGATTCGGACGCAGATCGAGCGAGGCCCGGGAGCCAAGGCCGCCTGTCGCCTCCTGAACCGCAGTCACGAGCGGCGTGCCGAGCGCGGTGTAGGCGAAGTAGACCCCGGTGGGATCCACCGGCCAGTAGTACTCGAGGCCATCCTTCGAGAGTTGGTAGACGTAGGTCTCGAACGTGACTGCGGTGCCCGTCTGGGAGTACACCCAAACTGTGGGCGTCCATGGCGGGGGTTCGATGCCCGTGTCGAACGAACTCGCGATTTGGATTTCGTCCGCTGCGCCGTAGCTACTGATATTCCTGGGCCAGACCGCCCGTACGGACGAAAACGTGTTCCCCAGATCCACCGTTCCCCTCACGGTGTGTCGCACCGCGGCATACGTGCCCGGCGGGATCCCCGGCCAGTTGATCACCTCGCGAGGGGGCACCGGCTCCTGGACCACGTCCGCGATCGCGTACAGAGTTCCCTGCGCGATCATGCTGGGTGCAAGCACGAGACGGAGGGCGGAATCCACGTTGAAGCGGCCATGCTGCACCTCGCGGCATGAGTCGCGCTCTGGCAGTCAACCAA
>CAZIVR010000002.1:0-95881 GCA_964542745.1 uncultured bacterium
CCCCCCCCCCCGACGGCGACGCAGGTTTCGCTGCTCAACCTGACGCAAGCCCCGATCACGCTGAACGCAGGTGACCGGCTGATCCGCGTCGGTGCACCGATCCAGATCTTCAAGGACCGTCACCTGACCGTGGTCGAGCCGAACCTCCAGACAGATCCGTCCACCGGGCGCGCGCGCGGCTACGTGGCCTCGAACTCCTTCGACTGGGTGGCGGAGGGAAGTGGATTCCCGGCGCGCGCCTACGCCGACGTGCGCGGACGGCCCTCGCCGGGGTGGGTGAACGCGACGGCCTTTCCGTCCATCCAGGCGGCCGTGGATTACGCCGCGCAGAACAAGCGGGACGTCGTCTACATTCCGGCAGGCGTCTACGGGATCACGACGAAGCCCGCGTTCAACCCGCCGCTCGTCCTGCCGCAGGATCGCAATATCCGAATTGTCGGGGATGGGCCACGGGCCACTCAGCTATACAACAGTCTGGGTGCTGCGTTCCCCGATCCTCCCGACGTGGACCTGGTGCACGTTCGCGCCCCCTACCAGACGATCGAGGCGCTGTCGCTTCAGGGCCACATACCAGTCCAGAATCCGCCTGGTACGGGCGTTGGGATTCGCATCCGGCGTGGCCTCGTGGAGGATGGCATCGTCTACCGCGTGCATGTTCGCGACGTGGAGATCGTCGAAACCCCGAGTTGGGCGATCATGTTTGACGAGGCGCCTGTCGCTGGCGTCCCGCAGATCGCCGTGTGGGGCTTGTTCGAGAACGTTGAGATTGACCAGAGAGGGAGTGGCGGCAAAGGGATCTATATCGGGAGCGGGGGCACCACCACCCAGTACTTCCGGGGCTGCGGGATCAAGAACTTCATGGGCAACGGGGTGCTCGCGAAGCAGGACTCCGGCGGGTTGTCGTTCGTGGATTGCATCTTCGAGTGTAGCAACCCCGCCGACGAGTACGTGAAGCTCGAGGGAACCGTCAACGCGCAACTGCTCCACTGCTGGTTCGAAGGTCGGAACGTCGTGACTGGTTCCAACTACCGCCCCTACCTGCGTGTCGGCGGCACCTGCCGCAACGTGGTGACGAGCCATTGCGTGTTCTCCCAGAAGGCGGGATCGGGCTCGGACGAGCGCAACATCAAGGCCGTTCACGTGGAAAGCGGGGCGAGGGGAGTGGTCATCACCGACCCGTTCGTCTACATGCCGCAGAACTCGGATCCTCCGGCCGGGGAGGGGCGGCACATCGTCGTGGAGGCCCCGCCGGCGGGGCTCTCGTGGGACGACGTCCGGATCGTGGGCGGGATCATGTCGGACGGAAACCCCACGCCACGAAGGTTGCGGGTCTTCGACGGTTCGCTCGACCTTCCCACCGGTCCGAGCACCCGGTTGAGGCTGCCGCGCCTCACCTCCGCAGAGATCGCGGCCCTCGCGAGTCCGATAGCCGGTGACATGGTCTTCAACGTGACGACGGGAAGGGCCCAGACATGGGACGGCACCGTGTGGCAAGACCTGTGGTGACGGCGGAATGCCGGTTCCGAGACGCGAGCGCGGGGCGACTGCGCTGGGCAGCAGTAGTGCTGATTGCTGGCTCGTGGGTGGCGAACCATGGGGACGCGAATGCCGGGCTGGGCACGGCCGGCGTAAACCTCTCCTGGGACAACTGCGGCGCATTCGGGACGCTCAACAAGGACTTCTCGTGCGCCACCAACAGCGCTGCGTTCGTACTCGTGCCTTCGGTGGTGACACCCTTTGCGATGTCGCCCACGAGCATGACCTCGGTGATCCACTTGTTCTTCAACGATCAAGTACCCGACTGGTGGGCACTGCAATCCGCAGGGTGCCGCGTCGGGGCGCTTTCGTCCACGCCGGGCGCCGCCGGCCTTGCCGGCTGCCTGGACTACTTCGGAATCCGCCCGAGCTCGAGCGTGATGAGCTGGAACGTTCGATATGGTGGCGGCGTTCCAAACGGGTACTTCCTTCGACTCATCTGCTGGACCGATCCCCAGTACGCGACCCAGGTGCCCGGTGGAACTGAGATCTACGGGGGACGCATCCTGATCGATGCACGCAAGACCGTGGGGGTGGACAGCTGCTCGGGGTGCAGCCTCAGGGGGGATCTCATATACACCAACGCGTCCATCGAGAGTCTTGAGTTTCCGGGGGGTGGCTGGAGTACCTCGAGGGAAGCCACGCGGAACTACGTCTGGTGGCAGAACTCACTCGTCCCAACGGTGAATACGAGCTGGGGGAGCATCAAGGCGATGTACAGGTAAGCGCTCGGTCCAGTTCCATGACACGGCGCCCGCCCCCACGAGGGGGACGGGCGCCGTATTCGTTCGCGGCGGAAAGGCCGCGGAGCGAGAGCCTCTAGTAGGTGATCTGGTCCAGCAGCACCATGTACTGGTTTCCGTGCTCGTCGTAGCGGCGGATGGCGACCGGGGCGCCGGCCTCGGCGGCGAGGTACTGCTGCACCTGCGCCATGTCCTTCGGGTCGGCCTTCTTCTCGACCGCGTCCACCAGCAGGTTCACCACACCGCGCAGCGCCACCATGCTCTCGGGCGCGATCCACGTGCCGAAGTGGCCGGTCATGCCGTGCTCGGCGATCACGCGCCGGTTCTCGGTGTTCAGGTACTCGATGTCGCCCGCCTTGTCGCGCGGCACCGCGATGCCGAGCGCGCCCGGGTAGCCGTGCGAGGGGCTCGGGCAGCACTGCTCGGGCACGTAGCCGGCCTTGGACGTGAGCACCGACTTGATCATCGGTTCCTGCATGCCGCAGTTGGTCGAGAAGAACGCGGTCTTGGGACCGAACTTCGCGATTTCCCGGGGCACGTCCTCGAGCACGAACTGCTGCGTGGCGGGGAGCCCGCCCTCGGCCATCGGGTCGGGCGCGGTCACGAACTCGAACTTGAGGCCCTGCTTGGCGGCCTGCTCCTTCATGATGTCGCGCCGGCGCGCCAGCAGCTCCTGCGACATGTGGCGCGGGAACGAGTAGTGCACGAACGTGGCCGCGCCCATCTTCTTCGCGGCCGCGATGATGGTGCGGCCGCGCTCCATCTGGTCGGGCAGCACCGCCACGTCGCAGGCGGTGTTGACCAGCACCGGGTCCTGGTGCGGCTCGACGAAGCCGATCAGGATGTCCGGGCGCTGCTCGCGGATCTTGCGCGAGGCCTCGACCGAGCCCGGGATCGCCTGCCCGATCACGATCACCTTGACCTCGGGATCCGACGCGAGGCCGGTCAGCTGCGCGATCACCGTCTCCTGTTCCTGCATGAAATTGTCCGGGTAGGTGACGTGCTTCACTCGGCCCGGGTACTTGGCCTCGACCTGCTGGCCGGCGCGGAACTCTTCCTCGTTCTGCGACACGGTGCCGGTCATGAGCCCGATCTTGAATCCGCCGGCCGAGGCGGACCGACTGGCCGACGACTCGGTCTTGGCGCCGGAGCAGCCGGCGGCCAGCGCGGCCAGCGCGGCGAGGACGATCCACGTGCGAAGTCTGAGGAACATGGGGCGGAGCACTCCTTGGGCTGCTGGGAAATCGCGATCGGCGGGCGGCAGGTCCGCGCGGTTGCCGACGGCGGGAAGCACGCCGGAGACTAGCACAGGGCCCCGCGGCGGCATGGTAGCTTTCGTGCTCCAAACCGCCGCGTTCGAGCGCATTCGCCGGAGAATTGCCATGGACGTGAAGATCGAGGACGCACGCCGCTTCCTGGAGCGCACGCCGGCCGTGTTGCGGGCCCAGCTGGAGGGGCTTCCCGACGCCTGGCTCGACGCGCGCGAGGGGCCCGACACCTTCTCGGTGCGCGACGTGCTCGGCCACCTCGTGGACGGCGAGGACGTGGACTGGATCCCGCGCATGGAGATCCTGCTCGAGCACGGCGAGTCGCGGCCGTTCACGCCGTTCGACCGTTTCGCGTTCCGCGAGCGGTTCGGGACGCTCGGGGGCGGTGAGCTGCTCGACGCGTTCGCCGCCCGCCGCGCGGCGAGCCTCGCCCGGCTCGATGGCTTCGGGCTTGCGCCCGCCGACCTCTCGCGCACCGGAACGCACCCCGAATTCGGCCGCGTGACACTCGGCCAGCTCCTCGCCACCTGGGTGGCGCACGACTTCTCGCACCTTTCGCAGATCGCGCGCGTGCTCGCGAAGCAATACGGCGCCGCGGTCGGCCCGTGGCGGGAGTACCTGCGGGTGCTGCGCGGATGAGCGGGTCGTGAAGGCCGGGGCCGGCTCGATCGCGGGCGTTGCCGGCGAGCGTCCCGCGTCGGGCCGCGGTGCGCGCCGCGGGACGCGAGCCGCCCGTGCGTTCGCCGCGGCGCTCCTGCTCGCGGGCTGCGATCCGGTCAAGAGCCTGGAAAAACTCCACGACCGCGGCGGGCCGCCGCCGGTGCCGCCCGAGATCCTGGCGCTCGCCTCGACGGCGACCGAGTGGGTGGGCGGGCCGCCGCACCCGCGCGGCGAGCGCGGCTCGATCGGCATCCTGGTGCTGTGGAACGGCTACGACCCGCGCTGCCTCGCGATGCTTCCGGCGATCCAGGCGTGGCACGACGCCTACGCGCGCTACGGCGTGCGGATCACCGGGCTCCACTTCGCCGCCTACCCGTTCGCCGCCGACAGCGCCGTGGTGGGCGCGAACGCCCGGCGCCTCGGGGCCGGTTTCCCGAGCGCGGTGCTGCCGCTCCCGCCTCCCGCCGCGCTCGCCGCGGGGCGCGGACCCGTGCTGGTGTGGCCCGGCGGCGGCGATCCCGCGCCGCAGTGGCTCTCGACCCCGACCGACGCCGCGGTCTACGAGGCGCGCATCCGCCAGAAGTTGCGGCAGCTGAGGCCCGACGCCCCGTTCCCCGCCGACGGCCGCGCGGGCGTCGAGCGCGGCGCGCCGCTCCCGCCCGCGCGCATGCTGCCGCTCGGCGCCCGGCTCGCGGAGCGCGGTCCGTTGCGCGGCGCGGCCGAGGGGAAGTCTCAGCCGTTCGTCTCGCCGTTTCGCACCGAGCAGGAGGGACCGCTCGAGACCCCGGTCCCGGCGGGCTGGTGGACCCCGCTCGCGGACGCCGTGGAGTCGGCCCGCGGCGGGGCGGCGAACCTGCTGGCCATCCGCTATGATGCCGGGCCGGTGGGGGTGGTGATGGCGCCGCCGGCCGCGGGCCCCGCGAGAGTCTGGGTGCTCGAGGACGAACGCTGGCTCGATCCCGGGGCCGCCGGGCGCGACGTGCGGTTCGACGCGCGCGGGGCCTCGTACGTCGAGGTCGAGTCGCCGCGGCACTACGCCGTGAGCCGCGGCGGCGCGCACGTGCTCAAGCTCTCGCCGGAGGAAGCCGGAGTCCGTTTCTACGCGTTCACGTTCGAGGCCGCGACCGCGCGGCCCTGAGTCTCGTCACGGGAGTCCTGCGATGCCGCTCTGCGTGTACCTCTGCTACACCTCGGGCTGCCAGACCAAGCTCGAGCGCTGGATGCCGACGCCCGACGAGGGACGGCAGGCGAAGATCGAGTGCCCGCGCTGCGGCGTGGGCATGCAGTGCGCCTGGACCGGCTCGCAGATGAAGACGCCGAACCTGAAGGACGCCTGAGCCGCACGCGGGACGTCGAACGCTGAACCGGCCGGGGCGCGCGACCGCGCCACGGCCGTGAAGATTCGAAGCGCGTTTCCGTCGCCACTTCTGGAGCGGCGAACCCGATGAACGCACTCGATCTCGCGCTGCTCCGCTTCGTGAACTCGTTCGCGGGCCGCTCGTGGGCCCTCGACCGCGCGATGCTCTGGGTGAGCCAGAGCGACCTCCTGATGGGAAGCGTCGCCACGTTCGTCTTCTGGCGCGTGTGGTTCCGGCGGCATCCCGAGCAGGCCCGGCGCCGCGAGATGCTGCTCGCCGCGATCGGCGGGGCCTTCCTCGCCCTCGCCGCCTGCCGCGTCGCCTCGCTCTGGCTTCCGTTCCGCGAGCGTCCGATCCGCACCGCGGGCCTCGACCTCGTGGTCCCGATCGGCGTGGATCCGAAAATGCTCCACGGCTGGTCCGCGTTCCCGAGCGACCACGCCACGCTCGCGTTCGCGCTCGCGGCCGGGATCGGGCTGGCGTCGCGCACGGGAGGGATCGTGCTGGTGGCGCAGGCGATGCTGATCTGCCTGCCGCGCGTGTTTCTCGGGCTCCACTTCCCGGGCGACATCCTGGGTGGCGCGGTGCTCGGGGTGGGGGCGGCGTGGGTCGCCGGGCGGTCGCCCGCCCACGCGTGGTTCACGCGCCCGATGCTGGCCTGGGAGGGCAAGTCCCCGGCGGCCTTCTACCCCGCGATGATCCTGGTGACCATGCAGATCGCCGACATGGTGGGGGACCTGCGCGCGCTCGCGACCCTCGCCACGCGCTGGCTCCGCACGCTGCCGCCGGGCTGATTCCGGGAGTTCGCGAGTTCTCGTCGCGCGCTTCCGTTCGTTCCGCGTGCCCCATCGGTTTCACTCCGGCCGACCCACCAACCGTCTCCGCGGAAGGATCAGTTCATCTCGGCGAGGCGGCGGCGGAGCTCGGCGACGTGCTCGCGCACCGAGTCGGAGTCCGTCGGCGCCGGGTTCGTGGCCAGGTACCCCTCGAGCCGGTCCAGCGCCCGGCCGTATCGCCCGAGCCGCAGCAACAGAAGCCCCGCGTCCCGCAGCTCGCCCGCGTCGCGGGGCGCGATCAGCAGCAGCCGCTCCACGGCCGCGAGCGCGCGCTCGTCGTCGCCCGCGCGGAGGTAGGCGCCCTTCAGGTTGTGTAGGAGCCGCCGGATCATGTCGCGCTTGGTGACCGAGGCCAGCAGGTCCTCGTGAAACTCGAGGGCGCCTCCGGTCACCTCCTGCAGGATGCGCCGGCAGTCCTCTTCGTGGATCGAGCAACCGTGCTCGAACGGATCGAGGATGAGGTCCCCGGGCTCGCCGGTGAGGCGCACCATGAAGTGCCCGGGGAATCCCACCCCCTCGAACGGGATGCCGAGCCGCCAGCCGATCTCCATGAAGACGATGGAAAGCGTGAGCGGCACGCCGCGACGGTTCCTCACCACCTCGTGGAGCAGCGAGTTGCTCGGGTTGTAGTAGTCTCGCCGCTCGCCCTTGAAGCCGAGTTCCTCGAACACGAACGACCGCAGGCGCGCGAGCTTCTGCAGGTTGTTCCAGTCGGGATCGAGGCGGCGCTTCAGCTCCTCGGCCCACGAGTCGAGCGTGTGGATCACGCCGTCCACGTCCACGCTCGGGTCGGACTCGGCGGCCACGATCAGCGCGGTGCGCGCGAGGTCCATGGCCGGCTCGGGGCGGCGGACGCTGCGGATGAAATCCTCGCGAATCGGATCCGGGTGCTGCATGACCACTCGTCGCTCCTCGAAAGCTCGAATCTCGCGGACCGCCGCGCGGCGATCCGCCGCGGCGCCGGCTCCGCCGATTCCCGTGCCCTCGGCGCGCGCCGCCGCTTCACTCCGGCGCCGGCTGCTCGCCTGGTATCGCCGCTCGGCCCGCGACCTTCCGTGGCGCCGCACCCGGGACCCCTACGCGATCTGGGTCTCCGAAGTGATGCTCCAGCAGACGCAGGTCGCGACCGCCACTCCTTACTATCGGCACTTCCTGCGCCGGTTCCCATCGGTACGTCGCCTCGCCTCGGCCACCCGCGAGGACGTGCTCGCGTCGTGGTCCGGGCTCGGCTACTACCGCCGGGCCCGCCTGCTGCACGCGGCCGCGATCGCCGTGGTCCGTGACCACGGCGGGCGGGTGCCCGACGACCCCGCGGCGTTCGCCCGGCTGCCCGGCGTGGGCCGCTATACCGCGGGCGCGGTCCAGTCCATCGCGTTCGGCCGGCCGCTTCCGGTGCTCGATGGCAACGTCGCGCGGGTGTTCTCGCGCTGGTTTGCGCTCGCGGAAAGCCCGCGGACGCCCGCGGGCTCCCGGGCGCTCTGGACGGTCGCGGAATCGCTCGTTCCGATGCGCGCCGCGGGGGATTGGAACCAGGCCTTGATGGAGCTGGGCGCGACGGTCTGCCTGCCGCGCGCCCCGCGCTGCGGGGCCTGTCCCGTGGCGCGCTCGTGCCGGGCGAGGCGCGAGAACCGCGTCGCGGAGTTCCCGCCGGCCGCGGCGCGGCGCACGAGCGAGCGGGTCCGGCGCGCGGTCGCGCTCGTGTCGCGGCGCGGGAAGTGGCTGGTGGTTCGGCGCGCGGGCGCGCTGCTCGAGGGGCTCTGGGAGCCGCCGGGGGTGGAGCTCGCGAACGGGGACGCGGCGGGCGCGCGGCTCGCCGAGGCGCTGGGTGGTCTGGGGGTGAAGGCGAGGCTCGCCGACACCGGGCTCCGGGTCCGGCACACCATCACCCACCGCCGCATCGAGGTCGAGATCTGGGCCGGCGAAGCCCGCGCCGCGACCCGGAATTCCGCCGCAACCCGTTGGCTCGATGCCTCGATCAGCGACACCAAACCCGGCGGCGCGACCGCCTCCGGCGGGGCCGGAATCCCGCTCACCGCGCTCGCGCGGCGCGTGCTCCGGCTCGGGATCGAAGTCCAGACTCAAGACGATGTGCGCCGGGGCCGACAATCCGGCTGACCCTCCCCGGGCCGTGGCCGCACTGGAGTCCTCGATGTTCGATCTTTCCGCCAATTGGGAGCGGCTCGACGCCGCGTCGTACCGCGTCTCCGTGATCCGCTCGGTCCGCCGCTCCGGGTGGGTGAGCGCGGTGGTCGGCGTCCTGTGCGCCGCGCTCGGCTTCGTCCCGCCGGGCTCGCCGGTGCTCGTCGCGCTGGGCGCCATGCTCGGGCTCACCGGCGCGTGGAACGTGCGGCGCCCGTCTCCCGCCGGGCTGATCGTGGACGGCGCGAGCATCATCGCGCTCGGGATCTTCAACTGCTCCTCGCTGCTGTGGGCGGAGGGCGCGGACGCTTCGTCCGCGGGACGCTGGATCGTCGCCGGCGTCGTGCAGATCGTGTGGGGCGTGCGCCGGCTCGCGGGATTCCGGGCCGCCCGGGCGGCGCTCTCGGATCCGGAGGCGATGCGCCAGCTCGAGACGCTGGTGCGCGATCTCGCGAAGCGCAAGCCCAAGTCCGATCCCGGCGTGATCGAGTTCGTCACCGGCCGGGTGCGCAGCCGCCGCAACCGCTCGGGGCTCTACCCCGAGGGCGCGGTCGCGCTGCTCGACAACCGCGAGGTGATCCGCATGGCCCGCCGCGACGAGATCACGATCGAGAAGAGCGGCAAGGCCTGGATCGGCCGCTCGATCGTGGTCCGGGTGCGCATGGGCGACCTCGAGATGAAGGGCGAGATGTCCGCCGAGCACTACGAGCGGTTCGAGAACTGGAAGCTCGGGGTGTCGCGGCCGCAGGCGTTCGCGGCGTAAGGCGTGCGCCGCGGGGCCGCCGCGGCGCGAGGGGCGCGGCAGGAGCGATCCGGCCGCGCCGCTTCGTTTCCCCCGGGCGGGCGATCGCTTCCGCTCACTCCCCCCGGCGCATCGCGCGCGCGGGGGCGCCGCCGGCGACGGGGGCCTCGGCGGGTCCGGGAGCGCGGCCGGGCGATCGCGGCGGGGCGTGTTCCGCCCGGTGCCCTTCCGGAGCCGAGGTCCAGCGCTTCACGAACGCACCGGCCCACGCGCCGAAGTCGTCCAGGTAGGTGTAGACGACCGGCACCACGACCAGCGTGAGCAGCGTCGAGGTGATGAGGCCGCCGATCACGGCGTGCGCCATCGGGGCGCGGAATTCCGAGCCCTCGCCGAGGGCGAGCGCGGTGGGGAGCATGCCGAAGATCATCGCGAGCGTGGTCATGACGATCGGGCGCAGCCGGAGCTGGCCGCCCTCGACCAGCGCCTGCTCGCGTTCCTCGCCGCGCTGGCGCGCCTGGTTCACGAAGTCCACGAGCAGGATCGCGTTCTTGGTGACGAGCCCCATCAGCATGATGATCCCGATCATGCTCATGATGTTGAGCGTGCCGCGGGTCAGCGCCAGCGCCAGCATCACGCCGATCATCGAGAGCGGCAGCGAGAGCATGATCGCGAGCGGCTTGAGCAGCGATCCGAACTGGCTGGCGAGGATGATGTAGAGGAACACCACCGCCAGTCCCAGCGACTCGAGCATGTAGCCCACGGTTTCGGCGAAGTCGGCCTGCTCGCCGCCGAACTCGAAGCTGTAGCCGGGGGGCAGCGCGATCGTGGCGAGGCGCGCCTGGATGTCGCGCGTCACGTCGGTGAGGGGCCGGTCCTGGTAGTTGCCCTCGATGGTGGCCACGCGCTCGAGCTGGCGGCGGTCGATCTGCGCCGGCGCCCCGCCGCGGCGCAGGCTCGCCACCTGCCCGAGCGGCACCATGACCGGGGCGCCGGTGCGCGGGTCCACTTGCGAGGTCGCGACCGGCGTGCGCAGCAGGTCGGCCTCCGAGGTGCGGTGCTCGGGAGCGACGCGGACCCGCACGTCGTAGGAGAGCCCGGTCGGGTCCTCCCAGTCGCCGGCCTTCTGGCCGGACAGCACCGGGCGCAGGGCGGCGCCGATCTGCCCCACCGAGAGCCCGACCTGCGAGGCGAGGTCGCGGTTCACGTCCACCAGGAACTCGGGCTTGCGGCCCTCGAGCGAGGACTTGAGCTCGACCAGGCCGGGCACGTCGGCGAGCTTCGCCATCAGCTGGTCGGAGATCTCCTGGAGCCGGCCGAGTTCGGGGCCGTTGAGGTTGATCACGATCGGCGCGGCCGAGCCGCCCACCGCGCCGAGCTGCAGGATGCGCGCGCCCGAGCCCGAGAACCGCGGCAGCACCTTGCGGATGTCGGCCTCGAACTCCTGCTGCGAGAGCTTGCGGTCGTGCCGCTTCACGAGCTTCACGAAGATCGATCCGCGGTTGACCTCGTTGTTCTGCGAGGAGCCGCCGACGCTCAGGTAGGTGTAGGCCACCTCCGGGCGGCTCTCGAGGTAGCGCGCGATCTCGAGGCCCTTCTCTCGCGTGTACGGCAGCGAGGAGCCGACCGGCGTCTCGAACGCCACGCTGGTCTGCTCCTCGTCGGACTTGGGCATGAACTGCCCGCCCACCACCCCGAGCGCCGGGAGGGCGATCGCGACCGCGAACGAGGCGGCCGCGATGCCGAGGGTGATCAGGCGGTGGCGGAGCGCCCAGCGGATCGCGCCGCGGTAGCGCACGCTCAGCCCGTCGAACCACAGGTTGAACCGGCGAAGGACCTTGCCGACCGGGCCCTTGGGCTCGGCACCCTCGGCCTGCGGGTCGTACCAGCGCGACGACAGCATCGGGTCGAGCGTGAACGACACGAACAGCGACACCAGCACCGCGAAGGCGATGACGATGCCGAACTGGAAGAAGAACTTGCCGACGATGCCGCCCATGTAGGCCACGGGGACGAACACGGCGATGATCGAGAGCGTGGTGGCGAGCACCGCGAATCCGATCTCGGCGGTGCCGCGCCGCGCCGCCGTGTAGTGGTCCTCGCCGCGCTCGACGTGGCGCACGATGTTTTCGCGCACCACGATCGCGTCGTCGATCAGGATGCCGATCACCAGCGACAGGGCCATCAGCGTCATGGTGTTGAGCGTGAAGCCGAACGCGTAGAAGGCGAGGAACGCCGAGATCACCGAGACCGGCAGGGTGAGGCCGGTGATCACGGTCGAGCGCCACGAGTTCAGGAACACGAACACGATGAAGATGGTGAGGATCGCGCCCTCGACCAGCGTCTTCTGGACGTCGTGGACCGAGTTGCGGATCCACACCGAGTTGTCCTGGATCACCGAGAGGTTGGCGCCGCGCGGCAGCGTGCGGTTCAGCTCGGCGACCCGGGCCTGCACCGCGTCGGCGATGTCCACGGTGTTGGCGCCCGACACCTTGCGGATCTCGATGGCCACGGAGCGCTCGCCGTTCACGAACGCGGCGTCGCGCTCCTCCTCCTGGGCGTCCTCGATGCGCGCGACCTGTCCGAGCCGCACGGTGCCGCCGTTGCGGACCGCCACCGCCACGCCGGCGAAGTCGCGGGGGTCGCGGATCCGCCCGCGCACCCGCACCAGGTTCTCGGTGGCGCCCCGCTGCACGCGCCCGGCGGGCACGTCGGCGTTCTCGCGCTCGAGCGCGGCGACCACCTGGTCGGGGGAGATGCCGAGGGCGTTCATGCGGTCCGGGAGCAGCAGCGCGTGGATCTCGCGGCGCACGCCGCCCACCACCGTGACGCTGCCCACGCCGGGCACGTTCTGGATGCGCCGGCTCACGTCCTCCTCGGCGAGGCGCGTGAGGTCGCGCAGCGTCCAGTTCGGGCCGCGCACGGCGAAGCTCATGATCGCCTCGGCCCCGGGGTCGAAGCGCGCGATCACCGGCGGCTCGATGTCGAGCGGCAGGTCCTGGCGGATGCCGTCCATCTTGGAGCGCACGTCGGCGGTGGCGTCCATGATGCGCGTGTTGAGCTGGAACTCGATGAAGACCTGGCTGAAGCCCTCGTTGGAGTAGGAGAAGATGCGCTTCACGCCCTCCACCGAGTTGACCGACTCCTCGATCTTCTTGGTGACTTCGCGCTCCACCGCCTCCGGCGAGGCGCCGGGGTAGGTGGTGGTGACGGTCACGAACGGGAACTCCACCTCGGGCCACAGGTCCACGGCGAGGCGGCGGTAGCTGAAGATGCCGAGCGTCACGAGCGCCACGATCATCATCGTGGCCAGCACGGGACGCCGGATCGAGAGGTCGCTCAGGAACATGGCCTAGCGCTCCCTTCCGGCGATCCGCACCGGCTGGCCCGGCGTGAGGCCCGCGATGGGCCCGACGATCACCGAGTCGCCGGCGGCGAGGCCCGAGAGGATCTCGACGAGATCGCGCGACGGATCGCGGAGGCCGGGGCGCACGTCGCGCCGCTCGAGCACGCCCTGCTTCAGCGCCAGCACGAACGCGCCCCGCTCGTCCTCGCGCACCGCCGGCCCGGGCACCGCCAGCGCGGCCTTCTCCTCCTGCGTCACGACGTTGCCCGAGGCGAACAGCCCGCCCACCAGCCGGCCGCCCGGGTTGGGCACGCGCACGTAGAGCTTGACCTGCCGCGTCGCCGCGTCCACCGCGGCGTTCACCCGCGCCACGCGCCCCTCGACGCCGCCGGCGGGAAAGCCGGTCACGTCGAGCCGCACCGGGGATCCCACGCGCACCCGGGCCACGTGCTCGCTCGGGATGGTGGCCTCGAACTCGAGTTCGGTGGTGTTGACGAGCCGGAACATCGGGTCACCCTCGGCCGGGCGGTCGCCGGACTCGACGGATCGCACCGAGATCACGCCCGCGATCGGCGCCCGCATCCGGGCGTCCTCGAGCCGCCGCGTCGCCTGGGCCTCGGCGGCCTGCGCCACCTTGAACGCCGCCTCGGCGGCCTCGCGGTCGCGCTTCGAGACCGCGCCCTCGGCGTACAGGTTGCGCTGGCGCTCGAGATCGGCGGCCGCCACCTCGAGCTGCGCCTGCGCGCTCACCGCGGCCGCTTCGATCGCGCCGAGGCGGAAGCGCGCGAGGAGCTGGCCCTGCCTCACGGCCTCGCCCTCGCGGACCAGCACCTCGTCCACCACCTCGGCGACCGGCGCGGTGAGACGCACGTCCACGCCGGGGGCGAGCGTTCCCGACACCGGGACGCCTGCCGCGAGATCGGCGGGGGCCGCGACCGCCACGTCGCTGGCGGCCATCAGCACCGGCCCCGCGGAATTCGCCGCGCCCTTCCCGCCGCGGCTTCCGCCCTCGCCGGCGGTCGCGCCGCCGTGGCCGCCGCCGCAGCCCGCGGCGAACGCGGCGATCGCGAGCGCCGCTCCCAGCACCACCCACCATTCGGTCTTCATCGTTCCAGTTCCTCCAGGCTCGCGGTCACCTGATCGAGCGGGCGCGGCACCGTCGGCACCTTGCGGCCGAGGGCCCGTTCCAGCTCGAGCAGCGCGAGGCGGTAGTCCTTGATGGCTTCGATCTCGTGGATTTCCGCGGTGCGCTCCTGCACGCGGGCGTCGGTCACTTCGAGCTGGGTGGCGAGCCCGTTGCGGTAGCGCAGGTCGGCGAGCTCGCGGGCGCGTTCGGCGAGCCGGGCGGTGCCGCGCCGCGCCGCCATCTCCGCCAGCGTGCGCCGGAGCTCGCGGCGGGCGCGCGCGATCTCGAGGCGCACCCGGCCGGCGACCTCGTCGCGCTGGGCCTCGGCCTGGCGCAGTTCGCCGCGCGCGCGCTGGGTGGCGCCGTGGTCGCGCAGGCCGAGGAAGATCGGCAGCTCGAGCTTGACGCTCGCGTTGATGCTGCGCCGGAACTCGTCGAGCTCCGGCCGCTCGGTGCGCGGGAAGGCCTGCTGCGACACCGTGCCCGTCATCGAGAGCTGCGGCCAGCGCGCCGCGCGCTCGAGCCGCACCGCCTGGCGCCGGGCTTCCACCTCGGCCTCGGCCTGGGCCAGCGCGGCGCGCGCCGCGGGGTCGGCGGAGGGCTCTTCCAGGGGCACCGGCACCAGGTCGCCCTCGAAGGCGAGCGGGGTGACGAGCCGCAACGGGAGCTCGAGCGGCAGGTCGAGCAGGCGCTTGAGTTCGAGCGCGGCCAGCTCGGCGGCATTGGCGGCCGCGACCACCGCCGGTTCCTCGTTGGCGGCGTCCACGCGGGCGCGGATCAGGTCGTAGTCCGAGCGCGAGCCCTCGCGGTTCCCGAGCGTCACCTGCGCGAGGTGGTCGCGCGCCCGGTCGCGCCCGGCGCGGCGGATGTCGAGCACCTGCCGGGCCACGACCGCCTCGAGGTAGGCGCGGGTCGCCTGCCAGGCGAGGTCGGACGCGACCTCGGCGCGCTGCGCGCGGAAGGCGCGCCGGTAGGCGCGCGCCGCGGCCAGCCCGGCGCCCACGCGCCCGCCCGACCAGAGGAGTTGCGAGCCGGTGAGGTCCGCCGTCCAGCTGTGCTCCGACCCGAAGGGGCTGTTGCGGAAGATGCCGGCGAGCGGGCTCGAGTCCGGGGCCGCGCCCTGGAAGATCGAGGCGAACTGGCGGCCGTAGGTGAGCGACGCGTTGACCTGCGGCAGCGCCGCCGAGAGCGCCTCGCGCACGCGGCCGTCCGCGGCCGTGATCTGCGCTTCGGCGACGCGCATCGCCTGGGCGTGGGAGAGCGCCCGGTGGACCGCGTCCTCGAGGGAGAGCGCGAGCGTGTCGGGGCTCGCCGGACCCTGCGCGTGCGCCGCGGCCGGGAGGCCCAGGGCCAGCAGCGCGATGGCGAAGCGGGCGCGGATCGCGTTCATGCGCGCCTCCCTTCGCCGGCGAGCCCCGCGAAAACCATCTCCAGCCGGGCGCGCAGTTCGTCCTGCAGGTGGAACTCGCCGAGGTTCGGGCAGTGGACCCACATGTAGAGCGTGGCGTAGTAGACGGACGTGAGCACCGCGAGCGCGCGCTTCACGTCGAGGTCGCGGCGCAGCTCGCCCGAGGCGCGGCCCTGCTCGATCACCTGCTCCACGATCTGGTCCCAGCGCTCGCCGATCTCTTCGACCGGCGAGAACACGCGGTGGAAGAGCTCGGGCAGCACGTACTGCGAAAGCTCCTTCTCCTCCTCGTAGGCGCTCGCGGCGTCGGTGAAGATCTCGATCAGCTTGCCGGGCACCGGGCGCGTCTCCGCGAGGATCTCGCCGGCGCGGGCCTCGGCCTCGACCAGCCGCTGCTCGGAGAGGAAGCCGAGCACCGACTCCTTCTTCGGGAAGTAATTGAAGAAGGTGCCGCGCGCCACGTCGGCGCGTTCGGTGATTTCGTCCACGGTGGTGGCTTCGAAACCCCGCTCGCGAAACAGGCGGATCGCCTCGCGGAAGATGCGCTGCCGGGTCTCGTCTTTCTTGCGCTCGCGGCGCGAGGGTTCCGCTTCGGTCATCGCGGGGGCTCCTGGCTCGAAGGCTGGATCGGGTCCGGAATTGGAACGAGCGCAAACTTAGACGCAGTCCAAGGACGATAGGTTGCAGCGAGTTTCGGTGGCGACACGCTGCACGTATGGGCACTCGGCCGGGCAAGGGGTGTCCGCGACTCCTCGCCGCGCCGGGTTCGCCGCGTGGCGCGCGCGGCGGTCCGGGTTCCGGCCGGCCGCTCCGGTCCGGCGGCGCCTCTCGCGTAGACTGGGCCGCATGTCGGATTCCAGGGACGGACCGGGAGCCGCGCCCGGCCGGGTACTCGTCACGGACGGCGAGTTCAAGCACTCGCTGGGCATCGCACGCGCGCTCGCGGCGCGCGGCCACGAGGTGAGCCTGCTCGCGCGCTCGTCGCGGGCGCCGGCCGTGCACTCGAACGCCGTGCACGGCTGGCACCGCGTGCCGCCCGCGGACGATCCCGGCTTCGACACGCGGCTCCTCGAAGTGCTCGGCTGGCTCGCCCCGGTCACCTTCCTGCCGGTGGGCAGCGGCTCGATGGCGGCGGCGCACCGGCTGCGCGAGCGCTTCGCGCCCTCGGTGCGCGTGGCCCTTCCGCCGCCCGCGTCCTTCGAGATCGCGAACGACAAGGCCCGCACCGCCGAGGCGGCGCGCGCCGCGGGCGTGGCCACGCCGCGCGAGCGCCCGGCGCCCGACCTCGAGGCGGCCCGCCGCGCGGCGGAAGCGCTCGGCTACCCGGTGGTGCTCAAATCGGCGCGCGAGGAGGGGCGCAAGGCGCTCCGCTACGTGCGCGGCGCGGACGGGCTCGAGCGCGCCTTCGGCGAGGTGGCGGCGATCTCGACCGGCGGGCTGATCGCGCAGGAAGTGGTGGCGGGCGAGGGCTTCGGCTTCAGCGCGCTCTACTGGAACGGCCGCCGCGTGCGACACTGCATGCACCGCCGCGTGCGCGAGTGGCCGCCGAGCGGCGGCGCCAGCGCCTGCGCCGAGAGCCTGCCCGAGGCGCCCGAGCTCGAGCGCGCGGGCACCGCGCTGCTCGACGCGCTGCGCTGGCACGGCGTGGCGATGGTGGAGTTCAAGGGCTCGCTCGATCCCGGGGGACTCAGGCTGATGGAAGTGAACGCCAAGTTCTGGGGCTCGCACGACGTGGCGCTCGCCGCCGGAGTGGACTTCCCCGGCGACCTGGCCGCGCTGCTCGAGGGCCGCGAGCTGCCGGCCGCGCGCCCCGCGCGGCGCGTGCGCGTGGCGTGGCCGCTCGGCGGCGACCTGTGGCACGGGCTGTTCCGCCCCTCGGCGCTGCCGCGCGTGCTTTGGGACGCGCTCTCGCCCGGGGTCGTGAAACCGTTCCGGCTCTCGGACCCCGCGCCGCACGCCTGGGAGCTGGTCCAGTGGCTGCGTTCGGCGCCCGGCGCCTGGCGCGAGCACCGGGAGCTGCGGCGATGAGGCGCGCGGGAGCGGGCGGCGCGCGGGGGGCGCGCCCTTGAGCTGGACCTTCGTCGTCCACGCGCACACGAAGCACAGCTTCGACTCCCTCACCGGCCCCGAGGCGCTCGCGCGGCACGCCGCGGAGCTCGGCGTGGACGTGCTGGCCGTGACCGACCACGACACGTGGCGGGGTTCGGTCGAAGCCCGCGAGGCCGCGTCGCGGCTCGGGCTCCCGCTCACCGTGATCCTGGCGTCCGAGATCAACACCCGGCAGGGCGACGTGATCGGCCTGTTCCTGAAGCGGGACCTCCACGAGGAAGACGCCCCCGCGCTGTGCGACGCGATCCACGCCGACGGCGGGCTCGTGCTGCTGCCGCATCCCTACAAGTGGCACCGGCTCGACGAGCCGCTGCTCGCGCGCGTGGACCTCGTGGAGGTCTACAACGGACGCACCGGCCGCGCCGACAACACCCGCGCGCTGGAGCTGGCCCGCGCCCGGAACCTTCCCGAGCTGGTGGGGCCCGACGCGCACCTGCTGCACGAGCTGGGGCTGGCGCGCGTCGAGTTCGAAGGGGAGAAGCCCGCCGACGAGGCCGCGCTCAAGGCCGCGCTGCTCCGCTCACCCCGCCGCTTCGTCACGCGGCCCGGCTCGATCTGGAACGAGTGGCGCAGCCAGGGCGTGCGGTTCCTGCGCCAGCCGAACCTCCGCGACGCCTACTGGCTCGCGCGCGGCGCGCTGCGGCGGCTCGTGAAGCCCGGCGAGTACGTGGCCGGATGAGCGGGCCCGCGAACGGCGGCGGGCCGGCGGCCGGCGCCGGAACCCCCGGCGCGGGCGGCGGCCCGCTGCGCGTGCTGCACGGCACCTACGAAATCGCCGGGCAGGGCATCATGCTGGCGCGCGCGCTGCGCGCGGTGGGCGTGGAGGCCGACGCGCTGGGCTACCGCGTGGACTGGGACGGCCGGAAGCCCGACCTGATCGTGGACCTCGACCGGCACCGCACGCCGATCGGGCGGCTCGGCTCCATGGCCGGGGCGTTCGCGCGGTTCGCCCCCCGCTACGACCTCTTCCATTTCCACTTCGGCACGAGCTTCTTCTACGTGGCCCCCCGGGAGCGCGAGCACGCGCTGCGCGGCCACTGGGACCTGCCCTGGCTGCGCTCGATGGGCAAGCGGATCGTGTTCCACTTCCACGGCTGCGAGATCCGGAACCGGGAGCACATGCGCGCGACCCACGCGCTCGCGGCCTGCACCGAGTGCGATCCGTTCTGCCGCCCGTGGCACCAGCGCTGGCTGGCGGAACAGGCGAAGCGCTACGCGGACCGGGTGTTCTTCTCGACCCTCGACCTCGCCGAGTCGGTGCCCGGGGGCGTGCACCTGCCGCTGGCCATGGACGTGGAACGCTGGAGCCGCGCGGCCGACGCGTTTCCGCTTCCCGCGTTCGACCGGCGTGACGGGGTGAACGGCCCGGTGGTGATCGCGCACGCGCCGACCAACCGGCTGATCAAGGGCACGCGCCACGTCGAGGCCGCGGTGGCGGCGCTCAGGGCCGAGGGGCTCGACGTCGAGTTGCGGCTCATCGAGAAGCAGCCGTGGGAAACGATGCCCGAGTTCCTGAGCGGCGCCGACATCCTGGTGGACCAGCTCATGATGGGCTGGTACGGGCTGCTCGCGATGGAGGGCATGGCCGAGGGCCGCGCCGTGGTCGCGCACCTGCGCGCGGATTTCGCGGAGCGCCTGCGCGGCTGCCCGGTCGTGGACGCGACGCCGGCCACGATCACCGACGTGTTGCGCGCGCTGGTGCGCGATCCCACGCGCCGCGCCATGCTCGGCGCGGCGGGCCGCCGCTACGTGAGCGAGCACCACGACCTGCCGGTGGTGGGCGCGCGGCTGCTGGCCGAGTATCGCGCGGTGCTCGGCGCCGCGCCCGCGGCGGCAGGCACGTGAGCGTCCTCTTCGTCCACGACGCGCGCGGCTGGGACGATCCGCGCGTGCGCTGGACGGTGGCGGCGATCGCACCGCTCCTGGACGCCCCGTGGCGCGAGGCGCGCGCCGGAGCGGGGGCGGCGCGGCCGGGCGAGATCGCCGTCTACGTCGGCAACCCCGACCACGCGCCCGAAGACGCGGCGGTCGTGATCCCGCTGCGTTCGTGGACCACCTGGAGCGCGGCGTGGCTCGAGCGCCTTTCGTTCGACGGCGCGCCGCTCGCGGCCCCGGGCCCCATCGAGCCGCCGATCGCTCCGCGCGACCTGCCGCCCCAGTGGCTGCCCGCCGTGTGGCACGCGATGTCGCGCGAGGAGGAGCGCGAGGATCCGCGCCGCGACCAGTGGGGCTGCTTCAGCGGCGCGACCACGCGTCTGGCCGGGATCGGGCTGCTCGAGACGCCGTGGGTGAACCTCTCGGTTGCGGCCCTGCGGCGCCGGCTCGACGCCGCGGCCGCCGCGCGCGGCGCCACGCTCGAGCGCGTGCCGCGCTGGAAGGGTGGCGCGCGCTTCGCGGTGGCGCTCTCCCACGACGTGGACGACGTGCTCCTGCGCTCGGCGCGGCAGGCGCTGCGGCTGCTGGGCACCGGCCGGAGCCCGCGCTCCTACGGCGTGCGCGGCGGGCTCACCGCGCTGGCCCGCGCGCTGGTCCCGGGCGGACGCGACCCCTACGCGCAGTTCGAGCGCTGGGCCGAGGAGGAATCGCGGCGGGGTTTCCGTTCCACGTTTTTCGTGTTCGCGCGGCCGCAGCGGGCGCACGAGTTCGACGCGACGTACGTGCTCTCGGACCGGGTGCCGTTCGAGGGGCGGCGCCCCAGGGTCGGCACGATGTTCCGCGCGCTCGCGGGCGCGGGCTTCGAGGTCGGGCTCCACGGCAGCTACGAAAGCTGGCGCGATCCGGAAGCGCTCGCCGGGCAGCGCGAGGCGCTGGCCGCCGCCACCGGGCAGACGGTCGTCTCCACGCGCCAGCACTTCCTGCGGCTCGACGTGGGCGCCACGTGGGCGGCGCAGCGGAGCGCGGGGTTCACAACGGACGCCACCCTCGGTTACAACGAGGCGGTCGGATTTCGGGCCGGGATCGCCGCGCCGTTCAAGCCGTGGATCGCGGGGGCGGGCGCGGGCGCGGGTGGCGCGGACCTTCTGGAAGTCCCGCTCACGCTGATGGACGGCGCGCTGTTCCGGGGCATGGGGCTCGACCGCGACGCCGCGATCGCGCGAACCCTCGCGCACCTCGAGGCGGTCGAGGCCGCCGAGGGGATGGCCGGCCTGCTGTGGCACCCGAACGCGGCGGCCGAGCCGCACTTCCCCGGATGGTGGGACTGCTTCGTGGCCGCGCTCGACCACCTCGCCACGCGCGGCGCGTGGGTCACGAGCGTCGGGGAGATCGCCGCGTGGTGGCGGGAGCGGGAGGAGAGGCTCGGGGGGAGGAACGATCCATGACGATGAAGCGCGCGAGGGCGGGCGGCCGCAAGGCGAAGCCGGCAAGCCTGCGCGGGAAACCCCGCCGTGACGCCTCGTTCATCGCATTCGTGAGCGAACAACTCTCGTCACTCGGCGGGGTTCGTGCGAAGAGCATGTTCGGCGGGCACGGGTTCTACGCGCGCGACCTGTTCTTTGCGGTGGCCGACGAGGGTCGCCTCTACTTCAAGGTGGACGACGGCACGCGGCCGAGATACGAATCGCGCGGCATGGGGCCGTTCACCCCCGCGCCCTCGATGGTGATGAAGGGCTACTACGAGGTGCCGCTCGACGTGCTCGAGGATGCCGCGGAACTCACGCGCTGGGCGCGGGAGGCGTGCGAGGTGGCGCGCAAGGCGGCGGGGATGAAGGGGAGAACTCCCTCCAGGCCGTCGCGGGCACCCCGAGGTCGCGGGCCGTCCTAGCGGGCCGTCGTGTCGCCTCGATAGAGCGACTTCACCCGGCCCCAGCTGGTCTTCTGGGTCGGAACTGCAAGGACGACGTCGAGAACCCGGATGAGGCCGTTTCCGTAGTCGGCGATGTAGTACCTCGCCTCGCTGGGCGAATAGAGGATGGCGGACGGGTAGCTGAACCGCGCCGCGGCCGGCGCCCCGTTGGTCGTGCCCCCGACTTGATAGGCGCCCGCGTACAGGTAATGCGTCCCGTCCGGTCTGAGGATGCGAAGCGTGCAGTCGTTGTAGGTCGTGACGATCCAGCCGCCTTCCACCCAGCGCGTCATGCCCACGACCGAGCCGATGTCCACCGCGAAGAGCGTGATCGGGGAACCTCCCGGGCCGATCCGATGGATGTCGTTGGTGTTGAAGTCGCCCGCGAACAAGCTGCCGTCGGGGTCCGCGTAGAGCATCGTGAGCCGGACGCCGGGCACCTGGGTGACGTAGGTGCTCACGGTGCCGTCGGGGGCGATCTTCAGGATCTTCCGGGTGGCGTATTCGCCGACGTAGATGTTGCCGGCGGCGTCGCGGGTCACGGAGTGGGGATTCGAAGGGGTCGCGAACACGGAGGCGACTCCCGCCGGCGTGATGCTGTGGAGCTTGTGGACGTAGTCGGCCACGACGAGGTTTCCGGAGTTGTCGAACGCCATATCGATCGGATCGCTGAGCCCGTCGGCCGAGTTCGCGAAAACGGTGGCCGCGTTGCTCGGCGGGCTGTAGAGGCGGATGTTGCCCTGCCCGGAGGGTCCCCCTGAAACGAGCACACCGCGCGAGGAGGCATAGAGCCTTCCGGACGCATCCATCGCGAGCCCGCGGACCGCGGGGATGCTCGCAAAGGTCGAGACGGACCCCATCTGCGCGATCGCCGGCAGCGAGGTGAGGAGCAGGAGCAGCGAGGCGAGGCTGGCGGCGGGAACCATGCGGCGCATGAGGGGCTCCTCGGACGTGGATGAGCGGGCGTCCGAAGCACGCGGGCGGCCGCACGGTGCGGGAACTGCGGGAAATGCCGCCAAAAGCGTACCACCAGCCCGGGGGCGGAAGTCACGGAAAAACGACCGGCGTTCCCCCTTGCCAACCCGGCAGGTGGATCGCCCCGCGGTCAGAACCCCACCGTCACCTCGCCCATGACCGCCCGCTCCGCGGCCGGAATCATTTCTGCATAGCGCACGCCGCCCCACGTGTAGCCGTAGCCGCCGGCCGAGTAGAGGTGGTTGCCGGCGTTGAGAACCCGCAGCGTGAGCCCGACCTTCGATCCTCCGGCCGCGAAGCGCGCGCCGCAGGCGAGGTCGAGCACGGTGCGCGGCGCGAGGCTCCGCTCGGCGCTCTCGGTGTTGTCGAGGTGGATGCGCCCGGCATGGCGCCCCGCGGCCTCGCCCCAGAAGCGACGGTCCCCGACCCTGAGTGAGGCGTTGGCCATCGTCGCGGGGAACAACGCGAGCGAGTTGCCGTCCAACCGGTGCGGCGTGCCGAGGTCGTCGTATTCCACGTAGTCCACGAAGTGGTTGTCGCTGAGGGTGGCGTTGGCCTCGAGCGCGGCGCGCAGGTCGCCGCGCAAGGTGGCGGTGGCGCGGCCGGCGAGTTCCAGCCCCTGGTGGATCGAGCGCGCGGCGTTGGCGACCTGCGGGTAGCCGAGGTTCAGGTCGAACTGCCCCGCATCCACCAGCTCGTCGCGGAAGTCCATGCGAAACGCGTTGGCGACGAGCGACACGCCGTCGCGCTCCCACGAGGCGCCGAGTTCCCAGTCCTGCACGCGCTCGGGGCGGATGAGCGGATCCACCCATCGCCCGGTCGCGGGGTCCACGCGCGCGAAGCGCGGCAGGTTGCCGGCGCCCTCGGCGTCGTAGAGGTTTCGGAACGAGGGCTCGCGGCGGGTCTGCGCCCACGACGCGAACGCCCGAAGCCCGGCCACCGGCGGACGCCAGGTGACGCCGAGCCGCGGGATGAAGAAGTCGTACTTCTGCTCGAACGAGAGCCCGTCGAAGCGGTCGCGGCGCATGGAGTACGACTGGTGCCGCCACGCGGCGTCGGCGGTCACCGTCCATTCGGGGCGCGGACTCCACTCCTCGCGCGCGTAGAGCCCCGCGGAGAGCGTCTGCGGGTGGTAGTCGTAGTAGGCGAGGTCGGGGGGCGTGCCCGGCGGGAGCGGCGCGCCGAACGTCACCTCGCCGAAATGGCGCCCGTCGTGGCCGCGCAGCTCGCCTCCCACCGTGAGCGTGCCGCCCGCGTGGCTCCACGAGGCGCGCGGCACCCAGCCGTAGTGCCGGTTCACCACGGTGCGGCGGCGTACGAGGTCCAGGGCGAGCAGCAGGAAGCGGCCGCTCCCGTCCTGCGCGAGCGAGCCGTCCGCGTTCTGCGAGTAGTAGTCGCGCGGGGCGAGCGTGGAGTCGCGCGTGAACCACCGGGGGAGCCGGTAGGCGCCGAGCAGCTCGCCGATCCGCCGCTCCTCGTAGAAGCCCTTGCCGTCGAACCAGAAAAGCGTGTGGGTGAGCGCCAGCCGGTCGGAGGGCGACCAGCTGTGGACCAGCTCGTAGTGCGGCTCGAAGAAGTGGTCGCGCTCGTTCGGGTAGGTGAGGGGATTGAACCGGCGGTTCTGCGCCAGGGCCTCCGGGGAGAGGCCGTAGTAGGAGAGGTGCGTCTCCTCGGGGCCTCCATAGAGGTTCGCCTGCAGGGAGTGCCGGCCGGACACCCGCCGCGCCGAGATCGTGTAGGACCAGAGCCTGGACCACGACTGCTCGCGGTAGCCGAAACTCTCGACCCGCGAGTAGCGGCCGTACAGGTTCCAGCCGCCGGCGAGGTCGCCCGAGTTGGTCTCGACCGAGACGCGCTTGGTCTCGAACGAGCCGTAGCCCACCGTGACGCGCTGCTCGGGGGCGCGCGTGAAGGGCGAGGTGACGAGGTGGACGCTCCCGCCCACCGCGGCCGCGCCGTAGAGCGCCGCACCCACCCCGCGCTGCACCGTGACCTCCGCGGTCGAGGCCAGCAGGTCGGGATGATTGATCCAGTAGACCTCGTGCGACTCGGGGTCGTTCAGGGGCACGCCGTTCACGAGCACGCTGATGCGGCGCTGTGGGAAGCCGCGGATCGAGAGGTACGAGTAGCCGACGCCGTTGCCCGCGTCGGAGTAGGCGTAGGCGCCGGGCAGGGTGGCGAGCGCCATGGGCGTGTCCTGCCCCCAGTTCCGGTCCAGCGCCTGCTCGCGCGAGAGCGTGGTGCGCGCGACCGGCGAGACGGGGGAGAAGCGCGTGGTGCTGACTTCCACCGGCGGCAGCGTCACCACGCGCGGGAAGGTGTCGGTGGCGGCGCCGGCGGCGGTGAGGGCCGCCGCGCCGGGTGAGGCGGAATTCGCGGCCGCCGGCCGCGCGGAGTCCGCGGCCACGGGCGTGGCGACAAGCGCCGCGACCAACGCGACGAGGGGCGCGGCGGGGATCGGCATTCCTGCGGGGGCGCGATTCATGTTTGGAGTCCTTTGCGCAGCGCCAGCCCGGCCGCGTAGATCGCGAGCGACGTCGCGAGGCCGGCGTAGATGGGTTCGAGCGAAAGCGGGTAGCGATGGCGCGGATCGAGCTGATGCGCGACCACCCACCCGAGGGAGACGAAGAACGGCAGGGCCATGGCGGCCAGCGTCCAGCGCGGCGCGAGCCGCGCGCGTCCGAGCAGCGCGGTCGCGACCGGCAGGAGCAGGGCGGGCGTCGTGATCGAGCCCAGGTCGTGCCACAGCCCGATGACGCTCTGCCGCGCGAGCGCGAGGGCCGCGGCGAACGCCGCGGCGATCCACAGGCCCCGGCGCGACCAGCGCACGATCAGCGGATCGTCGGGCCCCGCGGGTTCCGCGTCCTCCGCGCCACCCGCGCCCGCGTCCGGGTCGGGCCCGCCCGCGTCCACGACCGGAGCCGGCGCGCTCGCCGCTCCGGTGGCCCCACGCGACGTCCCGGCGCGCATCCGCCACACGAGGTCGCGGCCGATGGTGGTGGCGGCGATGAAGCCGTAGGAGTCCACCGTGCTCATCACGGTCGCGATCATGGCGAGGTAGAAGAGGCCGAGCGCCACCGGCGGCAGGGTCACGCGCGCGAGTTCCGGGAACGCGAACACCGGGTCGGCGAGGCCGGGGAGCAGCGCGCGCGCGTAGAGCCCGGCGGTGGTGGTGAGGAGGTCGAACACCACCCAGCAGGCGATCGCCCACAGCATGCCGCGCTTCGCCACCGCCGGGTCCTTCGCGGCGTAGGCGCGCTGCCAGAAGCCCGGGTCCACCAGCGCCGAGAGCGCGATGAAGTACCAGACGAGGATCGCCGCGGGCCCGTTGCCGCCGTGCCACACGAAGTGGGTCTCGGGCACGCGCGCGTGGAGGAACGAAGGCCCGCCGTGCCGCGCGAGGAGGAAGCCCACGAGCAGGAAGAACCCGAGGTACATGAGCACGAACTGCACCTGCTCGGTGAACACCACGGTGCGCAGGCCCCCCCGGTGCACGTAGAACACCGAGAGCAGCGCGGCGGCGAGCACGCAGGGCGCGAGCGGCAGCCCGAACATGGCGGAGAACAGCGTGCCGAGCATGAGCACGTAGGCGGCGGGCGCGGTGGTCACGAACACGGCGAGCGCGCCCGCCAGCGCCGGGCCGCGGCCGTAGTGGCGCTCGAGCAGGTCGGGGATCGTGACGAGCCGCGACTCGCGCGCGCGCCTCGCGAAGAACACCGCGAAGAGCAGGGCGCCCAGGTAGTAGGGAACGCCGAACACCAGCCAGTTGGCGATCCCGTAGCGCCAGGTGTACTCGCCCACGCCGAGGATGCCGCCGTACCAGGTGGTGACGAGCGTGGCCACCAGCGCCGGCAGCGTGACGCGCCGGCCGGCGAGCAGGTACTCGACGGCGCCGTCGCGCGCCGCGGGCCGGCGCAGCCAGACGGCGGCGAGGAACGCGAAGTAGAGCGCGATCAACGCCCAGTCGAGCGGACTGGTGCTGAACATGAAGTCATCCCCTGCGGGGGCGCTTCGTGGGAGGGCTGGGCCGGCCGCCCGGCCGCGCCGGGGCGGCTCCCAGGCCGCGCGCCTCCACGAAAAAAGCCGCCCGCGTGAGGGACGGCTGGAAGGCAACCGGAGAGCTCGCCTGTCTTCGCCGTTTCCCTACGCTGGTGTCAACCAGTTCAGGTTCGAAGGGTGTGCTCTCAGGCCGGCGGTGTTCCGCAGGCCACCCCTAACGACGCGCGCCGCAAACGGCGCGACGGGGCGGAGACTGCGTCACTCGGGGCCGAAGCGCAAGCCGGGCCGGGGCGGCGTGCCCCGGCCCGGCGCGCGGCCCGCGAGATCAGTGGTAGAGGTGCTTGACCCGGCCCCAGCTCGAGGGCCGCGCGGCGGTCGCGTAATTCTGCAGGAACTGGAGCGCGGTGATCTCGGCGCGGGCGTTGGCGCCCCCGGTGCCGTCGCCGATGAACACCCGGCTCGCGGCGACCGAGAAGCCCGAGGTGCTGGTGAAGAGCAGGGTCCCGTCCCGGTAGATGCGCTGCGTCCCGGGCGGCGTGAACTCGAGCAGGTACTCGTGGAAATTCGTGTTGTCGTACGTGCCCGCCACCAGCACCGCGCCCGAGGGGCCGAGCGCGTAGATCTGGGTGGGCGTGAGCGAGATGTCGTACTGGACCGAGCCGGTCGTGAAGCCCGCGGCGAACCCCTGCTGGCCGAGCGCCCCGCCGCCCGAGCCTTCCACCTGGAGGCAGCGGGCGGTCATGCGGAGCTGCTTGGGCTCGCTGGCGTTGATGAGGCCGCTCAGTCCCACGTAGAGGATGCCGCCGCCCGAAACGCCGTAACCCTGGCCCATCGAGTTCTGCACCAGCGCGCCGCCCGACAGCGAGAAGATGTTGCTCTCGATCGCGCCGGTATGGGAGCCGGATGGCGTGAAGGCGAAACCCTGCGCGGAGGGCAGCGTCGCGAAGCCGAGGGTGAAGCTCTGGGTGGCGGCGGAGGCGGAGGCGGCCGCGAGGGCGAGGGCGAGCGGAACGACACAGGCGGATGTGGCCCGGCGCATGGTGCGTTTCCTGGCAGAAGGGGCGCGACCTCCGGCGCGGAGCGGGAAGCCCCGGCCGGTGAAGCTCGAAATCGACGGCAAGAATGGTAGACGCGCCCGGGCATGGATTCCAGAGGGATTTCGGGCGGGGTCGCGCCCCCCGGGGGGCCTCCCCTATGCTGCGCCGCATGTCTCCCGCCCAGGGCTCGATGATCTGTCCCCAGTGCGGCCGCCTGATCGGGGTGACCGAGGAGAAGTGCCCGTTCTGCGGGGCGTGGCGGCCCGGGATGTTCGGGGCGGCGCCCAGGCTGCAGCGCCTGTTCGGGGGCGGGCTCGACCTGATCGCCCCGCTGGTGTCGGTGTGCGTGGTGCTCTACGTGGCCGCGCTGCTCCTCGACCTCTCGGCGCTGACCCGGAGCTTCGGGATCTTCAACTTCCTTTCGCCCGGGACGCGCGCCCTCTACCAGCTCGGCATGACCGGGGGCGTGGCGTGGCGCGAGGGCTGGTGGTGGACGGTGTTCACCGCGATCTTCCTGCACGGATCGCTGATCCACATCTTCTTCAACGTGATGTGGATCCGCGACCTCGGTCCGGCCGTCTCGCAGGCCTATGGCCCGGCACGGGCGTTCGTCATCTTCATGGTGGGCGGCGTCGCGGGCTTCGTGGTGTCCAACCTCGTGGCCGGCTCGCCCACGGTCGGCGCCTCGGGCAGCATCTTCGGCCTGCTCGCGGCCATGATCGTGTTCGCCCGCCGCACCGGCTCGTCGGTCATGAAGGCGCAGCTGTGGCAGTGGGCGATCATCCTGTTCGCGATGGGCTTCCTCATGTCGAGCGTCAACAACTGGGCGCACGGCGGCGGCTTCGCGGGCGGGTGGGCGGCGGCGCAGGCGATGGGGCTCGGGGGCGAGCGGCGCGAGAGCCCGGCGGTGCAGGTGCTGGCGATCGGTTTCATCCTCGTGACCCTCGCGGGATTCGTGATGTCGTTCGTCAAGGTGACCAGCATCCTGATCGGGGGGCGCTAGGCGTGGCCGGCCGCTTCTTCGAGTCGCGTTTCCGTCAGCCGCTCGGGGAGTTCGTGACGCTCGCCCCCGAGCAGCGCGCCGCCGTGGTGCGCGAGGCGATCCCCGACCTGAACGTGTTCCTCGACGACGGCCGCGCGCCGGGCGAGCGCGACGCTCCCGCCCGCAGCCTCGAGCTGGCGCGTTCGCTGTTCGCGGCGCTCGAGCACCTCCCCGACGAGAGCGCGGCGGGACGCTCGGGCGCGCGGGCCGAGACGCTCGCCGCGCGCCTCGTCACCGACTCCCTGCTGCGCGCCGAGGCCGACCGCGACCAGAACGTCTACCTCGGGAAGCTCTTCACCCGCACGCTCACCCGCGCGGTGCCGGACCTGATCTTCCAGCCGGTCTCGCTCGCGGAGGCCGCCGCCACGCTGCGCTGGGCCCGCGAGCACGGCGTGCCGATCGCGGCCCGCGGCGCGGCCTCCACCGCGATGGGGGGCGCGGTCCCGAACGACGGCGGCCTCGCGCTCGACCTCTCGAGGCTCGATTCGGTGGACGTCGAGGCCGGGAACGGCGTGGTGGTGGTGGGCGCGGGCGCGCGGCTGCGCGCGGTGCACCGCAGGCTCGCCGCGGCACGGCTCGCGCTCCCCGTCTACCCGTCGAACCTGGGCGGCACCTTCGCGGGCTGGTTCGTGACCGGCGGCATCGGCCTCAACGCGTTCGGCCGCGGCCGCGCGCTCGACGCGGTGCGCTCGGCGGACGTGCTGCTGCCGGACGGCGACCACGTGAGGTTCCACGACGACGGCCGCCTCGACGTGCCGGGGCCCGCCGAGCACCGGCGCACGCTCGACGCGGCGCAGGCCGCCGCGTGGTTCCGGGAGCGCGGCTCCGAGCCGCTCGCGCTCGCCGATCTCGCCGGGAGCGAGGGCGTGCTCGGGCTCGTCACCCATCTCACGCTGCGCGTCGAGCCGCTTCCCGACTTCGCCGCGTTCCTGCTCGAATTCGACGGGCCGCTCGCAGCCTTCGAGGCCGCGGCGTGGGTGGCGGCCGAGGCCGGCCGGCGCTTCGGCGCGCCCGCCAACCTGAAGGCGATGTCGGGCTCGCACCTCCACCACGCGCGGGAGGCGTGGCGGGACGACGACGCGCGCGACTGGCGCCGGTCCGGGGCCGAGCCCGGCGGCGCGCACCTGCCGTGGGGGAGGATCGAGCCGCCCGGACGGTTCCTGCCGGGGACCCTCGAAGCGGCCGGCGACGCACGGCACCGCGCGGCCGCGAACGGGGACCCGCCCGGCGACGCGGGGCACGAGCCCGCGCGGCACGGGGCCGGGCGCCACGCGGAAGGCAGCGCGCTGTTCGTGGACTTCACCGACTTCGCCGCGGCCCACGCGTTCGCCGCCGCGCTCGCCGACCTGCCGGGGCGCCCGCGGCTGCTCGGCGCCGAGAGCGCGCGCTTCGCGGCCGAACGCTTCCGCCCGCAGCAGGTCAAGCGCTTCGGCCCCGGGATGCTGGCCGCCGAAATCGTGATGCCGGCCGAAGAGGTGACGCGCTTCGTGCCGCGCGCCGCGCGCCTCGCGCGCAACGCGGGCAACCAGCTCGACGCCGAGGTCTACTACCTCGCCGACGGCACCGCGCTCGCGATCGCGGGCTACCTGACCGACCACCGCTGCCTGGACTTCGCCGTGGACCTGATGATCGCGCCCGCGCTCACCGAGCTGGCGATGCGCTCGCACCGGGGCCGCCCCTACGTGCTCGGCCGCTGGCAGTCGCCGTGGGCCGCCCGCAAGTTCGGCGCGGAGGGGCTCGCGCGGCTCGCGCGCGCGAAGCGCGGGCTCGATCCGCACGGGCGGCTCAATCCCGGCGTCCTGCTGGGATTCCGGCTGCGCGGCGCGCTCGGCGCGGTGGTGGCGGCCACCTTCGCTCCCGGGGTCGCCGTGCTGTCGCGCGTCTATTCGCTCCGCCCGTTCTCGCCGCTGGTGCGGGCGGCGCGCGCCGCCCTCGCGCCGTTCCGGGGACCGGCCTGGGGGCACGGGGAGCCGGCCGTGGCCGCCACCCCGCAGGAGGCCTCCTCGCGGGCGCTCCACTGCGTCAACTGCGGCGAGTGCAACAGCGTGTGCCCAATCTTCCACGAGTCGAAGATCCGCCTGCCGCAGATGCTCACCCACCTCGGCGAGGCCGCGCACGCGGGCGCGGCCGTGCCCGGCACCGGCAGCGTCCTGCTCGACCTGTGCATGCGCTGCGGCAACTGCGAGGAGGCCTGCCAGGCCGGGATCCCGCACCTGCCGCTCTACGAGCGGCTGCAGCAACTCTCGGACGCGGTCCGGCCGCCCGACCGCGAGCGGCACACCGCGATCGTGGCGGCGGTGCGCGGCTCGCAGAAGTACGTGCGCGAGTTCCTCGACGTCCGCCCGGGGGGCTACGTGAAGCGGGCGCCGGCCTCGCTCCCGGGCGTGGCGCGCTACCTCCTGCTGCGGGCCGAGAACGACGCGGGCCCGGCCTCGACCTGCATCCACTGCGGGGCGTGCGTGGCGGTGTGCCCGACCCACGCCAACCGCGAGTTCGAGGGCGGCGACCCGCGCGCGATCACGACGCTGCAGGAGCGCTGCGTGGGCTGCGGAACCTGCGTCGAGGTGTGCCCCGCGAACCTCGCCAACGGCGGGCGCACCCTGCGGGTGATGGAGGCGCCGACCGCCGACTGGGCGGCCGCGGTCGCGGAGTTCGAAAGGGGCGAAGGCGCGGGCGTTTCCGGCCGATGACAGGCCCGGCTGGCGCCCTCCCGGGCGGCCTGCCACAATGGACGCCGCTCGACGCATGGAGGGGCTCTTCGCGGGGACACTCGCGGCGGGCCCGAACGTCACGCATCGGTCCCGGTGGGTCGAAGGGCTCCCCGCGGCCGAAGACCGAAAGGATGTCATGACCCACCCGACCCGCGGTTCCGCGCGCCTCGCGGCGCACGTTCGCCACCCCCGCAGCTTCGACGCCCCCCGGCTCCCGGACGGCCACCGCGCCCCGGTGAGCGCCTACTTCGGGCGCCACGTCCTCGACCTCATCAAGCTCAAGGAGCGGCTGCCGCGCGAGGCCTACCAGGCCCTGCTCGGCACCCTGCGCAGCGGCGCCCCGCTGGCCCGCGAGACCGCGGAGACCATCGCCTCGGTGGCGCGCGAGTGGGCCACGTCGCACGGCGCCACCCACTTCACGCACTGGTTCCAGCCCATGACCGGGCTCACGGCCGAGAAGCACGACAGCTTCATCGACCTGAACGTCACGATGAGCGGCGAGCTGAAGGTGCTCGAGCGCTTCTCGGGCTCGCAGCTCACGCAGAGCGAGCCGGACGCGTCGTCGTTCCCCTCGGGCGGCGTGCGCAGCACGTTCGAGGCGCGCGGCTACACCGCGTGGGATCCCTCGTCGCCCATGTTCCTGGTCGAGAGCCTGAACGGGCGCACCCTGTGCATCCCGTCGGTGTTCGTGAGCTATCACGGCGAGAGCCTCGACCACAAGACCCCGCTGCTGCGCGCGCTCGAGGCGCTCGACGTGAACGCGCGCGCGTTCCTCAAGCTGCTCGGCGACGTGGACGTGCAGTCGGTGGGTTCGACGCTCGGCTGCGAGCAGGAGTACTTCCTGGTGGACCGCGACCACTGGGCGCAGCGCCCGGACCTGGTGATGACCGGCCGCACCCTGCTGGGCGCGGCGTCGGCGCGCGGGCAGCAGTTCGAGGACCACTACTTCGGCTCGATCCCGGCGCGCGCGCTGGCGTTCATGGAGGAGATGGAGTTCGAGCTGCACCGCCTCGGCGTGCCGGTGAAGACGCGGCACAACGAGGTGGCGCCGATGCAGTTCGAGATGGCGCCGATCTTCGAGGACGTGAACCTCGCCAACGACCACAACGCGCTGGCCATGGACATCATGCGCAAGGTCGCGCTGCGCCATCACTTCGTCTGCCTGCTGCACGAGAAGCCGTTCGCGGGCATCAACGGCAGCGGCAAGCACTGCAACTGGTCGCTGGTCACCGACCGCGGCGAGAACCTCTTCGACCCGGGCCGCACGCCGCACCAGAACCTGCGCTTCCTGGCGTTCGTGGCCGCGGCCCTCAAGGCCGTGCACGACCACTCGGACGCGCTGCGTTACTCCGTGGCCTCGGCGGACAACGACCTGCGGCTGGGCGCGAACGAGGCGCCGCCGGCCATCATCAGCGTGTTCCTCGGCGACCTCCTCACCCAGATCATCGAGCGCATCGCCTCGGGCGAGACCGTGAAGGACCCCGAGTCCTACGTGCTCGAGATGGGCGTGGGCCGGCTGCCTCAGCTGGCGAAGGACTACACCGACCGCAACCGCACCTCGCCGTTCGCCTTCACCGGGAACAAGTTCGAGTTCCGTGCGGTGGGCAGCAGCGCCAACACCGCCCAGCCGATGATGATGCTGATCGCGGCGATGGCCGACAGCCTGCGCCAGCTCGGCGGGCGGCTCGAGGCGCGCATCAAGGCGGGCGGCGGCCGCGACCAGGCCGTGATCGCGCTGCTGCGCGAGGTGTTCACCGAGTCCGCGGCGATCCGATTCGAGGGCAACGGCTACAGCGAGGAGTGGAAGCGGGAGGCCGCGCGGCGCGGGCTGCCGAACCTGCCCGACACCCCCGCCTCGATCGCGGCGGTCTCGGCCCCCGGCCGGATGGCGTTCCTGACCGAGCTCAAGATCTTCACCCCCCGCGAGCTCGAGAGCCGGATCAACGTCGCGGTCGAGCGCTACCTGAAGACGGTGATGCTCGAGGCCGAGACGGTGATCGAGATGCTCTCGACGCAGGTGATCCCGGCGGGCGAGGGCGCGCTGGCCCGGGCGTCCGAAGCGTCCGCGGCGGCGAAGGCCGCAGGCGTCACCTCGGCCGCGCTGGCCGGGCGTGCCGGGGCGCTGGCCCAGGCGCTGGACGCGGCGGCCGCGAGCGTGGCGCGCCTCGAACAGCTGCTGGCCGATGGCGAAGGCCTGCACGACGAACGCAAGGAGGCCGAGCATCTCGCGTCGCGGGTGCGTCCCGCGCTGGGCGAGGCCCGCGAGGCCGCGGACCGGCTCGAGCACCTGGTGGACGACTCGGCGTGGGAGCTGCCCAAGTACCGAGAGATGCTGTTCGCGCGCTGACGGAGAACGAGCCATGACCCCCGACGCGGATCGGCAGGCAGGCGCCCCGGAGCGGGCGCCCCTGCCGCCCGCGAACGGGATCCCGGACGCGGCGCGGGAGTGGGAGGACCTGCTCGCCCTCGTCGTGGATCCCGAGAGCCCGCGCGTCGCCGGCCGGGCGCGCAAGCGGCGGCTGCTCTCGCACCTGCTGCGGCGCGCGGGGCTCGACGAAGCGGACTTCTGGAAGCTGCACCGCGGCCAGCGCGGCCGGCTGTTCCTGTCGCGCTACTCGCGGGTGTCCCGCGAGATCCCGCGGCTCGAGATCACGTCGTTCGATCTCGACAAGCTCCTCAAGGAGCGCTACCGGCAGGAGCCGCTCACGCTGGGAGCGGCGTGGCACCACGGCTTCTGGCGCTCGTACTTCTCGCACGCGGCGATCACGCACCCCGCCAACGACGGGCTGCGCGAGGAGTTCTCGACCGCGTGGGACATCGTGCGCAAGCACCCGGCGGTGCTGTTCCGCACCGGGTCGGGCCGGGAGCGCGAGACGCTGCGCGGGATCCGCCTCGACCTGCCGATGATCGTCGGCCCGCTGCCGCACCCGGGCGACGGCCGGATCGAACGCGCCTACCTCGACGCGATCGCCGACCCCGGGCCCGGCGAGGGCCTCCACACCGGAACCCTGCTGGTGATGGACGCGATCCGCTACCTCGAGCGCCTCGAGGCGTTCGCGGGGCGCGAGGCGGACCTCCTGCTCCGGATTCCCGCCGACCTCCAGCCGTGGCTGGACGGCGAGGGCGAGCGGTTCGACGCGCTGCGCGAGGCGCTCCGGCGCGCGCGCATCGTGGAGCTGGAGTGGAGCGACGACCTCCCGGGCGCGGTGGCGCGCGTGCGCGAGGTGAACCCCGCGCTCCTGGTCTCGGTCTACCTGCGCTACGGCGGCGGGGACGAGGGGCCGAACGGCGCGCCGCCTCCGCCCGACGAGGCGCTCTCGCCCGCCGCGGGGCGGCTCGCCGGCCCCGGGTTCTGGGCCGCGGTCGAGGCCGCGGCGCGGCAGGACGGGGTGGCGGCCCTGCACGTCCACGCCGGCCCCGAGAAGTCGTACCGGCTGGTCCCGAAGCTCGACGCGTTCCTCAAGGCCCGCCTGGTGCGCGCGCGCGTGCAGCTCGTCTCGGCGGGGGGCGACTCCGACACGCAGGCCTCGGCGGCGACGGTCTACGAATCGGTGTTGCTCGGCGCCAACGGCGGCTCGATGTCGCACGTCGCGGGAATCGCGCTGTGCCCGGAGCTGATCGACGCGTACCACGGGGCCGACGCGGGCGCGGCGCTCGCCACGCTCGCCGAGCGCACGCCGGAGGAGCTGCGCGACCTCGCGGCCAACACGCTCACCTGCTGGCAGCACTCGATCCTCGACTTCCTGTCGTGCATGGGGATCGACGACATCCAGAAGACCTCCGGGAACACCATGGCGATCACGATGACCGCCGAGTGGGTCCGGGAGTGCGACCGGCTGGCCACGCCCGAGTTCGGGCGCCTGAACGCCGGGCTCAACGCGGCCCGGATCGCGGCCGAGCCTCCGCCCGCGGCGGTGCGGGAGCGCTTCAAGGTGTCGAGCCTGCTGCGCGAGGTCGAGCCGGGCCTGCCGCGGGTGCACGCGGCCCGCGTGCTCGACCACGGCAACGCCAACTACCACCTCGAGAACTCCAACCGGAACCTGAGCGCCGACTTCCTCGACGTGATCTACCGGATGTCGGCGGGGGAGATGCCGCGCGCGGAGGACTTCTTCATCGAGAGCGACATGGGCCCGCTCTCGCTCGACCGCGTGGGGCTGCGGCTCTCGCGGGAATCTCTGGAGTGGTCGCTCGAGCGGTTCCGCCGCGATCCCGGGCTCCTCGACTACGTGTCGCTGGCGGTGCCGCGCGGCTTCCTGCGCCCGGGCGCCGCGCCCCCGCTCTGCGAGGTGCGGCTCCTTGCCGCCCTCGACGAGGACAGCGACGGGGAGCAGGTGGTCGAGCCCGCGCCGCTGGTCCGATTCGCCTCGGACGCCGAGGGCGGCTTCGACCTCGCGCTCGCCGCCGATCCCGCGCTCGAGGCGGCGGTGGCGGGCGATGCCCCGCTGTGGCTGGTCACGGTGGACGCCGAGGGCCGCGAGGCGCGCACCGCGCTCGCCGCGCACGGCCACGGCGGGCACGGGCTCTCGATCGCGCGCGCCTCCCGGGACGGCGCCGTGGTGCTGCGGCGCGAGCCGCGCGGCGGCTACCGGCTCTCGGGGTTCGGGTTCCGCGAGCCGATCTGGCACGGGCCGGTGAACCACTCGAGCATCTCGCTGGGTGCCGCGAGCGAGGACTTCCTCACCGCGCGCGTCGAGGGCAACCGCGGCCTCTCGATGACCTCGTCGGGCGAGGGCGGCCCGATCCGGCTCGCGAGCGACGACGACATGAAGTGGGAGAGCCTGCAGGCCGCGAGCGGGCACTTCGGCATCCACGCGGCCGACCTGCGCCGGGTGCGCGACGTGGAGATCAAGATCAACCAGGGCGCCAAGCCCGGGAAGGGCGGAAGGCTCTCGGGCGCGAAAGTCACGCCGACCGTGAGCCGCGCGCGCAATATCCCGGTGGGCACCGACGCGCTCTCGCCCGATCCCAAGCACGACATCTACTCGATCGAGGACATGCCGGCCGAGGTCTGGCTCTGGCTCCTCTACCACAACCACTGCGGCATCAAGATCACCGGCTCCAACTACACGCGCTACGTCGCCGCCGGCATGTGGTCCAACTTCGTGGTGGACTACCTGCTGGTGGACGCGGGGCTCGGGGGCTCCGGCAACTACCACGCCGACTCGTCGCACGTGGGCTGGCCCGACATCTTCCGCACCATCCTGCACACGCACCACGCGCTGGTGTCCGAGAAGGTGGACCTCGAGAAGACCGGCGAGCTCAAGCCGATCCGCGACCTGAACGGCGCCCCGTTCGGGGCGAAGGGCGGGACCCGGCTGTTCGCCTCGGGCGGCATCCGGGGCGAGGTGGACATGCTCAAGGTGCTGATCGCCGGGGCCGACGCGCTCATGGAGGCCAGCATCGGCAAGGCGGTGGCATTCGGCTGCAACCAGTGCGGCAACTGCCACCTCGACTGCCCGCGGGGCGGCATCACCACCAAGGCCGAGCTCACCATGCAGAACGACCGCGCCCTGATGCGGCGGCGCTTCCGCAACTGGACCGCGCTCAACATGGTGAAGCTCGCGATCCTGGTGGACGCGCTGAACCGCGAGTCCGGCGCGCTCGCCGCCGACGGCGCGGTGGCGGACGCGGGGGCGCTGCTTTCCGACATCCGCGCGCTGCGCGGGCGAACCGACCTGCTGGCGATGCCGGACCACGGCGCGTCCGAGCGGCCCGCGAGGCCCGAAGCCGACCACGACTCGTGCCGCGTGGGCTCGCTCGCCGTCTCGGAGCCGGTCACCGTGGACGCGATCTGGGAGTCGGCGCGGCTCTCCTACAACGGCGGCAACAACCGCGGCGGCGGCATCGACTTCGCCGGGTTCGCCCCGGCCCCGCTGCGCGAGCGGACCTGCCTGATCTTCAACACCATCGGCCCCGACCGCGCGGACACGATGCGCGAGATGCTCGGCCACCTCGCGGGCTGCCGCTTCTTCGACGCCGCGGGCCGCGAGCGCACCGCGCAGGAGGTGCGCGAGGGGCTCGCCGCGTACCGCGTGCCCGTGCGGGAGCGGTACGCGCACGAGACCGGGTGGCGCGACGCGGACCTGCGCGAGAACCCCGGCGACTTCTACATGTTCTTCGTCGGGCTCGCGCCGTCGGTGCTGCGGCGCTACGGCCGCGCGCTGGTCGCGAGCCCGCACTGGCTCCAGCGCCGCACCCAGTACGGCGACCTGTCCGAGGACTCGCTGCACGCCGCGCTCGACGCGGCGGCGGCCGCGGAGGAAGCGGCGGGCGCGGAGCGGCCCGCCGGCGCCGCGGACGACGCGGGAGCGGCGCCCGGGAGCGCCGCGGGCGGCCCCGCGCCTCGCGAACGGCTCGAGGCGTTCGTCGCCGACGTGCGCGAGGAATACTTCTCGGCGCTCGCCCACCTGGTCGACACCCGCTACTACCGCACCCACCTTCCGCCGCCCGGGCCCGGCGGCGCGCCCGCGCCGGAAGGAAAGTACGCGGCCAAGCGGCGCGGCTTCGTGGTCTCGATGGGCGAGGACCTCGGCGCGATCAAGATGTCGGGCTGGACCCACACCATCCCCGAGTACTTCGACTTCGAGCGCTTCTGGGCGGGCTACCCCGGCGCGGGGCCGGAAGGCGTGGAGGTCCGCGTGAAGGGCGCGACGCGGCGCACCACCGCGCTGCACGCCCACGCCTGGGGCATGCACCACCGTTACCCGACCAACTCGCCGGCGATCGACGCCGAGGGGCGCGGCAACCCGGCCGGGGCGCATCCCTTCAAGGCCTACAACGTGCTGCTCATGCACAACGGCGAGCAGGTCGGGGTGGACTCGACCTCGCCGTTCCTCAACGAGTTCGGGTACGTGCACGCCGATCCCTCGATGGGCGAGGGGCACGCGCTCTACCACGGCGACTCGATCTACGAGCGCAAGGCCCTCACCGACACCGAGTACGCCGCCTACCTCGTGGACTTCACGCGCCGCGTGCTCGGGCTCTCGACCGAGGAGGCCTCGCAGGTGATCTCGCCGATCACCGGGCTGGATCTCGCCGCCATGGACGACGCGCGCCGCGAGCTGCTCACGCTGCTCATGACCAACTACGTGCAGCTCACGCCCACCGGGCCCTACAAGTTCACGATCGTCGAGTCGCGGCGCGGCCCGGCGGGCCGCGTGATCGGCTTCCGCGAGAACATGGACATCAAGTTCCTCCGCCCCCACGAGATCCTCGTGAGCCGCGACGCCTCGGCGGGGGGCGTGACCGCGGTCGCGAACGGGAGCGAGGCCAAGATCGCCGACTCGATGCTGCGCGTGCTCCACCGCCAGGGAGTGCTCGGCGACGCGGCCGCCGACCTGCGCTTCAGCATGCGGCCGGGCGGCAACCCGGGGCGCCGCGACTTCGGCGGCGTGTTCGAGGCCTTCACGAGCCCCGGGAGCGGGGCGATCGAGCTGCGGAACCGCTTCGGCGAGGACGTTCCGGTGGACCGCGCCGGCGCCAAGGTGGATCTCGCCCGGCCGCTCGCGGACGCGGTGGCGGGCGCGAGCCCGGAGTGGGCGAGGCTCGTGTCGGAGCGGCTCGAGCAGCTCGGGCGCCTGCTCGACGGCGCGGGCGGCATGAGCGCGGGCCGGCTGTTCGGCCCCGACGACCTGCTGCCGGCGCCCGCCTCGGAGCTGGTGGAAGCCGCGCTCGAGCGCGCGCTGGAGCTGTCCTTCGACGACCTCCGGCTGCTCGCCGAATCCGCGCTGCCGGCTTTCGCCGCGGCGGGCGACGCGCGGCGCGCGGCGGCGATCCGCGTGCTCACGGAGCTGCGCAAGCGCTTCGCCTTCGCGGACCTCGGCGGCAAGTCGCTGTCGAGCGTCGAGTACCTGGTGGACGGCGGGCGCGACGCCGCGGGCGCCCCGGAGGGCGGGCTCGCGCGCCTCTTCGACGCGGTGCCGCCGCTCTTCGAGGTGCTGCGGCGGCCGCCGGGGGGCACCCGCTACGCGCGCCTCACGCTCGGCACGCGCGACGACCTCTCGCCGCCCGGGAACGCCGCGCGCGACGTGCTGGTCGTGGACTTCGCCGGCTTCGAGAGCGAGTCGTTCGGCCTCGACTCCGCCTCGCGCATCGTGAGCCGCGCGGTGCGGCTCGGCTGGCGGAACCTGGTGGGTTACGGGTTCGTCGGCGGCCCGCGCTACGTGGGGACCAACCTCGGCGACGCGCGCGGCGTGGCCGCGCCGGGCGTGGTGATCGAGCTCTACGGCCGGGAGTTCGGCGACTTCATCGGCGCCCTCCTCGAGGGCGCGAGCATCGCCGTCTACGGCCAGGGCCAGAGCCACCTCGGGATGAAGGCCGACTCCGGGGACCTGTTCGTGCTGCAGGACATGCTCAACACCGGGATGTACGCCGCCCACGGCGGCACCGTGAGCGTGTGGGACTCGGGCTCGCGCTTCGCCGCGGCCGGCCAGAACAAGGTGACGCTCGCCGACGGCAAGACCCCCGCGCAGGGGTTCCGGTCGCTCCACTGGGGATCGCCCAACGAGTACGCGTTCGAGTACCTGATGTCGGGCGGCGACAATTCGCTGCACGTCGTGATGGGACTCCGGAAGCCCGACGCGCGCGGCGAGCTGGCGCTGCGCCCCAAGCCCTACGCCGGCAAGTTCTTCATGTCGGGTGCGGCGGCCGGCCGCGTGTTCGTGTTCGACCCGGGCGTGAAGCTCGATCCCGCCCAGTACCACGGCAACGTCCCGTCGCGGATCACTCCCGCCGAGTGGGAACGGGAGCTGGCCCCGTTCCTCGCGCGCGACGCCCGGCGGCGGGGGCTGCCGCTGCGCGTCGAGGGCGAGTTCGTGACGCTCCGGCTCGAGGGCGATTGGAAGCGCTGGCGCTACGACGAGGCGTTCGTGAAGCTGATCCCGCTCAAGGTCGCGAAGGCCGCCCAGCAGCAGGGCGTGGTGGCCCCCCAGCTCGCGCAGATCGTCGGCGAGTAGGCGCCTCGCGGCGACGCGCGGAGCCTGTTAGCTTTGCCCGCGCCGCACGATGACGGACCCATCCGCCCCGAGGAGTCTTCGATGACCGTTCCCGCGTCCTCCGCCGCACCCGCGGTGACCGACCACTCGCTCTCGCGCCTCGCGCGCGGCATGGTGGGATCCGAGGTGCTCCGCATCGCCGCCGAGGTGCGCGCCGCGATCGCCGCCGGAAAGCCGATCTGCAACCTCACGGTCGGCGACTTCGACCCGAAGGAATTCCCGCTGCCCGCGCCGCTGGTCGCCGGGATCAAGCGCGCGCTCGACGCCGGACACTCGAACTACCCGCCCTCGAACGGCATCCCCGAGCTGCGGAAGAGCGTGGTCGAGTTCTACCGCCGCGAGCTCGGCCTCGATTTCGGCGTGGATTCGGTGGTGGTGGCGGGCGGGGCGCGGCCACTCATCTACGCGACCTACCGCACGCTGGTGGACCCGGGGGAGCACGCCGTGTTCCCGGTGCCCTCGTGGAACAACAACCACTACGCGTACCTGACCGGCGCGCGCGCGGTGGCGCTCGAGGTCAGGCGCGAGCACGGCTTCCACCCCACGCCCGAGCAGGTCGCGGCGCAGCTCCCGACCGCCCGCCTCGTCGCGCTCTGCTCGCCGAGCAACCCCACCGGCACCGCGATCGGGTCCGCCGCCCTCGCGGAGATCTGCCGGGCGATCGTGGCCGAAAACGAGAAGCGTGCCGCGAAGGGCGAACGGCCCGTGTTCCTGATGTACGACCAGGTCTACTGGGCCACCGCCTTCGGCGAGGCGAAGCCGGCGATGCCGACCGCGCTGGTGCCGGAGGTCGCCCCCTACACCGTGCTCATCGACGCGATCTCCAAGTCGCTCGCCGCGACCGGCCTGCGGGTGGGCTGGGCGGTCGCCCACCCGGCGGTGATGAGCCGCATGTCGGACTTCCTCGGCCACGTCGGCGCGTGGGCGCCCAAGCCGGAGCAGGTCGCGACCGCCGAGTTCCTCGCGGACGCCGCCGCGTTCGCCGAGCACCGCGCCTCGATGGAGCGCCGCCTGCGCGAGCGGCTCGAGGCGCTGGCGGCCGGTTTCCGGCGCCTCCGCGAGCGCGGCGTCGCGGTCGAGGCCACCGAGCCCGAGGGCACGCTCTACCTGTCGGCCCGCTTCCCCCTCGGCGTCACGGCGCGTGGCCGGGAGCTTCGCACCAACGAGGACGTGCGGCGGCTGCTGCTCGAGGAGGCCGGGCTCGCGGTGGTGCCGTTCCAGGCGTTCGCGCTTCCCGACGAGGGCGGCTGGATGCGGCTCTCGGTGGGCGCGGTGTCCCTGCGCGCGATCGAGGACGGCATGGCGCGGCTCGGGCAGGTGATGGAGGGGGCGAGGTAGGCGCACCGGGAGGGGCCGTTCGTGAGCCGATTCACCGTGACCGCGTGGGTGCTGGGCGGGCTCTTCGGCCTCGCCGCCGGGATCGGCGGCTTCACGTTCATGTACGCCGAGGGCGCCTCCTACCTCGGGCACGACTCGGCCGCGTGCGCCAACTGCCACGTCATGCGTGAGAACTACGACGGCTGGCTCAAGTCGAGCCACCGGGCGGTGGCGGAGTGCAACGACTGCCACACCCCGCACGAGCCGGTCCAGAAGTACGTCACCAAGGCGATCAACGGATTCAACCACTCGACCGCATTCACCACCGGGCGCTTTCACGAGCCGATCCGGATCAAGCGATGGAACCGCGAGATCGTCGAGCGCGCCTGCCGCCACTGTCACGGGGACATCGTCGAGGCGATGGTTTCGGGCGAGGGCCCCCACGGGGGCGCCGGCGCCGAAGTTTCCTGCGTCCGCTGCCACGGGTCGGTGGGGCACTCCGATCCGGGCTTCGCGGCCCAACCGGGGAGGTAGGCATGTCGGAGGAGCGCCGTGGAGGAGGGGCGCGCGGGGGGCCGGGGCTCGGGCGGACCATCCTGGTGGCGGGGCTGGTGGCGGCCGCGGCGGGCGCGGGAGCGACGGCGCTGCTGGTGAACATCTTCGAGCGCAAGCAGGAGGCGCGGAAGCCCTACGTCCGCGTCGTCGAGCTCGACGACGAGACCGAGGACCCGGCGGTGTGGGGCAAGAACTTCCCGCTCCAGTACGACAGCTACCTGCGGACCGTGGACCAGGTGCGCACCCGCTACGGCGGGAGCGAGGCGGTGCCGCGCAGGCCCACCGCGTCGGATCCGCGATCGGTCGTCGCGCAGTCCCGTCTCGAGGAGGACCCGCGGCTCACCACGATGTGGGCGGGCTACGCGTTCGCCGTGGATTTCCGGGAAGAGCGCGGCCACGCCTTCATGCTCGAGGACCAGACCTTCACCGAGCGGCAGCACGTGGCGAAACAGCCCGGCACCTGCATGCACTGCCACGCCTCGACCTACCGCGCCTACAAGCGGGCGGGGAACGGCGACCTCGTGAAGGGCTTCGAGAAGGTGAACCCGATGCCGTACGCCGAGGCCCGCAAGCTGGTGAGCCACCCGGTCGCGTGCATCGACTGCCACGACCCGGAGAGCATGCAGCTCCGGGTGACGCGGCCCGGCTTCCTCGAAGGCATTCGCGCCTACAAGGCCTCGCAGGGGATCGCCGACTACGACGTCAACCGGCAGGCCACCCGTCAGGAGATGCGCTCGTACGTCTGCGGGCAGTGCCACGTCGAGTACTACTTCAAGGGTCCCGAGAAGCGGCTGGTCTATCCGTGGCGGAACGGGCTCAAGGTGGAGCAGATCGTCGCCTACTACGACTCGGTCGGGCACAGGGACTGGACCCACGCCGAGACCGGGGCGCCGGTGCTCAAGGCGCAGCACCCCGAGTTCGAGCTCTGGAACCAGGGCATCCACGCCCGCTCGGGCGTGGCGTGCGCCGACTGCCACATGCCCTACACGCGGGTGGGCGCGCAGAAGGTCAGCGACCATCACGTCCGCAGCCCGCTGCTCAACGTGAACCGCGCGTGCCAGACCTGCCACCGCTGGCCGGAGGAGGAGCTGCGGGCCCGCGCCTTCGAGATCCAGGACCGGGTGCACGGCATGCGCGGCCAGGCGATGGACGCGCTGCTCGACGTGATCCGCGACCTCAAGGCGGCCCGCGCGGCGGGCGACACCGGCGCCGCGTTCCGGGCGGCGCAGCGCTTCCAGCGCCACGGCCAGTTCTATCTGGACTTCATCGAAGCCGAGAACTCGCAGGGGTTCCACGCGCCGCAGGAGGCGCTGCGGATCCTCGCCGAGTCCATCAACCTGTCGCGGCGCGGCCAGCTGGAGCTGCGCCCGATGGCGGCGCACGCCGGGCGGAAGTAGCGGGAACGCCCCCTTCCCCGGGCGGGGCGCCGTGCACGGGAAGGGTGAGGACGAAGCGCGCCCCACCCAGCGCCGAGGGAAGCGAAGTCACGTCCCCGCCGTGGGCGCGGGCGACCCGGCGCAGGATCGGCAGCCCGAGCCCGAAGCCCGCGGCTCCGGAGCGGGCGCCGGCGCCGCGGAAGAACGGGTCGAAGACGCGCTCCCGCTCGGAGTCGGGGATTCCGGGTCCCGCGTCGTCCACCGCGAGGGTGGCGGATCCCGCCGCGGCGCTCACCTCGACCGCCACGCGGTCGCCGGTCCGCGAGAACTTGAACGCGTTGTCGAGGAGGTTGCGCGCGGCGGCGGCCAGGAGCGCGGTGTTGCCTTCGACCAGCACTTCGTCCGGGGCCGCGAGCCGCGCGTCCGACTCGCGCCCGGGGTGACGGGCGCACGCCTCCGCGAGCGCTTCGCGCGCGAGGTCCGCGAGGTTCAGGACCTCGAATCCGGTCGCCTCGGCGGCCCCCGCCTCGCCCGAGCGGTGCAGGAGCAGCACGGCGTCCACCAGTTCCCTCATCGCCGCCACCTGCCCCGCCGCACGTTCGAGTCCCGCGGCGCCGCGGGAGTCCCTCGCGGCGGCCTCCCGCAGCAGGTCCAGCTCGCCCCCGAGCACGGTGAGCGGAGTGCGCAGCTCGTGGGAGGCGTCCGCGGTCAGGCGGCGCTCGGCGCTCAGGGCGTCGTCGAGCCGCTCGAGCAGGCGGTCGAACGCCACCGCGAGGCGGTCCAGCTCGTCGAGCCCGGAGCGGGCGCCGAGGGACCGGGGATGGCGGTCCGCGGACAGGCTCCCCGCGCGGTCCGCCATCTCGGAGAGCGGCCGCAGCGACCTCGCCACGAGCCAGCGGCCGAACAGCAGGCTGAAGGCGAGGATGGGAAGGCCCGCGATCAGGAGCGATCGCGCGAGCGCCGAGAGATGGCTCCGCTCCGCCCCGCCGCCTCCCGCCACGGCGACGCGAACGCCGTGCGGGCCCGAGGCCGTGGCGACGATCGTCCCGTCCCCGGCGGGCCGGCCGGGGTCCGTACGCGAGGGGCCGCTCGGGGCGAGCGACGAGGCGAGCACCCGCCCCGTCGAATCCCGCACCTCGACCCTCAGGCCGACGTCGAGCCCGTCCTCCACCATGCTGCGGGCCGCGGCCTCGGGATCCGGCTCGTCCACGAGCTCCTGCGCGTAACCGTCGGCGAGGCGGGCGGCGGTTCGGGAGACGAACGCGTGGCGCTCGGCCCGCATCACGCCCGCGGTGATCGCCATCGCCAGCACGGCGAACAGGGCGATCGCCGCCAGCGTCGCGACCTGCTGCAGGAGGGTCAGGCGGGCGAGCAGGGAGCGCATCAGTCGCCCAGTTCCAGCAGGAAGCCCTCGCCGCGCAGCGTGCGGAGCCGCGGGCCGCCGGCGCCCAGCTTGCGGCGGAGCCGCGAGACGATCACGTCGAGGCTCTCGGAGGCCCCGGGCCCGGGATGCGGCCACGCCGACTCGAGGATGTCGCGGCGGGCGACCGCTTCCCCCGGGCGATCCGCGAGCAGCCGCAGCACCGCCCACTCGCGCGCCGTCAACGTGATCTCGGCGCCGGCCCGGGTCATGCGGCGCGCCGCGAAGTCGAGCGAGACGTCCCCCGAGCGCAGCGGGGCCGCCGCCGCCGGGCGTCCGCGCCGGCCGAGGGCCCGAACGCGGGCCCGCAGCTCGGCGATCGCGAAGGGCTTCCGGAGGTAGTCGTCGCCGCCGGCGTCGAGGCCGGCGATCCGGTCCTCCACCTCCCCGCGCGCGGTGAGGAACAGGATCGGCAGGGGCACGCCGCGGCCGCGCAGCTCGCGGCAGAACTCGACACCGCTGCCGTCGGGGAGCATCACGTCCACGATCGCCACCTCGAGGTTTCCCGACTCGACGGCCCGCAGCGCGTCGCCGAGGTTCGCGACGGCGGTGACTTCGTGGCCGGCCTCCTCGAGCGTGCGGCACAGGAGGTCGCGCGTCTCCAGGCTGTCCTCGACGACCAGGACTCGCATGCCCCGAGAGTAGGCGCCACCGCCGCCCGTGCCAACGGCGGGAGAGGGCCCGCCTGAACGGTTCGTAAACGGTTGCGCCGCGGCGCGGGCCCCGGCGGCGCATGGTTTCCGAACCGGGCCGCGAGTCCGAGGTAGAAGGAGGCACGCGCGCCGGCCGTCGTGGCCGGAGCGCCAACCGAGGGAGGACGCCGATGAAGCGCTGGAGCGCGGGTGCGGTGCTGGGAATCGCGGCGCTGGCCGCGGGCGTGGGGGGAGCGTTCGCGAAGGACAAGGCCGCGGCCTACGCGCCGCGCATCGACCCCGCGGACTTCCGGGCGACCGTGGACCATCCCTACTTCCCGCTGGTGCCCGGCACCCGCTACCTGTACCGCGAGACCGAGGGCAGCCGGGTGAGCGAGAACGAGGTCACCGTGCTCGCCGAAACGCGGGTCGTGCTCGGCGTGACCTGCACCGTGGTGCACGACGTGGTGCGGACCGGCGGGCGGGTCAAGGAGGACACGCGCGACTGGTACGCGCAGGACCGGCAGGGCAACGTCTGGTACTTCGGCGAGGACACCCGGGAGTTCCATCCGCGCGGACGCGTGAGCACGCAGGGTTCGTGGGAGGCGGGTGTTTCGGGCGGCCAGCCGGGCATCCTCATGAAGGCGCTGCCGGCGCCCGGGGAGCCCTATCGGCAGGAGTACCGCCGCGGCGTCGCCGAGGACATGGGACAGGTCGTCGCGACGGGCGAGACGGTGGCCGTGCCGGCGGGGACCTACTCGGACTGCGTCAAGACCCGGGACTGGTCGCTGCTCGAGGCCGGTCACGAATTCAAGTGGTACGCCCGGGGGGTGGGACTCGTCCGCACCGAGTCCGCCTCGAAGGAGGTCGCGGTGCTCGTGTCGGTCACGCGTCCGTGACGGAGGGCCGCGGGTCGTGGCGGGCGGCGCCCCCGGCGCTCGCCTGCATGGTGTGCGCCGCGGGGCTGCTCGCGGCCGCGTTCCCGGCCTCGGCCCGCATCCTCAAGACCCGGAACGTCGGCGGGATGTCCGGACCGCTTTCGTTCACCGTGGGGAGCGGGGTCGAGTTCGAGACCGACGGCGAGGAATCGGAGTTCGGGTTTCCGTTCCTCGGCGAGTACGGATTCACCGAGGCGGTCCACCTGGCCGTCGAACCGAGCTTCGTCGTGATCCGGAAGAAACGCGGCGGCACGTCGGGGGGCGCGGGGGACCTCGAGACGACGCTCACCTGGGAGCTTCCCACCGAGCGGCGCCACCGGCCCGCCGTCGCGCTGGAGGGCGTGGTCAAGTGGCCGACCGCGCGGCGCGGCGAGCTCGGGACCGGCGAGCGGGACCTCGCGCTCGGGGTGATCGTCAGCAAGGAGCTCGTGTCGTTCGACGCCGAGGCCAACGCGGTCTACACGTTCATCGGCGATCCGCCCGGGGTCCGGCTCCAGAACGTGCTGGAACTCTCGCTCGCGGCGGAGATTCACCTCCGTCCCTCGCTCGACCTGCTCGCCGCGGTGGTCACGGCGTCGGGATCGGGGGGCCGGCGCGGCTCGCCGGGATCGCTCGGGAGCTACGGCAACGTCGGCGGTCCCGAGCAGGGCGAGCGCGAGACCGAAGCCACGCTCGGGCTCGCGCGCAAGTTCAACGAGTTCCTGAAGCTCGAGCTCGGCGCCGTCCTCAAGTCGGGACCGGCGGTGCAGACGGTGTTCGCGTGGGAGTGGGACTTCGGCGGGGGCCAGTAGCGGCCGCCGCGGGCGCGGCTAGGTTCCCGCGACCGTGAGGTTCTCGAACCGCACCGCCTCGGGGCCCGAGTAGTTCCCGAGGAACACGGTCTCGCGGGACCAGCGCGCGGTGCCGAGCGCGGCGAACACGTTGCCGCTCACGGTGCCGCCCTTGACCGGGCGGCGCTCGCCCTTCTCGTACAGGGTGCCGACGCGCACCTCGCTGCCGAAGTTGCCGCGCGCCTGGTCCGGCGTGAGCCACGAGAAGCTGCGCACGTAGAGCACCGGTCCGTCGCCCGCGGTGAGCTCGGCGAGCGGCGTGCGTCCGGCCGGCAGCTCCCAGTTCGAGAACGCGCCGGTCGCCTCGATCTTGAGGTAGTCCGCCTGCTGCTTGCCGGCCCAGGGATGGGCGAACACGCCGTCCTTCACGATCTCGACGCGCCGGCCGGCCACGCCCGAGCCGTCGAAGGCGTAGCTGGCGAGCCCGAACGGCAGGGTGGCGTTGGACGCCACGTGGAGCGGCTCGCCGCCCTTCGACTCGATCGGGAGCGGCTTGCCGATCTCGAAGCGCGAGGACTTCTGGTGGAGCGCGTCCCCCGAGGAGTGCTGCTGGATCGGGGCGAGGAAGGCCGCCACTTCCTCCGCGTCGATCACCACCGGGTACCGGCCGGAAGGAGGCGGCGTGGCGCGCGTCAGGTCGCGCGCCTCCTCGGCGGCGCGCGCCACGATCCGGGGCACGTCGAGATCCGAGGCGCGGCGGCGTTCCTCCCACGAGTAGCGCTCGGAGGGACGCCCGCCGTCCGCGAGCAGCAGGGTGAGGAGCGACACGCGGGTGGCGCGCCACTCTCCCGAGAAGCCCGCCGAGTTTTCGAGCGAGAGGGTCTCCTCACCGGTGAACAGCTCCATCGAGGAGGGCCGCACCCCGGCGTGGGCCACGGCCTCGGCGCGCCACGCGGCCGCGATCGCCCGGGCGGTGTCGCGCGCGCGGCCGGCGGCCAGCGCGGGATCGAAGGCCGCGACCGCGGGCACGGGGCCCGCCGCGGGGAGCGTCCACGGCGCGTCGCCGCCGAGACCGGCCATGAAGACCGCGGCCTCGACCCGCTCGGCGACGCCGGCCCCGTCGCCGGGCGAGAGCGTCACCGTGGCGCGGCCCAGCCGATCGCCGTTGGCCACGAACACGGTGGCCTCGATCGTCTCGCCGGCCGTGCGCCGCTCGGTCTCGGTCTCGGTGCGCACGAGGTAGGTCTGGAAGCCCTCGCGGCGCACGCGCTGGATCTGCCAGGCTCGCACCCGCGTGTCGCGTTCGAGCGCCGCGCGCAGGGCGGCGGCGGGGGAGGCGGGCGCGCTCACGAGCACCTCGCGCGAGTGCGGAGGTGGGGCCCGCCGCTCGTCACCGGCACGAACTCCTTGTGGCCCTTGCCGCAGGTGCCGGGCTCCAGCTCGAAGTCGTTCGCGATCTTCGTGATGTTGGAGAGGATCTCCGGCACGTAGCCGGTCACGGTGACCGGGGAGAAGATCCGCCCGGTGGGCTTGCCCTTCCGGTACTCGCGGGCGACGTTGGCCGTGAACTGGATGCCCCAGCCCTGCGGGTCCTCGATGCCGTTGCGGAATCCCTCGAGCACCATGCCGTCCTCGAGGTCCGCGAGCAGCTCGGCGGGCTCGCTCGTGCCGCGCGCGAAGAACGTGTTGGACATGCGCGCGTACACCTTGCGGTCCCACGCCTGCGCCCGGCCGTTCGGGGTGCGCGGCGTGCCGAGCACGGTGGCCGACATGAGATCGGTGAGGGGCCGCACGAACACTCCGTCCTCGATGATGGTGGTGGGCGCGGCCAGCACCCCCTCGTCGTCGAAGGGGTACGAGCCGCGCGCGCCCGCGATCGAGGGATCGTCGAGCAGCGTGACGATCTTCGAGGCCACCGGCTTGCCGAGGAACTCGCGGGCCTTGGCCCGGTCCTTCACGAACTGGTCCATCTCGACGCCGTGCCCGAAGCTCTCGTGCGCGAGCAGACCCGACACCGGGGGCGAGAGCACCACGTCGTACTCCCCGGCGGGCATGGGCTCGGCCCCGAACGACTCCGCGAACTCCCGGCGCATGCGCTCGACCTGCGCGTCGGTGAGCGCGGCGAGTTCGAGCCCGCCCTGGCCGGTGCGCCGCGCGAAGCCGAACCCCGGCTTGCCCTGGTCGAAGCCGAACAGCAGGACGTTGTGCGACACCATGGTGCGCTGGCTCGCGAGCCGGCGCGTCGGATCCACGAACAGGCGCCGCACGTCCACGACCTCGGTGCTGACCCGCACGCTCCGCACCCGCGGGTCGTCGAGGTTCACGCGGTCGAATTCCGCGTCCACCGCCGCCACGCGCTCGGCGAGCGGGACCGCCGCGGGGTCGCGCTGCCCGCGCTCGCTCCAGCTCCGGACCAGCGGCGGCAGCGGCGCGATGCGGTGGAGCGCCTTGCCGGCGGGCACGTCGCGGAGCAGGCCGCGCGCGGCCTCGCGGAGCGCGTCGCGGGAGGTGCCGCCCACACCCGCCTCGTGGAACACGGCGCCGTCGAACACGCGCAGGGTCACGCCGCGCGAGGGGAAGCCCGCCTCGCTGACGCGCTTCCCGTTCCGGTCGCGGCTGATGCTCACGCCGGCGCTGGACATGAAGAGCGCCGAGGCGTAGGGGAATTTCCGGCGGAGGTCGGCCACGATGGCGGCCAGATCGTCGCCGAGCGTTCCGGGGAAGCCGTCGCCGGCGGGCGGCGCGGCACGGCCTTCGCGAGCGAAGAGGATCTGCTCGGCGAGGGACCCCGCGACCAGCACGCCGGCGAGCGACGCGCCGCCGCGCAGCAGGAATTGGCGACGATCGAGCGGAACCATGGGGGCGCACGGTACGCGGCCGGACCCCCGGGTCTCAACCCCTCCGGACCTGCGTGCCGTGGCGCGGGACGAGCGCGGGGGAGGGCGCCGCGGGAATCGGGCCCGATCCCCCGGGGGGCCTGGGCCGTGCGGATACCGCTTTCCGCGCCGGGCGATCCCGCGTAGACTCTTCGCCGTTCTTCCCGCCCGCATCCACGGTGCCGGCCCCAGCGGGCCGGCGCTCGAATTCAATGACCGGCCCTCCGCCGCGGGGCTGCTTCCGGAAAGGCACGTCCCCGTCGTGCGCCAGCCTCTCGCGCTGCTCCTCGCGTCGTTCCTCGGCCTCTCCGGCTTCGCCGGCGCCGCCCGCGCCGACCTCATCCTCTCCGAGCTCTGCGACCCGCAGAACAACTACCAGACCGACCGGTTCATCGAGATCTTCAACTCGGGGCCGGGCTCCGTGAACCTCACCGGCTGGTCGGTGATCGCGGTCGCCAACAACGTCGAGGTGACGACGTGGAACCTGTCCGGGACGATCGCCGCCGGGCAGGCGCTGGTGTGCGGGAACAACTCCACCGTGACCGGGTTCACCGTGAACTTCCAGAACGCCCAGTGGGGCAGCTCGGGCTACTTCAACTGGAACGGGAAGATCGGCGACGGGGCGCGCCTCAAGAACGGCGCGACGCTGGTGGACCAGGTGGTGGCGCCCGGCGACCTGTTCGAGAACAAGACCCTGGTGCGCAATTCCAACATCAGCGTGCCGACCACGGTCTACAACGCGTCCGAGTGGACCGCGACCGCGAAGATCCTCGCCACCGACGCCACGCCCGGCTCGCACAACGGTTCGCTTCCGCCGGCGGCGGGCCCGGTGATCGCGAACATCTCGACCTTCCCGGCGAGCCCCGCGGCGGGCAACCCGGTCACCGTGAGCGCGACGGTCGTGGACACCGCCGGCCCGGTCTCCTCGGTGACCCTCGACTGGGGCTTCTCGTCGGGCTCGCTGGGCAACGCGATCAACATGTCGCTGATTTCGGACAGCACCTACACGGCCGACTCCGCGATCCCCGGCCAGTCCGCCGGGGTCTCGGTCTACTACCGGATCTCAGCGACCGGTCCCGCCCAGACCAGCCAGTCCAACGTGCGCAGCTACACGATCCCGGGGACGAGCGGGGCCCCGACGATCCTGGCGGTGGGGCAATTGAGCGACTCGACGCTGCTCGTCAGCTTCAGCGAACCGGTGCAGGAGGCGAGCGCGGAGGTGGCGTCGAACTACACGGTGGGCGCGCTGGTCGCGGTGAACGCGGTGTGGGACCCGGCGCGCACCGCCGAGGTGACGATCACGGTGCGGAACATCCCGCCCGGCTCGCGCACCCTGACCGTCACGGGCGTGCAGGACCTCGACGGCAACCCGACCTCGGGCGCGACCAAGGGCTTCACCTACGTGGACGTGACCATTCCGGCCGGCTACTACGCGAGCACCACCGGCCTCCGGGGTTCGGCGCTGCGCGTCGCGCTCCACAACCTGATGAAGAACCACACGGTGCAGAGCTACTCGTACGCGCTGACCGCCTTCGCCACCACCGACCTCCAGCCCAACGGCAAGATCTGGGACATGTATTCCGACGTGCCCGGCGGCACGCCGCCCTACACGTACAACTGGGGCGACACCGGGCAGGGAGCGACCGAGGGGCTCGGCTACAACCGCGAGCACACCTGGCCGCAGTCGTGGTTCAACAGCAGTTCACCGATGGTCTCGGACCTCTGGAACCTGTTCCCGAGCGACGCCAAGGTGAACGGGTACCGCGGCAACTACCCTTACGGCGACGTGGGCACGGCGACCATCACGTCGCTGAACGGCAGCAAGGTCGGCCCGAACATCAGCCCCGGCTACACCGGCACCGTGTTCGAGCCGATCGACGCGTACAAGGGCGACCTCGCGCGCTTCCACCTCTACATGTCCACCCGCTACTTCGGGCAGGACGCCGGCTGGCCCGGCAGCGCGTCCACGAACGGAGCCGAGTTCGAGCCGTGGGCGCTCACGCTCTACCGGCAGTGGCACGCCGCCGACCCGGTGAGCTGGAAGGAGCGCCTGCGCAACGGCGCGATCTACACGATGCAGAACAACCGGAACCCGTTCGTGGACCACCCGGAGTTCCTCGAGATGATCTGGGACTCGACCGCGGTAACCGGGGTCGGGAGCCCGCTCGCGGGCGCGCTCCAGCTCCGCAATTCGCCGAACCCGTTCGCGGGACGCACCGCGATCGGCTTCGACCTGCCCCGGGCCGAGCGCGTCGCGGTGGACATCTTCGACGTCACCGGGCGCCGGGTGCGCGCGCTGGCCGCGGGCCTCCGGCTCGAGCCCGGCACCCACGTGCTCGAGTGGGACGGTCGCGACGCCGACGGACGCTCGCTCGACCCGGGCCTCTACTTCTGCCGTCTCCACGCGGGGAACGCGAGCGAGACGAAACGGATGGTGCTCGCGCGCTAGGACGGCCGCGGCTTGTGGCGCAGGGAGCTTTCCACGATTCGTCCCCGGGAGTGCCTTCGCATGAAACTCCAGGTCGCCTGCCGCCTCGCCCTCCTCGGCCTCGCGCTCGGCGGGCTCACCCTCCACGCCCCGCCCGCCCGCGCGGGAGCGATGTCCTCGCTCGCCACGTGCACCGGCGCGCAGGAGGTCACCTTCTCGTGGGACTGGTACGAGTTCGAGTCCTACGTCACCAACCGGCCCGAATGGGTGGGCTACGACGTGATGCGGCGCTCCGTCACCCAATGCACTCCCTACCAGCGGCTCAACGCGCAGCCGATTGCCCGCACCGTGGGCCTTTCGCACTCGCGCCAGTTCGTGGACGCGACGGTGCAGGTGGGCCAGACCTACGAGTACCGGGCGATCCCCGTGGACGCCAACCGCGTCGCCGTGGTCATGAGCTTCCCGGATTGCGAGCCGCCGTGCGTCAAACCGGCGTGGGCGAGCTGCCCCGCGGCCTCGGCCCCGCTCACGATCGGCAGGCTCGAGGACTGGGGCTGGGCGCTCCACGTGTCGCCGTGCCCCGGGTCCTGCTACTTCGGTTTCTATTTCGACGGCCCGGTGGCCAGCGACCTCCGGGCGCAGGGCCGGGTCGGGACCGACGTCAGCCTTTACGGCACGGGCTGGTGCTGCGGACTGGAAGGCGCCGCGATGGACGCGGTCGCGTGGCAGCCCGCCAACTGCTCGATCACCCCCGCCCGCCGCTCCTCCTGGGGTGAGTTGAAGGTCCTCTACCGTTGAACCCCGAGGCGGCCGGCGCGGGGGGGAGCGGGCGGTTGGAGCTGGGGCTCTACTCCTTCGCCGAAGTCGCCCTTGCGGGCCCGGGACGCGCCGCGGGAGATCCCGGGCAGCGACTGCGCGATCTCGTCGAGGAGATCGAGCTGGCCGACCGGGTCGGACTCGACGTGTTCGGCGTGGGCGAGCACCATCGCGCCGACTACGCGGTCTCGGCGCCCGGCGTGGTGCTCGCGGCCGCGGCGGCGCGCACGAAGCGCATCCGGCTCACCAGCGCGGTCAACGTGATCAGCTCCGACGACCCCGTGCGCGTCTTCCAGGAATTCGCCACCCTCGACCAGCTTTCGGGCGGGCGCGCCGAGATCATGGCGGGGCGCGGATCGTTCATCGAGTCCTTCCCGCTGTTCGGCTACGACCTCGACGACTACGAGGAGCTGTTCGCCGAGAAGCTCGGCCTGCTGCTCGAGCTGCGCAAGGGCGGCCGGATCACCTGGTCGGGGAAGCATCGCGCGGCGATCCCGGGGCTGGCCGTCCACCCGCGCCCGGCGCAGGACCCGATCCCGGTGTGGATCGCGGTGGGAGGGACGCCGCAGTCGGCGGTGCGCGCCGCCACGCTCGGGCTGCCGATGGCGCTCGCCATCATCGGCGGCGAGCCCGCGCGCTTCGTGCCGCTGGTCGAGCGCTACCGCGACGCCGCCCGCGCGGCGGGGCGCGACCCCGCGGCGCTCGCGGTCGGCATCAACTCGCACGGCTGGATCGCCGCGGACGACGACGCCGCGGTGCGCGAGGCGTGGCCCCCCTACGCGGAGGTGATGACCCGCATCGGTCGCGAGCGCGGCTGGCCCCCGGCGAGCCGCGAACGCTTCGAGGCCGAGCGCGGCCCCGGCGGGGCGCTGCTGGTCGGGAGTCCCGAGCGGGTGGCCGGGAAGATCCTCCACGAGCACGCGCTGTTCGGCATGCAGCGGTTCCTGCTCCAGCTCACCGTCGGCCCCATGCCGCACGAGCGAGTGCTCGAAGCGATCGAGCTCTACGGCACGAAGGTGGCGCCGCTCGTCCGGCGGGAGCTGGCGGCGCGGGCCGGGGCCGCGGCGGGCTGAGCCCCGCCGCCCGGGCGGCGCGCCTCAGCCGTGAACGCCGGCGGCCTCGCTGCCGGTGCGCTCGACGAACTCCACGTACGACCCGCCGTATTCCAGCGGGCGCTTCGCGGGGACGCCGTTGCCGTCGCCGGGACGCAGCTCGAGCACTCGGTTGCTCAGGCCCCGCAGGAACGTCCGGTCGTGGCTCACGAACAGCATGGTGCCCTCGAAGTCCCGGAGGGATTCGACGAGCATTTCCTTGGTCTCGAGGTCGAGGTGGTTGGTGGGCTCGTCGAGCACCAGGAAGTTGGGCGGATCGAACAGCATGCGCGCGAGCACCAGCCGCGACTTCTCGCCGCCGGAGAGCACGCGGATCGGCTTGTCCACGTCGGGGCCGGAGAACTGGAAGGCTCCGAGCAGGTTCTTGAGCACGCCCTGCCCCGCCTGCGGAAAGTCCTTCTGGACCTGCTCGAACACCGAGAGCGCGGGGTCGAGCAGGTCGAGCGCCTGCTGCGAGAAGTACCCGAGCTTGAGCGACGCCCCGAGCCGCACCGTGCCGGCGTCGGGCGCCAGCACGCCCACGACCAGGCGCAGCAGCGTGGTCTTGCCCGCGCCGTTCCGCCCCATCACGCACCAGCGCTCGCCGCGGCGGATGTTGAAGTCGAACCCGTCGAGGATCACGCGCTCGCCGTACGCCTTGCGCAGCCCGCGCACCTCGACCACGTCCTCGCCCGAGCGCGGGGGCGAAGGAAAACGGAACTCGACCACCCGCCGGCGGCGCGGGAGCTCCACCTTCTCGATCTTCTCCAGCTTCTTCACCCGGCTCTGCACCTGCGCGGCCTTCGCGGCGTGGGCCTTGAAGCGCTCGATGAAGCGCTGCTCCTTGGCGAGCATCGCCTGCTGGCGCGCGTGCGCGGCCTCGCGGTTGGCGTTGGCGATGGCGCGTTCGCGCACGTAGAAGTCGTAGTTGCCGGTGTAGGTGGTGAACTCGCCGCCGTCGATCTCGACGATGCGGTCCACGACGCGGTTCATGAAGTCCTTGTCGTGGCAGGTCATCAGCACCGCGCCCGGGTAGTCCTTGATGAAGCGCTCGAGCCACAGGATGGACTCGATGTCGAGGTGGTTGGTGGGCTCGTCCATGAGCAGCACGTCGGGGCGCCCGAGCAGGATGCGGGCGAGGCCCACGCGCATCTTCCAGCCGCCCGAGAGCGCCCCGGCGTCGCCCCCGACCTGGGCGTCCTCGAAGCCCAGCCCGTGCAGGATCTCGCGGGCGCGGGCCTCGAGGTCGTAGCCGCCGCCCCGTTCGTACTCCTCCTGCACGTGGCCGAAGCGCTCGAGGATCCGGTCCATGTCGGCGGCGCGCTCGGGGTCGGCCATGGCCGCCTCGAGGTCCTTCAGCTCGTGGTGCAGGTCGCCGAGCGCGCCGCTGCTGGCGATGGTCTCGTCGAGCACCGTGCGGCCGGCCATCTCGCCGATGTCCTGCCGGTAGTAGCCGATCCGGATCCGCCTGGGGACCGTGACCTCGCCCTCGTCCGGGCTCTCCTCGCCGACGATCATGCGGAAGGCCGTGGTCTTGCCGGCGCCGTTGGGCCCGACCAGCCCGGCTTTTTCGCCCGGATTCAGCTGGAACGAGGCCTCGACGAACAGCACCTGTCGGCCGTACTGCTTGGAGACGCCGGTGAACGCGATCATGGGCCGGCGATCCTAGCAGGTGGGCGAGGGAGCGCGCCGGAATCGGCCGCGCCCGCCGGACGCGGCGCCCGGCCCCGAGTTCTGACATGATGCGCGGATGACCTCGACGCCCTCCCCCGATGGAATCGCCGGGCCGTTCCTCTCCGACGTCCGCACGGAATCGCGCCGGCTGCCGTCTACCATCCGCGACCGCGGCCGGGCGTACCTGCGCGAGGGACGCGTCGGCCCGCTCGAGATCCGGCCCGACCGGGTGAGCGCGGCCGTTCGCGGCACCCGCACCTACCGCACCTCGTGGACGTGGGACGGTCAGATCGCCACCCCGCGCTGCACCTGCCCCGCCGGCCCGTGGTGCAAGCACGCCTTCGCCCTGGCGGCCGCGATGGAGGACAGCGCGAACGACCGGGCGGCCGTGGCACGCCCGCCGCGCGAGCGCTCGCCCTGGAATCCGCCGCCGGGCGAGGGCGCCGACGCGGCGGTGGCGAGCGATCTCGCCGAGTGGGCGCGCCGTCGCAACGAGCCCCACGACCGGTCGCTCCGCGTGGTCGCGGGCGTGGACGACGGCTTCGACGGGGATCCCGCGGTGTGGATCGAGGTGCGCCTCACCGGGCCGCACCTGCGCGACGCGCCGCGCAGCCGCCGCCACCTCCAGAGCCTCGCCTCCGAGCTGGCCATGAACCGCGCGATCCTCGCGCCGCCGCACGCCCGCCTCCTCCTGCTCCTGTCGCGGCTGCTGCCCGAGTCCCGCGGGTTCGACGAGACGCGCATCGCGCTCGGGGCGGGCGCCCTGAACCGGCTGCTCGACAGCTTTTCCGGGTCGCCGCTCGTGACGTGGGACGAGGCGGCGGAGGACGCGCCGCGCGGCGGGGTCACCCCGGGAGCGCGGCTCCGGCTCGGGGACGTCCCCGTGGACCTGGTGCCGGTCTCGGCCGGCGAGGGCCCGGCGCCGCGGCTCACGCTCGCCGCGCGCTGGCCGGACGGCGCGACCGCGACGCTCGACGAGTTCGTGTTCCTCGGCTCGGAGGACGAACTGAACCCGAGCCTGGTGCTCCATCACGGCGCCTTCTGGCGGGTCGCCGAGGCGCCGCCCGCGCACGTGGTCCGCCGCATGGTCGCGGGCGGGGGGCTCGACATGCCGAAGAGCGGGCGCGAGCGGTTCGTGCGGGCGCTCGCCGAGGGATTTTCGGACGTGAGCGGCGCGCTCGGTTCCCACATGATCGTCCATCGCGCGCGGCCGCTGGTCACGCTCGAGCTGGGCCTGGACGACTGGCTCCACGTGCGGCTCTTCGCGCACACCGCCGGGGCGGACTGGGTGCCGGGCGCACCGGCCGGCCCCGGCGTGGCCTTCGAGCTCGACGCGCAGGGCGAGTGGATCCGCATTCCGGATCCGGGTCCCGCGCTCGAGCTGCGCGAGGAACTCACGGAGCTGGCGGCCGCTTCCGGAGCGGACGCGGCCCCGCCCGGCGCGGATCCCGGGCCGGCGCCGGGCCCCGCGGGGGATCCCGCCGATCCGGCGGGCGCGGAGACCGGCGCGGAGGATCCGGGGGACGTCGCGCCGGAGGCGCGCGACGTGTGGGTGGAGGTGCCCGACCCGGAGCCGCTCGAGCCGGTGCGGGAGTGGCTCGCGTCGCTGCCCTTCGCCCACGGCGGCGCGCGCCTCGCGAAGCGCAAGGCCCGCGATCCCCAGCTCGCCGAGCGCGGCGCGTGGATCTTCCTCGGGCCGAACAAGGTGAACGAGGTCGCCACCGCCTGGGCGCGGCGGCCGGGCGGCGTGCGCTACCTGGGCAACGCGCTGGCGCGTGGCCTGCTCGCCGGGCCCCGGCTGGTGCGCACGCGCGTCTCGGTCACCTCGAGCGGCGTGGACTTCTTCACGATCTCGGCCGAGTGGCGGGCGGAAGGCATGTCGCTGACCGAAGCCGACCTCGCCCGGCTGAGGGGGAGTCGCAGCCGGTTCGTGAAGCTGAGCGGCGGCTGGGTGGGACGCGACGTGGTGGACTCGCTCGACGCCGAGGCGGGCCTGCTCGCCGACCTCGGCATCGCCGTGGGGGAGGGCGAGCAGCGGGTGACACTGGCGCAGCTCGCGCAGGCGCGCCCCGAGAGCCTCGACGCCCTCGACGGGATGGGAGCCGATCCCGCCACGCTCGGCGAGGTGCGGCGCCTGCGCGAGGCGGTGCGCTCCTTCAAGGGCCTGCCGCGCGTTCCGGTTCCGGCCCGGCTCAAGGCGAAGCTGCGCCCCTACCAGCGCGAGGGGCTCGACTTCCTCGCCTTCGTCACCGGGCTCGGACTGGGCGCGGTGCTGGCCGACGACATGGGCCTCGGCAAGACGGTGCAGGCGCTGGCCTGGATCGAGTGGCTGCGCGAGCGCGACCCCGACGGCGGCCCCGTGCTGGTGGTGTGCCCGGCCTCGGTGGTCCACAACTGGCAGCGCGAGTCCGAGCGGTTCACGCCGCACCTCCGGGTGCTGGAGCTGGCGAGCGGCGAGGAGCGCCACACCCTGCGCCGGGAGGTGCCGGAGCACGACCTGGTGGTCACCAACTACGCGCTGTTCCGCCGGGACATCGAGCACTGGCGGAAGATCCCGCTGCGCGCCGCGATCCTCGACGAGGCCCAGAACGTGAAGAACCCGAAGGCCGCGGTGAGCCGCGCCGCGCTCGAACTGGACGCGCGGCACCGGCTCGCGCTCACCGGCACGCCCATCGAGAACCGCGCCCTCGACCTGTGGAGCATCATGAACTTCGTGAACCCGGGCTACCTCGGGCGCCGTTCCGACTTCGTGGCGCGCTACGACCACCCGGAGGCGCCGCCGTTCGCGCGCCGGCTGCTCGCCGCGCGCCTGCGGCCGGTGCTCGTGCGCCGGCTCAAGGAGCAGGTGGCGCGCGACCTGCCGGACCGGATCGAGGAGCGCCTCGAGTGCGACCTCACGTCCGGCCAGCGCAAGCTCTACCTGGCGGAGCTGATGCGCGGGCGCGAGTCGCTGGAGCGGCTGAAGCGCGCGCCGGGCGGGCTGGAGCGCGGGCGCATCGAGGTGCTCGCGCTGCTCACGCGGCTCCGGCAGGTGTGCTGCCACCCCGCGCTCGTCGGGGGCCGCGAGGACCTGGGCTCGGGGAAATTCGACGCGCTTTTCGAGCTGCTCGAGCCGATCCTCGCCGAGGGCCGCAAGGTCCTGCTCTTCTCGCAGTTCGTCGAGTGCCTGAAGCTGATCGAGTCGGCGATGCGCCAGCGCGGCATCCGCCACCACGTGCTGACCGGCGCCACCACCCGCCGCGAGCGGGTGGTGGGGGCGTTCGAGACCGATCCCGAGCCGTGCGTGTTCCTGATCTCGCTGAAGGCGGGCGGCACCGGCCTCAACCTCACCGCCGCGCAGTACGTGATCCTGTTCGACCCGTGGTGGAACCCGGCGGTCGAGGCGCAGGCCATCGACCGCACCCACCGCATCGGGCAGACCCGCACCGTGATCGCGTACCGGCTGATGGCCGCCGGCACGGTGGAGGAGAAGATCTGGGAGCTGCAGCGGCGCAAGCAGCGCCTCGTGAAAGAAGTGCTCGGCGAGGACGGCTTCGCGCGCACGCTCAAGCCCGAGGACCTCGACTACCTGCTCGGCTAGCGTGCGTGCGGGAGCCGGCCGCGCGCGGGGAGCCGCCGCGCGACGCCCCGCGGCCCGGCCTCAGGGCAGGGTGAGCGACCCGGTCGTCGAGCGGGCGAGCGCGTCGGGCCCGCGCGTGGCGGTGACCTGCCACAGCACGCGGCCCCCGGGCGGGAGGCCGGCGGGCAGGGCGCCGCGCCGCAGGTCGAGGCGGGTTGCGGTCAGTCCCTCGACGCGGGCGATCTCGACGAGGTCGGGCGAGGAGAACACGACGGTGTACGCGTCGGCCTCGGGCGCGGCGGACCACTCGAGGCGCAGCGTCCCGTCCGGGAGCGCGAGCGCGCGGGTCCCGGCCACGGCCCCGGCCGCCACCGAGTCGGCGCCGCGCAGCACCGGTTCGCCGGCCCGGCGCGGGGCGAGCCCCATCCACAGCCCGCCCGCCACCACCGCGAGCGCGGCCGCCCCCCACGCGAGCCGCGCGGGTGGGGCCAGCAGCGCCCGCCAGAATCCGCCGCCGGTCCGCGTGGCGGCGGGGGCCCGCGTCGTCCCGGGCTCCCCGGACAGCCCCAGCTCGCGATCGAGCGCCGCGCCGAGCCGCGCCTCCGCCTCCGGCACGCGCGCCCCGGCGGACGCCCCGGCGGCCATGAACTCGAGGTAGGCGCGGAGCCGCGCCCGCGTCGGGGTGTCGAGCGCCGCGAGACGCGGGTCGTCCGGCGGCAGGCCGGCCAGCTCGGCCAGGTCCTGCGGTTCCCGGGGGGGCCGGTTCATCCTTCCTCCCTGGCGCGGCGCGCGAGGGCCGCGCGCAGCTTTTCCCGAGCGCTCTGGAGCACGCTCCGGGCGCCCGAGGCGTGGGTGAGCCCGAGCAGGCGCGTGATGTCCCCGACCGGAAGCCGCTCGAAGCAGCGCAGCCAGATCGCTTCGGCCTCGAGCGGACTCAGCGACTCCTTCACCAGCGCCTCCATGGCCTCCTCCTCCTCGCGAGCCAGCAGCAGCGCGGGCGGGTCCTCGTGCTGGATCAGCAGCTCGATCGGATCGGCCCGCGGGTCCCGCCGCAGGCTCTTCGGCCTGAGCGCGGTGAGGCACTCGTTCCGCACGATCGAGAACAGCCACGACGAAAAACGGCTCTTGCCCTCGAATCCGGGCAGCGATCTCCACGCCTTGAGCAGCGAATCCTGCGCCAGGTCGAGCGCCCGCTCGTGATCCCCCACCATGCGGTAGCACCACGCGTAGGCGCGGGCCCGGTAGCGACCGAGCAGTGTCCCCGCCGCCCGCCGTCCGGCGGGCTCTCCGGGCGCCGAGCGGAACGCGCGCAGGAGGTCCTCGTCCTCCGGTTCCTCGCGCGAAGTGTTCATCGGTTCAGACGATCCTCGGGGCCCGGCGTCAGGCGCCGCCCGACCGGAACCCGGACGCCGCCTTCCCCGGACGCCGCAAACGCGGCCCAGTTCCGGACCTGCGCGGTTTCGCGGCGGGCCCGCAGGCGGCCCTGCGCCTCGCCCACCGCCCCGGCGACCGTCGCCCCGCGCGCGAGCGCGGCGTAGAACTCGGCCATGAACCGCTCGGCGACGCGGTCCTCGACCGGCCACAGCGTGGCCACGACGCTCGAGGTGCCGGAGCAGAGGAACGCCCCGGCGAGCCCGAGGGCGCCCTCTCCGGAGAGGGTCGTGGCGCCGGCCGACTGGCAGCCCGACAGCACCGCGAGCCGGGCGCGCAGCTTCATCCCCGCGATCCGCGAGGCGCGCAGGTAGGCGCCGTCGCCCGCGCCGCGCCCGAGCAGGAAGCCCGAGCGCCACGGGCTGCCGGACACGGCCTCGGCGTGCGCCGCGAAGTGGAGCACGCCCCAGCGCGGCAGGTCGGCGATCAGCTCGGCCACGTCGAGCTCGCCGCCGTTGGCGCGCACCTCGGCCCCGAACCCGTCGCGGAGCGCGCGCAGCTCGCGTCCGACGCCGGGAAGCTCGCGGCCGCGCGCGTCGGTGGTGCGGCCCAGCGCGAGCAGCCCGCGCGGGCCGCCCGGGGCGCGCGCCGCGGCGCGCAGCGCGGCGAGCAGCGTGGCCGACGGCACGGTCGAGACCTCGCGCGACTCGCCGAGCGGCGCGGTTTCGCCCGGCGGGGCCAGCGCCGCGAGCGGCCACAGCGCGACCGGCCCGCCGCCCGAGAGGATCACGGCGCGGCTCGGGCGGATCGCGGCCGCGGCCGGCCCGAGCAGCTCCGCCGCGAGGCGGCCGAGCCCGGCGGCCACCACGTCGTCCGCGGCGCCCGCGAGGGCGGCCTCCCTCCAGGCCGCGTGCAACCGCTCGAGCCGCGGGGCCGCCGGGAGCAGGCGCGCGCCGATGCCGCCGCGGGAAACCAGGAAGAGGAACGTGGTGTCGTCGGTCGCCACCACGTCCAGCAGCAGCTCGCCCTCCCTCAGCACCCCGCGGCGCAGCGAGTCGGCGGTGACCCGCCCGCGCATGCCGGCGCCGGCCAGGCCCCGGCCGGCGAGCCGCTCCTCGAGCGTGCGGGCCTGGAACGTCTGGAGCGCGTCGAACGCTTCGCGCGCGCGCCGGGCGGACGTTCCGCCGCGGCCCGGGTCGAGCAGCGCGAGCCCGTACTCCGCGAACAGCGAGGAGAGGCTCGCGCCCATCCGCTCCCGCCATTCGAAGTCGGATACCCCGCCGCGCCAGCGCTCCCACTGGCGGACCGCGCGCCCCAGCACCGCAACCGCGCTGTCCGGCGCCCCCAGCGCGCGGTGGCAGCGCGCCAGCTCGAGGGCGGCCTCGAGCGCGAACGGCGACGCCTCGCGCGCGGCGCGGGCGCCGCGCTCCGCCGCGCGCGCCTCGGGCAGGGCTTCCCGCGCCCGGCCCTGGGCGCGGCGGGCGGCGCTTCGTTCGACGCGCGCGGCGTGCAGGTCGTCGCGCGACAGCTTCGCGCGCGCGCCCGGGGCGAGCAGCGAATCCATGAGCCGCTCGGACTCGGCGGCGCGGCCGGTCTCGCGGAGCAGCGCGGCCAGGTCGAGGGCCGAACCCTCCCGGATCAGGGCGTCGTCCACGGCCGCGGCGCGCAGCGCCCGGTAGATCCGCTCGGCCTCGGCCGAGCGGCCGAGCCGGCGCTGGAGCAACGCCTGCTCGCCCAGCACGGCCAGGAGCACGCCGGGATTGCCCTCCCGCTCGGCGTCGGTCCGCAGCCGCTCGAGCAGCGCGCGCGCCTCGTCGAGGCGGCCGATCGAGCGCAGCGCGTGGGCCCGGTTCACGCGCGCGCTGATCGCGCTCGCCCGGTTCTCGGCGCTGTCGAAGGCCGCCGCCGCGTACTCCCAGTAACGGTCGGCGAGCGAGGCGTCCCCGCCCAGGAACTCGAGGTTGCCGAGATCGTTGAGCGTCGCCGCCTCGGTCCACCGGTCCCTGCGGATCCGCGCCTCGTCGAGCAGCACCAGGAACGTGTCGCGCGCCTCGTCGTGGCGGCCGACGCGGTTCTCCACCTCGGCCAGCAGGAAACGCGTGTGCCGGCTCTCGAAGCGGTCGCGGGGCAGCAGCCGGACCGCCTCCCCGAGGTGGCGGCGCGCGTCGGCGTAGCGGCCGTCCTCCTTCGCGATGAAACCGAGCCCGCGGTGGGCGAACCCGAGGATCCCGGGCAGGCCCGCGGCGCGGGCGAGCGGCACCACGCGCTCGTACTCGCGCCGCGTCTCCGCGAGCCGGCCCATCACGTTGGCGCCGTGCGCCCGGGCCGCGAGGACGCGGGCCAGCCCCGCGCTGTCGCGGAGGGCGAGCGCGAGCGTCCACGCCGTGTCGAGATCCGGCTTCGCTTCGTCGATCCGGTAGAAGTTGGCGAGCTTGCGGCCGCGCCACAGGTGCACGGCGGTCCGCAGCGTGCGGTCGCGGGAGGCCCGCGCCGAGCGGATCAGCGAGTCGCAGTAGTCGGAGGCCCCCTCGCGAGACCGGTTCCAGACCGAGTCGGCGGCCGGCGTGATCTCCGCGAGGCGGCGCTCGACCGGCCAGTGCCGGGAGCGGTCGGGAAGCGGGCCCGTGGCGAGCGCCGCGGGCGCGCCGAGCAACGCGCAACCGACGAGGAGCGTGAGGGATGACGGGAGTCGGCGCATGGCGAGGGCGCGGCCCTTCGGGCGCCGGCACGGCGATCGGCGGGTCCGCGGGGCGAGGGTAGCACGGGGTGGGTGGACGTGGCCCAAATCCCGCCGGGCCCGCGCCGTGGATCACCGCTCCGGCCGGGTTCGAGCGGCGCGGCGACCACCGGACTCCGGTCGCGGCTGATTTCCGGAGACCCAGGTCGTCACAGGGGCACGGCCAGACGGGCGAGGGCCGCCGCCCGTCCGAGGCCGACCCCAGGTGGAGGTCGCTCATGAGCCCATTCGGCAGCATTCCGCCGCGCGCCGCGCGGCGGTGGCTGGTCGCCGCGGCGATCGCCGCGGCCGCGCTCGGGCTCGCCTCGTGCGGCGGGAAGTCGAGCCCGGCCGCCCCCGACGCGGGCCCGGGACCGGGCCCGGGACCGGGCCCCGGCGGCGGATCGTCGCCCGGGGACAGCGCGCGCTGGGCGGTGATCGACGGGGCCTCGAGCCTCTATCACTCGCTGCGCGGCGACCCGACGCGCGACGCGGCGACGCTCGCCTACCTCACGGCCCAGCCCAACGTGGAGGCCGCCGGGGTCTCGGACTCGCTCGACAACCTGTGGGCGCGCTTCGACGACGAGCGCCTGCTGCTCCTGATCGACAACCGGCTGCCCGCCGTGCCCGTGCCGCCCTCGCCGGCGCGCGAGGGGCAGCGGCGGCTCGCCGAGCGCCTCGCCATGCCGCCGCCGCTCGGGAGCGAGCTTCCGGTCTCCGACAAGGCGCGGCTGATGAACTCGCTCGAGCCGAGCTGGCACTCGTCGGTGGGGCCGATCGGGACCATGCTCGGCACTTCGGGCTACGCCGTCTCGACGCCGGCTTCGGGGCTCGCCGAGCTCGCCGCGGTGCAGGGGGACGGGGTCTTCTACTGGGCGTCGCACGCGGGCGAGGGCAACGACCGGCAGGGAAACGGCGTGTTCGGCATCTGGACGCAGTCGCTGTGCGACTCGGTGCGCGACCGGGTGAGCCCGGTGTCCGGGCACTGGGGCGCGAAGGAGATCTGCTACGCCTGCACCGGCGTCTACCAGCCGGACGGCAGCGTCCGGAACGAGTGCCACTACGCGATCACCCCCGAGTTCATCCGCAACAAGATGAGCTTTTCGGCCAACAGCCTCGTCTACATCGACGCCTGCACCTCGGCCAAGCAGGAGGTGCGCGACGCGTTCTTCGCCCGGGGCGCGGGCCTCTACTGCGGCTGGGACGTGCTCACGTCCGGGAGTTCGTGGATCGTCGGGGAGACGCTCTTCGACCTTCTCTGCGGCGCCGACCACGTGGTGCCGCAGACGCCGCGCCAGCGGCCGTTCCTGTTCGACTGGGTGCGCGAGTGGATGGTGAGCCAGCAGAAGAACCGGGACCCGGGGGGCACGGCCCGCCTCTACATGAACCGCAACCCCACGAACCCGACCTTCGGACTGCTGCGGCCCACGATCTTCCGGCTGTTCGTCCACAACGCCCCCTCCGACCCCCAGGACTACCTGGAGATCGAGGGCGACTTCGGGCTCGATCCCGGGGCGGCGAACCGCGCGGTCACGATCGGAGGCGTGGCGCTCACCGGCGTGGTGTGGGGCGAGCACCTGATCACCGTGCCCCTGCCGCTCACCGGCGCCTCGTCCCACGGCGACGTGACCGTGAGCGTGCGCGGGCACCTGAGCAACGTCGCGCAGCTCACCCGCTGGGTGGTGCCGTTCGTCTACCGCCGTTACGGACCCGGCTCGCTCCAGCAGGAGATCCACGCGAACTACGTGGTGCGCGGCGACGCCAGCAACTACCGCAACATTCCCTACGCCATCCCCAACGGCTTCCCGCACGCCGTGGTCTCCAGCAAGGCCAGCGGGGGGTCGTTCCTGATGAGCGGCATCTACCGGCCCGACCCGGACCACTACATCAAGTGGCTGGGTTCCGGAACGCTCGGCGCGCCGACGACGATCCCGCAGGCCACGCAGCCGGGGCACGTGCTCGGCGCGGGAAACCTCAACCCCGGCGCGCGCACCATCGCCTCGTTCCAGCCGCAGGCCTACGCGACCTACACCATCGAGACCGAGTCGAGCAGCTCCACGGCGACCGCGTCGATCTCGCCGTTCACCACGGTCACGCTCACGTTCGGCACGAACTACGTGATCCGGGCGGACAGCACGAGCGTTTCCCTCTCGGACGGCAGCGCCACGCTGCGCTGGGGGCCGGCCACCCCGGCCGCGCCGTTCAACGACGGCGGGCGCTAGGGGGCGTCAGGCTCCGGCCGCCCGCCGCATCCACACCGCCGCGAGCGGCGGCAGCGTGAGCACGACGCTCTGCGGGAAGCCGTGCCACTCGACGGGCTCGGTTTCGAGCGCGCCGTTGCCGACGCCCGAGCCGCCGAACTCCTGCGAGTCGGTGTTGACGATTTCCTCGTAGCGGCCGGGGGCCGGAACGCCGATCCGGTAGCCGTGCCGCGGCACCGGCGTGTAGTTGTTGACCGCCACGACGAAGTCGGAGCGATCCTTCGCGTAGCGAACGTAGGCGAGCACGCTCTGCTCGACGTCGCGGAAGTCCACCCACTGGAAGCCGTCGCTCTCGAAGTCGCGCTCGTGGAGGGGCGGAAGCGAGCGCACCAGCCCGTTCAGCGTTCCCACCAGCCGCCGCATCCCGGCGTGGGGCGCGTGCTCGAGCAGGTCCCAGTCGAGGGCGCGCGTCTCGCTCCACTCGCGCCACTGGGCGAACTCGCCTCCCATGAAGAGCAGCTTCTTCCCCGGGTGCGCCGACAGGTGCGCGTGGAGCAGGCGCAGCGTGGCGAAGCGCTGCCAGCGGTCGCCGGGCATCTTGGCGACCAGCGCGGCCTTGCCGTGCACCACCTCGTCGTGCGAGAGGGGCAGCAGCCAGCGCTCCTGCCACGCGTACCAGATCGAGAACGTGATGCGGTCCTGGTTGAAGCGCCGGAACAGGGGATCGAGCCCGAGGTAGTCGAGGTTGTCGTGCATCCACCCGAGGTTCCACTTGAGGTCGAACCCGAGGCCGCCGAGGTGGGTGGGCCGCGTCACGCCGGGCCACGACGTGGACTCCTCGGCGAAGGTGACCACCCCGGGGTAGCGCTCGTGCACCATCGCGTTCATCGCGCGCAGGAACTCGACGGCCTCGAGGTTCTCCACCCCGCCGTACCGGTTCGGCACCCACTCGCCCTCGCCGCGCGCGTAGTTCAGGTAGAGCATCGAGGCCACCGCGTCCACCCGCAGGCCGTCCACGTGGAAGTGCTCGATCCAGTAGGCGGCGCTCGACAGCAGGAAGTCGGCGACCTGCGGGCGGCCGTAGTTGAAGATCAGCGTGCCCCACTCCTGGTGCTCGCCCTGGCGCGGGTCGGCGTGCTCGTAGAGGTGCGTGCCGTCGAAGGCCGCGAGGCCGTGCGCGTCGCGCGGGAAGTGCGCGGGCACCCAGTCGAGGATCACGCCGAGGCCCGCCGCGTGGGCACGGTCCACGAACTCCCGGAAGCCGTCGGGGCCGCCGAAGCGCGAGGTGGGCGCGAAGTAGCCGATGGTCTGGTAGCCCCACGACTGGTCGAGCGGGTGCTCGGTCACGGGCAGCAGCTCGAGGTGCGTGTAGCCGAGTCCGGCGGCGTAGGGGATGAGCTGGTCGGCCAGTTCGCCCCAGGTGAGGAAGCGCCCCGGCTCTCCGGGCGCGTCCGGCGCCCCGCGCTTCCACGAGCCCGGGTGGACCTCGTAGATCAGCATCGGCCGGTCGGGCGCCTGCCGCGCGGCGCGGTCGCGCATCCACTCGCCGTCGGTCCACGCGTACCCCGCGAGCGGCGCGACCCGCGAGGCGGTGTCGGGCCGGAGCTCGGAGGAAAATCCGACCGGGTCGCACTTGTCGCGAACGAGGCCCCGCCAGCCCTCGACGTGGAACTTGTAGAGCGCGCCGGCGGAGGCGCCCGGCACGAACGTCTCCCACACCCCGTGGGGATCGCGCTTCGCCATCGGGTGGGCGCCGGCGCGCCAGCGGTTGAAGCTTCCGATGACGGACACCGACCGCGCGTTCGGGGCCCACACCGCGAAGCGCACGCCGGCCTCGCCCCCGTGCGTGACCGGGTGCGCGCCGAGGATCTCCCAGAGCCTTCGGTGCTCGCCGCGCGTGAAGCGCGCGAATTCGGCGTCGGGAACGCGCGCGCCGTGGTCGGGGAGCGGATGCGGGAGCGGCGCGGGCGTGGTTCGCTTCGCGGCCCGCGGTTTCGCGGCCTTCGGCCCCGCCGCGGCGCGTTTCCCCGGCTCGGGCTTCGCGGCGGCGCCGTTCCCGTCCGGGCGGGCCGCCGCCGCGCGCTTTGCCGCCTTCGGTTTGGCGGTCGCGCGCGGGGCCCGGGGCTTCTCCATCGTCAGCCCGCGAAGAGCTGGAGGTCGGTGCCGAAGCGGTCGGCGATCTCGATGCAGCGGTCGAGTTCGGCGTGCCGCACGATCACCATGCCGTCCGAGATCAGCGTCTGCATCGGGTCGCGGCGCGGGGCGCCCACCGGCAGCAGGTCCACCACGCACACGTGGGGGCCGTACTCGGCCATCAGCCGGCCGAGCCCCTCGATGCGCTGGATGCGCCCCTCGCCCTGCGCGCGCTTGAAGACGGAGGCGCAGTTGTACTTCCGCGTCACCGGTTCGTGCAGCCGTCCGCGCAGGGCGGCCTCGGCCCAGCCGCGGAACAGGTCGGTGTCGCTCGCGAAGTTCATGATGTCCACGGTGTAGGCGCCGGGCGGGCGCGCGGCGATCTCGCCGAACACCGCCTCGCCATCGGCCTTGCGGTGCCATTCCATGTGCGTGAACCCGGTGCGGAAGTTCATGGCCTCGAGCACGGCGAGGCCGAGCTTCTTCCCGTTCTCGAGGTACGGCACGTCGGGGTCCTTGAGCGCGACGGTCTGCGGGCTCACCCACAGCAGCGTGCGCGACACCAGCGGGCGCGGCCGGTAGGCGCAGATGTTGTAGAACAGGACCTTGCCGTCGGCGCACACCGTGTCGAACGTGAACTCCTCGCCCTCGATGAACTCCTCGACGCTCACGTGGGGCACGTGGCGCGTCAGTTCGAGCACGCGCTTCAGCTCGGCCGCGTCGTTCACCCGGTGGGTGTCGGCCGAGCCCGCCCCGGCGATGGGCTTGAGGATCGCGGGGTAGCCGATGCGCTCGATCGCGGCCTCGACCTCGGCCACGGTGTGGGCCCGCGCGTGGCGCGGCACGCGGATCCCCGCGCCGTCGAGGACCTGCTTCATGGTCTCCTTGTCGCGGAACGGCACGGTCTCGGCGACGGTCATGCCCGGGAGCCCGAGTTGCTCGCGCACGCGCGCCGCCAGCACCATGAGCGGCTCCCAGAGGCACTCGACCTGGTGGATGCGCACGCGGTTCGCGAGGTCCCGGACCTGCGCGAGCACCGCGTCCTCGTTCGCGAAGCCGCCGCACTGCACGTACATCGCGAGATTTCGCCGCGCGACCTCGGGGAGCGCCGACTCGTGCTGGTCCCCGAGCCCGATCACGCGCGCGCCGGCCTCGGCGAGGCCGCGGGTGAACTTGGGGCTCTCGGGGGGATATCCGGGGGAGAGGTAGAGGACGTTCATCGGTGTTCGCAATGTCGCACGGGCCGCCCCGCGGCCACAAACCGCCGCCTCGCGCCGCCGCAACGGCCTGACGCCGAGTCCCTTGCACGATTCCCGATTCCGTCGTTGACAGCGGCGTGCCGGGGGCGCAGGTTGCGGACGGCGAGAGGCGGCGTGCGCAGGGCCCCGAAACCGCCGCGCGCGCCGCTTCGCCACGGGGGAACTGTGCCGCCGCCCCACGAGCCACGGAACGTCCATCCGCGGGCTCGGTCGCTGCCCCGACGTCCAGCCGCGGGTTCCGATCGTCGCCGGGCCGCTCCGTGCCCGGTTCCTCCGCCCGCCCGCGCGCCCCCGGATCCCGCGTCCCGCCTCGCGCCCCGCGCGAACCGTCAGGGACGACCCCTCGGAAGATGGATCTCGCGCCGCAACCTTTCCGAGACTCGGAGGTGAGTCATGAAGCGTTGGACGACCCCGCTGCTGTTCCTGTCACTGCTCGCGGCCGCGCTGCTCGCGCCCACCGGCGCCCTGTCGCAGCACGCCCCGCCCGGCATCAACCCCACGCACTACTGGACGTACAAGCTGCTGGATCCGGTCCAGGGGCCGCGTCCGGTGTTCGCGGCCGATCAGTTCTGGCCCAACGGGCTCTCGATCTCGGTGGACCGGCTCGACCGGCTGGTGAACTGGGTCCACAAGAACAATTCCCCGGTGATCCCGGACACGCTCCTCCACTACACGTGGTGGAACATCACGCAGAAGATTCCCACGCCGAGGGCCGTGCGGGTCAACAACCAGTTCGGCGGCTACGACGTGAACGTCCAGAACCTCGAGTTCATGCTGGTCCCGGCCTGGAAGAACCAGCCCCAGCCGGTCTTCCCGAACGCCAACCACTACCTGTGCTACCGCGCGTTCGGGTTCCCGCCGCCGCCGTTCGTGGTGAATCTCCTGGACGAGTGGCGTAACGACGTCCAGCAGCCGTTCGAGATGGAATACCTCTGCAACCCCTGCCTGAAGCAGCACGCCGGGCGGACGTATCCGATCGTGGACGACAAGACGCACTTCGCGCTGTTCCGGATCGCGCCCGCATCGGACCCCTTCTACCCGTTCGTGATGGACCAGTTCTTCGCCGGCAACGTGCTCGTGCGGCAGTCGCCCTACGAGTACCTGCTGGTGCCGTCGGAGAAGCTGGAGCCGCCGACCGGGACGCGCCCGGGCAGCTGGGGACGGATCAAGACGCTGTACCGCTGATCGCCCGAAGCGACGCGCCGGCCGTCCCCTCGCGGGGCGGCCGGCGTTCGCGTCAGCCCAGCTCGACGCGGATGCTGGACACGATCTTCGAGAGCGCGCGCTCCACCACCGCGGTGTCGGGGTGGCGCACCACCACGTAGCCGTCGCCCTCGTACGTGCCGGTCGGGGGCTGCCCCTCGCGCGGGAGCTTGACCTCGACGGTGATCGGCCCCAGTTCGGGCGCCACCTTCTCGATGCCGAAGATCCCGCGCACTCGGCCGCTGCCCTGCCCGCGCAGGAAGGCGATCCCCACCGCCCAGCGCCGCGGCGGCGGGTCGAATTCGCCGAACACCATGAGCCGGGCCCACGCGTGGTAGAGGTTCACGTCGTGGGCGTAGGAGATGAGCGTGGTGAACTGCGCGCCGGGCGGGCGCGCGGCCACCTCGGAGATGGCGATCGAACCGTCGCGGCGGCGGAACCATTCCATGTGGGAGAGCCCGGTCTCCATCCCGAGCGCCGCGAGCGCGCGGAAGCCGGCGTCGCGGATCGGGTCGAACTCGGGGCCGCCGATCTCGCGGGGCAGCAGCACGCACCACTGGATCCACGGGTTCTCCAGCACCTCGAGCGGCGTGGGGAAGTAGCGGCTGATCGAGTGCCACACCGGGCGCCCGCCGATGCACACGCTGTCGAAGGAGTGCTCGTCGCCCCGCACGAACTCCTCGAGCAGCGCGGGTCGCTCCGGAGACGGAGGCACGGCCCGCAGCACCTCCTCGAGCCTCCCCGCGTCGTCCACCCGGAAGGTGTTGCGCGCCCCGGCGCCCGCCGGGGGCTTCACCACCAGCGGAAACCCGCACTCCGCCGCGAAGGCGCGCGCCTCGTCCGGGGAGCCGGCGAGCCGGTGGCGGGCGCACGGCAGCCCGGCCGCCGCCAGCACCGTCTTCATGCGCGACTTGTCGCGGAAGTTGTGGGCGGCCTCGACGCTCATGCCGGGCACCGCGAGGGCGGCGCGCGCCTCGGCGAGCGGCACCTGCAGCTCCTCGAGCGTGCCGACCATGCGGTCCGGGGGGCCGATCCGCTCGGCCAGGCCCTTCGCGGCCCACACCAGCTGCCCGGGGTCGAGGCAGTCGGTCACGCGCCAGTGGGCGGCGAGCCGCGCGCGGAGGCCGTCGGGCAGCTTCTCGGCGGGATCGCTGCTCACCAGCGCGAAGCGCACGCCGGGGAGCCGGGCGGCTCCCTCGACGAAGCGCAGCGTGGTCTCGAGGAAGTAGGGCGCGACGAAGATGACGTTGGGCATGAAGGTCCGGTAGTCTATCCACCCTTTCCGCGGCATGGCAATGCCGCGAGCTCCCGCGCGCACCCGCCGCGGCGCGCACCGCTCCCACCCCCACCGCGACCCCGCCCATGACCGGCCCGAATCCACTGCGCATCGCCTTCGTCACGTCGGAACTGGCGCCCTTCGCCAAGACCGGCGGACTCGCCGACGTGTCGGCGGCGCTGCCGCGCGAGCTGCACCGGCTCGGCCACGACGTGCGCGTGTTCCTGCCCCTCTACCCGCGGGTGCGCGACGCCGCGACCGACCTGCGGGCCGAGGAGGGGCTGCGCGACCTCCCGATGTCGCTCGGGCCCGCCCACTACCGTTACGGCATCTCCTCGGCGACGCTGCCGGGCTCCGACCTGCGCGTGTTCCTCGTGGAGTGCCCGGAGTTGTTCGGCCGCCCCTCGATCTACACCAACGACGCGGACGAGCCGCTGCGCTTCCTGCTGCTCCAGCGCGCCGCCATCGAGACCTGCCAGCGCATGGGCTGGGGCCCGGACGTGTTCCACGCCAACGACTGGCAGGCCGCGCTGGTGCCGCTGCTGCTCCGGACCCGCTACGGCTGGGACCGGCTGTTCGCCGGGTCGCGCACGCTGCTCAGCATCCACAACCTCGGCTACCAGGGCACGTTCGCCGCCGACCTGCTCCAGTACCTCGACCTCGGCGGCTCGGCGGGGCTGCTGCACCAGGAAGACCTGCGCGACGGGCGCATCGGGTTCCTCAAGCACGGCATCCTGTACGCCGACCTGCTGGGCACCGTGAGTCCCACGTACGCGGGCGAGATCCAGACCGAGGCGTACGGATTCGGGCTGCACGACCTGCTGCGCTCGCGCGCCGCGAACCTGGTCGGCATCCTGAACGGCGTGGACTACGCCGAGTGGTCGCCGCACAACGACCGCTTCCTGCCCCAGCGCTACTCGGAGCGGAGCCTCTACCGCAAGGAGAAGAACAAGGTCGCGCTGCACGAGACGCTCGGGCTCGAGTACGACCGCGAGGCCCCGACCGCCGGCATCGTGTCGCGGCTCTCCCACCAGAAGGGCTTCGACCTGCTGTTCGACGTGGCGCCGGCGATCCTCGAGGGCTCCGGCCTGAGGCTCGCCGTGCTCGGCAGCGGCGAGCCGCGCTACGAGGAGTTCTTCACCGGGCTGCAGCGCCGCTTCCCCGGGCGCGTGTGCTTCTGGCGCGGCTTCAACGAGGAACTGGCCCACCGCATCGAGGGCGGCTGCGACTGCTTCCTGATGCCGTCGCGCTACGAGCCGTGCGGGCTCAACCAGATGTACTCGCTGCGCTACGGCACGGCCCCGATCGTGCGCCGCACCGGCGGGCTCGCCGACACCGTGAGCCAGTGGAACCCGGCCACCGGCGAGGGCACGGGCTTCCTGTTCGACCACTTCACCGCGGAGGGGCTGCGCTGGGCCCTGTCGTTCGCGATCGAGAGCTGGCGCGACCGGAAGGGCTGGCAGACCCTGATAAAGAACGGCATGAGCATGGACTTCTCGTGGGAGCACCAGGCGCGCGAGTACGTCGCGGCGTACGGACGGCTCGTCGGACGGGAGGTGACGGCGTGAACGTGATCCTGATCGAACCCTGCTTCCCGGCCAACCAGCGCGAGTTCGCGCGCGCGCTCCACGCCGCCGGGGCGACCGTGATCGGCATCGGCGAACGGCCGAAGGAGTCGCTCGACGACGACCTGCGCCGGTGGCTCTCCCACTACGAGCCGATCCGGTCGGTGGTGGACGAGGACGCGCTGATGTCCGCCGTGAAGTGGGTGCAGTCGAAGGTGTGGGTGGACCGGCTCGAGGCCACCGTCGAGGCGCACATCATGGCCGCGGCCCGCGTCCGCGAAGCCTGCGGCATCCCCGGCACCTCGACCCGGACCGCGTGGCTGTGCCGGGACAAGCCCTCCATGAAGGAGGCGCTGCGCGAGGGGGGGATTCCCTGCGCCCAGTCCACCGGCGCCGCCAGCGCCGACGACGTGCGCGCGTTCGCGAAGCGGGTCGGCTACCCGGTGATCCTCAAGCCCCGCGACGCCGCGGGGGCCACGGGCACCCACCGTGCCGCCAACGACGACGAGCTGGAGCGCGCGATCGCCGCGACCCGCGCGGACCGTGGCGCTTCGGTCGCGGTCGAGGAGTTCATCGAGGGGCACGAGGGCTTCTACGACACGATCGCGATCGACGGCCGCGTCGCGGTGGACTTCGCCACCCACTACTACCCGAACGTGCTCGAGGCGATGCGCACGCGCTGGATCTCGCCGCAGTTCATCACCACCAACCGCCTCGACCGCGAACCGAGCTACCGCGAGGTCAAGGAGATGGGGGCGAAAGTTCTGCCTCTCCTCGGCATCGGGACCTCGGCCACCCACATGGAGTGGTTCTTCGGGCCCAAGGGCCTCAAGTTCTCGGAGATCGGCTGCCGTCCGCCCGGCGTGCGCGCGTGGGACCTCTACGGCGCGGCCAACGAGATGGACCTCTACCACGAGTGGGCCAACGCGATCGTGCACGGCCGGGTGATGCGCCCGCCGTCGCGGCGCTACTCGGCGGGCATCGTCGCGCTGCGGCCCGACCGCGACGGGCACATCGCCGGCTACGAGGGCGTGGACGCGGTACGCGCCCGCTACGGCGAGTGGATCCTCGACATGCACCTGCCGCCGCCCGGGACGCCCACCCAGGGCGTCGAGGCCGGCTACATGGCGAACGCCTGGCTGCGCATGCGCCACCCCGACTACGACCAGCTGCGCGGCATGCTCGACTTCGTGGGCGAGACCCTCAAGGTGCGCGCCACGTGAGGGCGCCCGCGCGCGTCGTCGCGCTGCTCGGGCCCCAGCGGTTCGAGCCGACGCTGCGGCGGGTCATGGACTCGCTGGGCATGCAGGGCCGGATCGCCGCCATCACCGCGGGCTGGCAGGAGCGCGAGCGCGAGGACCAGGAGCTGCGCGACCACCTCGACGACCGCACCGTGAACCTCGAGCTGTACGCGCGCGCCGAGCGGGTCGCGGCGCAGGACCCGGAGCTGGCCGCCGCCCACCGCGAACGCCAGGAGCGCCTGAAGCGCCTGCAGCGCCTCTACCGCGTGCGCCTCGAACACGGGATGGCGGCGTGCGCCGCGCTCGCCCGCGAGGCCGCGGAGGACGCGGACGCGGGCGCCGAGCTGGAGGCCGCGCTCGCGTCGGTGCGCGCCCTCGACGAGGCGCACCTCGCGCGGATCCGCGAGATCCACGCGGCCTTCGAGGAGCGCTGGCGGCCGAACGAGCGCGACGCGGTGCGGCGCGAGCGCGCGGAGCTGGCGGCGCTCATGGACGAAAGCGCCGCCGTGGCGATCGCGGGCGGGCACGTGGCGGTGCTCCTCAACCGGCTCCGCCAGTTCGGGATCGCGGGGCTGCTCGGGGGGCGGGCGGTGTTCGCCTGGTCGGCGGGCGCGATGGCGATCTCGGAGCGCGTGGTGCTGTTCCACGACCTGCCGATGCACGGCGCCGGCTGGCCCGAGGTGCTCGACGAGGGGCTCGGCGTGGTGAAGGGCGTCGTGCCGCTGCCGCACGCGCACCGCCGGCTCAAGCTCGACGACGCGGCGCGCGTCTCGCTCATGGCGCGGCGCTTCGCGCCCGCGCTGTGCGCCGCCCTCGACGACGGCGCCTCGCTGGTGGTGCGTCCGGACGGCTGGAGCGCGGGGGAGGGCACCCGCCGGCTCACGCCCGAAGGCGCGGTGCGCCCGCTGGAGGCCGCGTGAGCGGAGCGTCGGCGCGCGCGGCCCTCGCGGCCGCCCGGGGGGAATCGTGAGCTTCGCACCCGCGCAGGCCGGGCCCCCGCCCGCGCTCCAGAGGCTGTTCTCCGGCGGGCCGGCCACGCGCGAACGCGTGGACCGCTTCCTCGGCGAGCACCGCTTCCCGCTCGTCGAGGGGACGCGCTGCACCTTCGTGTGGCGCGGCGAGGCCGACGGCGTGGCGCTCAAGCACTGGATCTTCGGGCTGCCGCAGATGCAGAACTTCCGCCGCGTCGAGGGCGCCGACCTCTGGTGGCTCGCGGTGGACCTGCCGCGCGGGTCGCGCATGGAGTACAAGCTCGAGGTGGTGTCCCGGGGCGAGGCGCGCTGGATCGAGGACCCGCTCAACCCGATGCGGGCGCGCGATCCGTTCGGCGCCAACTCGGTGGTCGCGGGCGAGGGCTACGCGGTGCCCGAGTGGGTGGAACCGAATCCGGAGACCCGCCCGGGCGCGCTCGAGGAGCTGCGCTTCCCGAGCCGGGCGCTGGGCCGCGACGCGCGCGTCACGCTCTACCTGCCGGCGCGCTTCCGGCGTTCGCGGCGCTACCCGCTGCTGGTCGTGCACGACGGCCGCGACTTCCTCGAGTACGCGGCCCTCAAGACCGTGCTCGACAACCTGATCCACCGGCTCGAGGTGCCCGAGATGATCGTGGCGCTCTCGGACCCGGCGGACCGGCTGGTCGAGTACGCCAACCACCCGGGGCACGCCCGCTTCCTCGCCGAGGAACTGGTCCCGGCGCTCGCCGGCCGCCTGCCGCTGGTGGAGGAGCGGTGGGCGCGCGGCCTGATGGGCGCGAGCTTCGGCGCGGTCGCCGCCTTCTCGACGGCGGCGCGCTACCCGGACTTCTTCGGGCGGCTCCTGCTCCAGTCCGGATCGTTCGCCTTCACCGACATCGGCCAGGGGATGCGCGGGCCGGTGTTCGAGCCCGTGGTGGAGTTTGTCAACGCCTTCCGCGCCGAACCCCGGCGCGTCGCCGACCGGGTCTTCGTGAGCTGCGGCCAGTACGAGTCGCTCATCTACGAGAACCGCTCGCTGGTGCCGGTGCTGCAATCGGCGGGCATGACCGTGCGCTACGTGGAGTCGCGCGACGGACACAACTGGGAGAACTGGCGCGACCGGCTGCGGGACGGGCTCACGTGGGCATACCCGGGACCCATGTGGATGGTGTATGAATAGCGGCTCGAATCCCGGTTGCGGGGCCCTCCCGGCCGGGTGCCGCTGAAGCTCCAACCTTTCCGCCGCGGGTCCGCACGGCCCCGGCGTGACGATTTCGCGAGGGAATCCATGACGACCGTCACCCGCCGCATCGGCCTGTCGCTGGGCGCCGACCTGTGCTGGCCGATCTGTTACGAGGAGATGCTGCGCCGGCTCGACCTGCGCGTTCCGGTCGGGGGCGAGGAGGTGCGCTTCGAGGTGGAGCGCGTCACCATCGAGCCCTACGACCTGCGCCAGCCGTGCCGCTACGACGTGGTGCTGGACCGGCTCACCCACTGGTACGGGATGAGCCGCGAGTGGATCAAGAAGGCCGCGATCATGGACGGCGTCTACGTGTTCAACAACCCGTGGGCCATCCAGTCCATGGAGAAGCACTCGTCCTACTGCGCGATGATGCGGCTCGGCATGCCGGTGCCCGACACCTGGATGGTCCCGGCCAAGGCCTACGAGCCCAAGCCCGACCTCGAGGTGACGCTGCGCCGCTACGCGCGCCTGTTCGACCTCGGCGAGGTGGGGGCGAAGGTCGGCTACCCGCTCTACATGAAGCCCTACGACGGCGGCGGGTGGCAGGGCGTGAGCCGCATCGAGGACGAGGAGCGGCTGCGCGCCTCCTACGACCAGAGCGGCACCCACCTCATGCACCTGCAGCGCTCGATCGAGCCGTGGGACCGCTTCGTGCGGTGCGTCGCGCTCGGGCCGCAGGCCCGGGTCGTGCGCTACGACCCCGCCCAGCCGCTCCACGACCGCTACACCATGGACCGCGGCTTCGTGAGCGACGACGAACGCTCGCTGCTCGAGGACATGACGCTCACCATCAACGCGTTCTTCGGCTGGGACTTCAACTCGTGCGAGGCCCTGCATCGCGACGGCGTGTGGCACCCGATCGACTTCGCCAACGCCTGCCCCGACTCGCAGGTCACGTCGCTCCACTACCACTTCCCGTGGCTGGTGATGGCGAACCTGCGCTGGTCGCTGTTCTGCGCCGCGACCAAGCGGCCGATGCGCCTCAACCAGGACTGGGCCCCGTTCGTCGCGGTGGCGGACACCGACCTGCCCTACCGCGAAAAGCTGCGCCGCTGGGCCGCGATCGCGCACGAGCGCTTCGAGACCGCGCGGTTCACCGAGTTCTGCGCCACGCACCTGCCGCACCTCGAGGAGGTGACGCGCGAGTTCTTCGCCACCGAGACCGCGAAGGACGCGGTGCGCCAGAAGGTCGCGGCGCTCTACCCGGCGCACGAGGTGGAGAGCTTCACCGAGCTGTTCTGGGCACGCATCCAGGACTGGCGGGAGCACGCGCCGCCCGAGCCGGTGGCGGTCCCGCCGCCCGCGGCCGCGGCGAAGCCGCCGGCGCGGGCGCCGAAGGCGCGCGCCGCCGCGACCCGGAGCGCGGCCCGGAAGCCCGCGAAGCCCGCCGCCGACACCGACGCGGCGGTGGGCGAGAGCGTGTCCAAGGCCGCGGCCCGGGCCGCGCGGACGCTGGCGCACGCCGCCGAGGGCGCGAAGGGCGCGCGCGGAGGCAAGCGCGCGTGAAGCTCACCGACCGCTGGTACTCGAACCGGCTGCAGCGGGAGGTGAGCATCGCCCGCTGGGGGGACTTCGGCACCCCGGTGCTGATCTTTCCGACCGCCGGGGGCGACTGCGAGGAGATCGAGCGATTCCACGTGGTGGACGCGGTCGGCGACCTGATCGCGGACGGGCGCATCAAGGTGTACTCGTGCGACAGCGTGGCCGGCCGCGCGTGGCTCGAGCAGGAGGGCTCGGTGCGGCACCGCGCGCACGTCCAGAACCAGTTCCACCAGTTCGTCTATCACGAGCTGGTGCCCGGCATCCGCAACGACTGCCGCAGCGCCGACATCGGCATCATCGCCGCGGGCTCCTCGATCGGGGCGTTCAACGCGCTCGCGGCGCTGTGCCGCTTCCCCGACGTCTTCACCCACGCGCTGTGCCTGAGCGGGACCTACGACCTCAAGCGCTTCCTCAACGGCTCGATGCCCGAGGACTTCTACTATTCCTCGCCGCTCCACTTCCTGCCCGGGCTCGAGGGTCCGGCGCTCGACGCGATCCGCCGCCGGTTCGTGCTGTTCGCCTCGGGCCAGGGGCGCGCCGAGGACATCGGCGAGTCGTGGCGCGCCGCCGACGTGCTGGGCAAGAAGGGCATTCCGAACCGGGTGGACGCGTGGGGCGCCGAGTGGCACCACGACTGGCCCACCTGGCGGCGCATGCTTCCGCAGTACCTCGGCGAGCTGACCGCGACCTAGGGGCCGGCGCGCTCCGGGCGCGCCCGCCTGCACGGAAACTCCCATGGGCACCCAGCAGATCACCGAATTCGAGGGCGAGCAGCGGCGGCGCTTCACGCGCGCGCTGCTCGCCGACCTGCGCGCGCTCGAGCGGATGATCGCCGAAGGCGCGATCGAGGAGGGCGTCCAGCGCATCGGCGCCGAGCAGGAGATGTTCCTGATCGACCGCACCTGGCACCCGGTGCGTGGCGTGCTCCAGGCGCTCGAGCGGCTCCAGGATCCGCACTTCACCACCGAGCTGGGCCAGTTCCAGCTCGAGATGAACCTCGACCCGCATCCGTTCACCGGCGACTGCCTCGGCCGCACCGAGCGCCAGATGGTGGCGCTGCTCGCCAAGGCGCACCGGGCCCTCAACGAGGACGGCCGCACCATGGTGCTGGCCGGCATCCTGCCCACGCTCCGCAAGTCGGACCTCGGGCTCGACAGCATGGTGCCGCTGCCGCGCTACCGGGCGCTCAACGACGCCATGACCCGCATGCGCGGCGGCGACTACGAGTTCTTCATCAAGGGCATGGACGAGCTGCGCGTGCGCCACGACTCGGTGATGCTCGAGGCCTGCAACTCCAGCTTCCAGGTGCACCTGCAGGTCGGGGCGAAGCGCTTCGCCGCGCTCTACAACCTGGCGCAGGCGCTGGCGGGGCCGACGCTCGCCGCCGCGACGAACTCGCCGCTGCTGTTCGGCCGCAGGCTGTGGGCCGAGACGCGCATCGCCCTGTTCCAGCAGGCGGTGGACACCCGCCGCAGCGTGCCCGACCGCGTCAGCGCGCCGCGCGTGACGTTCGGGGACCGCTGGGTGCGCGCCTCGGTGATGGAGCTGTTCAAGGACAACGTGACGCGGTTCCGGACGCTGGTGGGCACCGACCTCGACGAGGATCCGTTCGAGGTGCTGCGGCGGGGGGGCCTGCCCGAGCTGAAGGCGCTGCGCCTCCACAACGGCACGGTGTACCGGTGGAACCGGGCGTGCTACGGCATCCTCGGGGGCAAGCCGCACCTGCGGATCGAGAACCGGGTGCTGCCCTCGGGGCCGACGGTGGTGGACGAGGTCGCCAACGCCGCGTTCTGGCTCGGGCTGATGAGCGAGCTCGGCGCCACCGTCGAGGACGTGACCAAGCTCATGGACTTCGAGCAGGCCCACATGAACTTCGTCTCGGCGGCGCGGCTCGGCCTCAACGCGACGCTCACCTGGTTCGAGGGCGAGGAGATCCCGGCGCCGCTGCTGATCCTCGAGAAGCTGCTGCCGCTCGCCGCGGCCGGGCTCGACCGGGTCGGCATCGTTCACGCCGACCGCGACCGTTACCTCGGGGTGATCGAGAAGCGCGTACGCAGCGGGCGCACCGGCTCGCGCTGGATGGTGCAGTCGCTCGCGGCGATGCGCGACCACGGCACGCAGGCCGAGCGCCTCAACGCCCTGACCGCCGCGATCGTGGCGCGGCAGACCGAGAACCGCCCGGTGCACGACTGGGAGCTGGCGAACCTGCGCGAGGCGGGCGGCTGGCGCCACAACTACCTGCGCATCGAGCAGTACATGAGCACCGACCTCTACACCGTGCACGCCGACGACCCGGTCGAGCTCGCCGCGAACCTGATGGAGTGGCACCGCATCCGCCACGTCCCCGTCGAGGACCACGAGCACCGGCTGATCGGCCTGGTGAACTACCGCGGAATCCTCCGGCTCCTCGCGCAGGGCGGACTCGGGAGGGAGGGCGAACCGATCCCGGTCTCCGAGATCATGAAGCGGGATCCGATCGTGGTGGCGCCCGGACTGTCCACGACCCGCGCCATCGAGCTGATGCGGCGCTACGGCATCGGCTGCCTCCCGGTGGTGGACGACGGGCGGCTGGTGGGGATCGTGACCGAGAACGACTTCATGGAGATCGCCGGTCAGCTGCTCGAGGAGAAGCTGGGCGAGTGAGGCGCGCGGCGGCGGTTCCGGGGAGCCGGCCCACGGCAAGCGGGAGCGCGCGCGGGTGAACGCGCGCGAGGGCGCGACCGGCGCCGAGCCCGGCCTCGAGGCGGCGCCCCCCCGGGTGGTGGCGCGCCTGCGCGGCGGGGCGGCGGGCCCGACCCTGATCGTGATCGGGGGCCTGCACGGCAACGAGCCCGCGGGCCTCGAGGGCGCCGGCCGCGCGCTCGAGGCGCTGGCGCGGGCCGGCGGGCTCGCGCGCGGCGACCTGTGGGTGCTGTCGGGGAACCGCCGGGCGCTCGCCCGCGGCACGCGGTTCGTGCAGCGCGACCTCAACCGCCAGTGGAGCGCCGGGCGCCTCGCCGAGCTGCGCGCGGCGGCCGCGAACCCCGCGGTGGTGCTCGGCCCCGAGGACCGCGAGCAGCTCGAGCTGGGCGAGGCGCTCGACGCCGCGCTCGCCGGCGCGCGCGGGCGCGTGTTCGTGGTGGACCTCCACACCACCTCGGCCGAGGGCATCCCGTTCGTGCTGATCGGGGACCACCTCCGGCACCGCGGCTTCGCGCTCGGCTTCCCGCTGCCGCTGCTGCTCGGCCTGTTCGGCCAGCTCGGCGGAACGCTCACCGAATACCTGAGCGAGCGGCGCTGCGTGACGCTCGCGGTCGAGGGCGGCCAGCACGCGAGCCCGCGCGCGGTCGCGAACCACGAGGCGGTGGTGTCGGTGGCGCTGGCGGCGGCCGGGCTGGTGCCGGAGGCGGCGCTCCCGGCGATCGTCCCGTCCCGCGACCGGCTCGCCGCGACCTGGCCGAACCTGCCGCGGGCGCTGCGCGTCCACCACCGCCACGCCATCACCGCGGAGGACCGCTTCGTCATGGAGCCGGGCTTCGCGAACGTGCAGCGCGTGCGCTCGGGCACGCTGCTCGCGCGCGACGCGCGGGGCGAGATCCGCGCGCGCGGCGACGCGGTGCTGGTGATGCCGCTCTACCAGAAGATGGGCGACGACGGATTCTTCCTCGGCCGCGAGATCCCCTCGCTCGTGTTCCGGCTCGGGGCCTGGCTGGGGAGCCTGTGGCGGGGCTGAGGCGGGGCGCCGGCGGCGTGCGGGCGCGCGCGGCGGCCGCGCCGTCCCGTCGCCCGCGCCGCTAGACGGTCACCCTCAGCTCGCGCAGCCCGCGCAGCACGAACGTGGGCTTCCAGCGCGGTTCTTCCGCGAGCCGGAGCGCGGGCGCCCGCCGCAGCAGCGCCTCGAAGGCGAGCCGCAGCTCGAGCCGTGCCAGCGGGGCGCCGAGGCAGAAGTGGATCCCCGCGCCGAACGACAGGTGCGGGTTGGGGTGCCGCGCGAGATCGAGCCGGTCGGGCTCCGCGAACGCCGCCGGGTCGCGGTTCGCCGATGCGAACAGCAGCCCGAGCTCGGCGCCGCGCGGGAGCCGCACCCCGCACACCTCCGCGTCCTCCAGCACCCAGCGCTCGAACAGCGGGAGCGGCGTGTCGAAGCGCAGCAGCTCCTCGACGGCGCGCGGCACGCGCGCGGGATCGGCGCGCAGCCAGGCCAGCGCCCCGGGGTGCCGGAACAGCGCGAGCCACCCGTTCCCCGCGCCGTTCACGCTCGCCTCGTGGCCCGCGTTGAGCAGCAGCACGCAGGTGCCGATCACCTCGTCCTCGGTGAGCCGGTCGCCCGCCTCGGCGACCCGCGCCAGCGCGCTGATCAGGTCGTCGCCGGGCCTCGCGCGGCGCTCGCGCAGCAGGCCGCGCAGGTAGCCCGCGAACTCGGCGCTCGCCCGCACCGCGCGCCGCGCCGACGCCTCCGGGGCGTCCAGCTCGTACATCAGGCACATGTCGGCGCTCCACGGCCGCAGCGCCGCGCGGTCGGCCTCGGGCACGCCGAGCAGCTCGGCGATCACCGCGACCGGGAGCGGCTCGGCGAAGTCGGCGAGCAGGTCGAACGTGCCCTTCTCGACGGCGCGATCCAGCAGCGACTCGACGATCGCCTCGATGCGGGGCTTCAGCGCCTCGACCGTCGCGGGCGTGAAGGCGCGCGACACCAGCGCGCGGAGCCGCGTGTGGTCGGGCGGCTCGCGGTCGAGCATGCCGTTCCGCACCACGTCCCAGAACGGCGCCTGCCAGCCGGGCTCGGGCTCGCGGCCCATCTCGGCGGGGCTCGCGAGGTGGCGGTAGGTGCGCCCGAAGCGGCGGTCGCGGAGGATCGCGTTCACGTCGGCGTGCCGCGTCACGAGCCACAGCCGGGTGGGCTCGTGGAAGTGGATCGGCCCCGCCGCGCGCAGCGCGGCGAGCGCGGGGTAGGGATCGGCGACGAACTCGGGGGACGAGGGCACGAAGCCCGCCAGCGCCGCGGAGGACATGGCGGCACGGTAGCAGCGGCTCCGGGCGCGGTCACGGAGCGGCGCGGAGCTCGCGGCGCGCACGGCCGCCGCCCGCCGCCCGGCCGCGCGCCCGCCCGGTCACGCGGCGGCCCCGCGCCCCGTATCCCGTCCGCATGCGACTCCTCCCGCGATTCCTCGTGGCCCTCGCCATGACCGCGCCGTTCCCCTCGGGCGCGGCGCCGGCCGCCCCCGCGGCCCGCGAGCTGGGCTGGGTGCGCTGGGGAGACGATCTCGACGCGGCGCTCGCGCGCTCGCGCGCGTCGGGCCGCCCGGTGCTGATCCTGTTCCAGGAGATCCCCGGGTGCGCGACCTGCGTGGGATTCGGCGAGGGGCCGCTCTCGAACCCGCTGCTCATCGAGGCCATCGAGTCCGAGTTCGAGCCGGTGGCGGTCCGCAACAACCGGCCCGGGCGCGACGCCGCGATCCTCGCGCGCTTCGGCGAGCCCGCGTGGAACAACCCGGTGATGCGCGTCGTGGACGCGGCGGGCCGCGACGTGGTGCCGCGCCGCGACGGACTGTGGACCTCGCACCAGGTGGCCGCGCGCCTCGCGGAGGCGCTGGAGGCCGCCGGCCGGCCGGTCCCGGGCTACCTGCGCTGGGCGCTCGAGGAGACCGACCTCGCGCGGCACGAGCGCGCCACGTTCGCGATGCACTGCTTCTGGGAGGGCGAGGCGCGGTTCGGCGCGCTCGACGGCGTGGTCGCCACGCGCGCCGGGTTCCTCGACGGCCGGGAGGTCGTGGAGGTGACCTGGCACCGCGACCGGCTCGATTACGCGACGCTGCTCGAGCGCGCCGAGGAGATGCGCTGCGCGGCCCGCGTGGTCGCGCACACCGGCGACCAGTTCCGGCGCGCGCGGGCCCGCGTCGGCGAGCGCGCGGCGCGGGCCGACGCTCCCGCGACCTCCGCCCCCCCGGCCGACCGCACCCGCCACCTGAACGGCACCCGGTGGGCGGCGCTCCCGCTCACCCCGATGCAGGCGACGCGGGTGAACGCGGCGCTGGCGCGCGGGGAGGACCCCGAACGCTGGCTCTCGCCCGGCCAGCGCGCGCTGGCGGCACGGCTCGCGGCGCGGCTCGCGGCGAACCCGCAGGCGCTCGCGGGTTTCGCCCGCCCCGAGGATCCCGGCGAGCTCGGCGCCTACCGCTGGCGACTGGCGGCGGCGCTCGGCGCCGGAGGCCCGAACCCGGGGAGATGACCGGCGGCGGATCCGCCCCCGGGGCGGCGCCCGCGCCCGGCGTGCCATCGGCTATCCTGCGCCGATGCCCACGCCCTTCGATCACGCGCTCGCCGTGGTGCTCGCGCTGCTCTTCCCGATCCGCTCCCGCCTGGTGCTGCACGGCAAGCTCGCGCGCGCGAACCCCGACGAGCTGCCGGCCGCCCGGCTCGGCGCGTACCGGGGCGCGATGGTCACCCAGTGGTTCCTGACCGCCGCGCTCGCGGCGCTGTGGCTCGCGACCGGGCGCCCGTGGCGGGAGCTGGGCGTGGTGCCGGTGCTCTCGGGCGGGCTGATCGGCATCCTCGTCGGGGTCGCGATCGTGGCGGTGGTGCTCGCGCGCGCCGGGCGGGCCGGTCCCGACGGGAAGGCCGCCGCGTCCCTGCGCCGCCAGACCGCGAAGCTGGAGCGCATGATGCCGCGCAGCCGCGCCGACCTGCGCGCCTTCTACGCGCTGTCGGTCACCGCCGGGATCTGCGAGGAGCTGCTCTACCGCGGCTTCATGATCCACTACCTGCTCGGCCTCGGGCTTCCGCTGATTCCCGCCGCGGTCGCCTCGTCGCTGGTCTTCGGCTTCGGCCACCTCTACCAGGGTCTCCGCGGCATGGTGACCACCGCGGCGGTGGGGGGCTTCCTCGCCGCCGTCTACCTGCTGAGCGGCTCGCTGCTTCCCGGCATGCTGATCCACGCGCTCATGGACCTCTACTCGGGCCGCCTGCTGTACCTCGCGTACTCGCGGCCGGAGGCCCCGGCGGCGGAGGTCTCCGCCTGATCCGGCGCTTCGACGTCGCGATCGCGGGACTCGGCGCGATGGGCAGCGCCGCGGCCTACCACCTCGCGCGGCGCGGGGTCGAGGTGGTCGGCTTCGACCGCTTCCAGCCGCCCCACGCGATGGGCTCCTCGCACGGCGAGACCCGCATCATCCGCGTCGCCTACTTCGAGGATCCGCGCTACGTGCCGTTCGTGAGCCGCGCGTGGGACCTGTGGCTGGACCTCGAGATGGAGTGCGAGCGCCCGCTGCTGCGCCAGACCGGCGGCCTGATGATCGGCCCGCCCGGGGGGCCGGTGGTGGCGGGAGCGCTGTCGAGCGCGCTCGCGCACGGCCTGCCGCACGAGCGGCTCGACGCCGCCACGCTCATGCGCCGCTACCCGGCCCACCGCGTGGAGCCGGGCGACGAGGCGATCTGGGAGCCGCAGGCCGGATACCTGGATCCCGAGGCGTGCGTGGACGCGCACGTGCGCGCCGCGCGGATCGCCGGCGCCGAGCTGCACGGCGACGAGCCGGTGCTCGACTGGCGGCCCGACGGCGAGGGCGTGCGGGTGCGGACCGCGAAGGGCGAATGTGCCGCCGGCCGGCTGATCGTCGCCGCCGGGGCGTGGCTGCCGCGCCTGCTGCCCGACCTCGCGGACCGCTTCTCGGTGGCCCGCCAGCCGCTGTTCTGGTTCGAGCCCCGGTCCAACGCGCCGCTGTTCGACCCCGGGCGCTTTCCGATCTTCATCCGCGAGCACCTGCCCGGCCGCTACGTCTACGGCTTCCCGATGATCGGGGGCCGCGTGAAGTTCGCGATCCACATGGAGGGCGAGCCCGCCGACCCGGACACGGTGCGGCGCACCGCGGGCGACGACGAGGTCGAGAAGCTGCGCGCCATCCTCGACCGCTGCCTGCCGGACGCCGCGGGCCGCTGCGTGGACCGCGCGGTGTGCCTGTACACCAACACCGCCGACGAGCACTTCCGGCTCGGTCCCCACCCCGGGCACCCGCAGGTGATCGTGGCGAGCTGCTGCTCGGGCCACGGCTTCAAGTTCGCGAGTGCGGCCGGCGAGGTGCTCGCGGACCTGGCGACGGGGGAGGAGCCGAAGGTGGATCTCGGGCTCTTCGCGCTCGCGCCCTGACGCCGCGCGGCCGCCGGAGCCGCGCGGCGCCCGCGCCCCCTCACACCCGCACGTCCCCCCGCTCCACCTTCGCGTGCTCGCGCGCGAGCAGCGCCACCACCGCCAGCCACACCGCGACCAGCGCCAGGTTCACGCGGGCGAAGCCCTTCGCGTCGAGGGCGAGCTGGGTGCCGAGGAACACAAGCGCGCTCGACAGCAGGTCGCCCCCGCGCACGAACAGCGAGTCGATCGCCGCCTTGGCCTTGTACTTGGCCTCGCGCGAGGTGGGCAGGAACAGGGCGTGGCGCACCGTGTTCTGCAGCGAGTAGTCGGTGCCGTTCTCGGCGATCTTGGCGATCCGCACCAACCCGAGCAGCGGGAGGGTGGCGAGCACGCCGTAGCCGCCGAGCGCGATCACGGGCAGGAAGAAGAGCGCCACGCGCACCCCGAACCACTTCATGATCCGCGAGACGAGGAAGAGCTGCACCAGCGCGCTCACCACGTTCACCCACGCGAAGAAGTCGGCGTAGAAGCCGCCGATGAAGCGCCGGGTCCACTCGCCGGCGTCGCCGGCGCCCGCGGCCCCCGCGGCGACCAGCCGATCGGCCTCGGCGGTGACGGTCTTGCCGAGGATGTACTCGCCGTTGGTGTTCACGAAGTTGAGCACCAGCATCAGGGCGGCGATCAGCGCGAGGTAGCGGCTCGAGAACACCAGCCGGAATCCGCCGGTCGCGGCGAGCGGCGCCCCGGCCTCGGCTTCGCTCCCGGCCGCCGCCGCGCGCGCGCCCGAGCCGCGCCGGTTCACGGCCCGCGTCAGGCCCAGGCACAGCAGCAGCAGCACCGCGGCGATGGGCATCATCGGGTAGACGCCCACCGCGGCGATCAGCGGCTTGGCGGCCCACGAGCCGACGATGGCGCCGGTCGTGGAGCCGAAGGCCACGATCGCGAACAGCCGCTTGCCCTGCTCCGGCGAGTAGACGTCGTTCGCGAAGGACCAGAACTGGGCGATGATCATGAGGTTGAAGATCCCGACCCACAGGAAGAACGCGACGCCGAGCAGCGGCACCTTCGCCTGTGCCAGCAGGTAGAAGAGGACGAGGTGCGACGCGAAGAACAGGGTCACGCCGGAGATGAGCCGGATGCGGTTCACGCGGCTCGCGAACGCGCCGTAGGCGGGCACCAGCAGCAGCAGCAGCAGGGCCTGCCCGGCGGCCGCGTAGCTCTTCACCTCGGCGCCGCCCCCGACGAGGATGAGCGGCTCGCGCACGGTCTTGAGCAGGTAGTAGGCGCACAGCAGCAGGAAGACGTTGAGCATGAGCAGCAGCGCGGTGACGCCCTCGCCCGCGCGCACGTCGGCGAAGGGGCGGAGCGCGCGGTCGAGCGCCGACACGGGGGCGGGCGCCCGGGGGGCGCCGGAACGGTCGTTCATGCGGCCGGCTCCTCTCGGTGGAAGGGGATCACGGGGCGCCCGGGCCGGCGCCGGCTCCCGGCGCGCGCGCGAGGTCGAGCGAATCGAAGACCACGGCGTCCCCGCCGATCGTGACGCGCGCGGCGGCGAGCGGGAGCGCGTCGCCGCCCGCGCCGCGGGCGGGGATCGCGAGGCGCAGGAAGTGGTAGTCGGAGCGGAAGGCGGCCGAGGCCGGATCCACGCGGGCTCCGCCGGGAAGGGGCCCGGCCCACGCGCGCTCGCGTGCGCCGCGGCTCACGACGTAGAGCGGCGACCCGCCGCCGCCGGTGGTGACGTGCCAGAAGCCGCGCCCTCCGGGGCCCGCGACCCACAGGCGCTGGTAGAGGTGCTCGTGGCCCGCGAACACGGCGTGCACGCCCCGCTCGAGGCACAGGGCGAGCAGCCGCCGGCGGTTCTCCGCCGCCTCGCCCTCGCCCTCGCGGCTCCAGTCGGTCTCGTAGTGCCCGGCGCCCACCAGCGGGTGGTGCAGGACGACGAAGCGGAAGCGCGCGGGGCGCGCCAGCACCGAATCGGCCCACGCCAGCTGGGCGAGGGACTCGGCGCGGCGCGCGCCTCCCTCGATCCGCGCGTGCGGATCGGCCAGCACGTTGGAGTCGAGGAACACCCAGGTCGCGCCCGTCGCCGGGTCCTCGAGGACGCCCCAGGCGCGCCCGGGCTGGAGCGCGGGCATCGCGACCGCCTCCCAGCCCGCGCGGCCGCGCGCGTCGTGGAGCCGCTCGTGGTTGCCGGGCGCGGCCACGTAGGGGGCGCGCTCGCGGAGCGCGCGGCTGCGGCGCGCGAAGTCCTCCCACAGGCGGCCGCGCCGCCCGTCGGTCACCACGTCGCCGGTCGAGACCACGAGATCGGCGCGCGGCTCGCGCTCGAGCGCGCGCAGCACGCGGCCCTCGCCGCCGCCCGTCGGCCGCCCGGTGAAGAGCGTGACGAGGTCGCGCGGGCCGTTGAGGGCCGGAACCGCCAGCTCCGCCACCGCGAGCGGCAGGGCGACGAGGCCGCGCAGCACGCTCACGGGGGGCTCGCGGAAGGCGCGCCGCAGCGCGTGGTACTCCCAGCGCTGGGACTCCATGCGGAAGCCCGGCCGGTTGTCCCCGTAGATCAGCACCACGCGGCCCTCCGCCGCGTCCCCGGCCAGCGCGCCGATCCGCAGCCGCTCCCCGTCGCGGCTCCCCGGGGCGAGCGCGTTCGACGCCGCGGTGCCGGGGACGCCCGGCGCCGGGGCGGGCCCCGCGTAGCGGGCCAGCGGCGCGCAGCCGCAGGCGAGCAGGGACGCCGCGACCATCGCCGCGCGCGCCTTCAACGGGCCGCCGCCGCGCCCGCGCCGGGCCCGAGCCAGCGGGCCACGATCCGGTCGCGCCGGCGGATCAGCGTCTCCGCGAGGTAATCGGCCGCGCGGGGATCGCTGAGCCTGCCGCGCGCCACCGCGGCGCGGATGTGCGCGTCGGTGATGCCGGAGAGGATGCGGGCGCCCCAGCGCACGTCGCGCTCGGTGCGCTCGTCGAACGCCGGGTTCGGGTAGTCGGGCCGCCAGCTCACCGGGTCGAAGGCCTCGGCCTCGATGAAGCCGATGCTCGGGAAGTGCGGATCCTCCACGCCCTCCCAGGCGAAGCGCCTGAGCCCGAGCGTCGCGAGCGACGCGCCGATCACGCCGAAGTCCACGAAGTACTCGCCGCCGGTCGGGTAGGAGCGCGCGGCGAGCGCGCCGGAGCCGAGGCAGGAGCCGAAATCGATGAGGTGGTGCCGCACGAACGACCGGCCGCCCGCGGTGATCCACACGTCGAGCGAGTTGGGCCCGCGCACGTCGGCGTGGTTGGTCCACGCCGCGATCGTCCACAGCCCGCGCAGTTCGCGGCGAAGCTCGTGGGGGATCAGGTCCTCGGGATCGTCGCGCCGCCGCCCGCGGTACTCGAACGGGCCGAGCGGCCGGCCCGCGAGGAGGCGGCTCGCCGCGGCCCGGATCGTGCCGTCGGGGCGGCGCGGCAGCTTCGCGAGCAGGCCGTCGAGGAACGCCTGCGACATGGGGCGCTTCGTGCCGCGCTCGTCCACCACCGTGGCGTCGGGGGCGATGCGCAGGTCCTCGGGGCGGAAGAACTCGACGGTGTTGTCGGGCACGTTGTAGCCGCACGCCCAGTAGAGCACGCACGAGATGGCGTCGGCCGAGGTGGCCATCTCCTGGAAGGCCGGCGGGTCGAACTTGATGATGAAGCGGTCGCCGTGGGCGTCGCGGATGAAGAAGCCGGGGGTGACGCCCTGGGTCTTGGCGCGCGTCACGGTCCACGGTCCGGGCGCGGGGCCGGTGCCCGGACCGGGCCCGGCGAGCATCTGCTCGACCGTGACCTCGCGGAAGCCCGCGCGCGGCTGCCACCACGTGCTCGGCAGGCGCACCTGGTCCTGCTCGTCCACGTTGGCGGCCTCCTTCGGCCGCCGGGCGATCTTGCGCAGCACGTGCACGGGATCCAGCTGGCGCGCGATCGGCCGCACCAGGCTGTGCTCGAGGTTGTCGTAGTAGTAGGAGATCTCGGTCTCCCGCGGCGGCGCCGGTTCCGCCGCGCCCGCCGGGACGCCCGCGCCGGCCGCCAGCGCGACCAGCATCGCCGCCGCCCATCCCCGCGGCGCGCTCACGGCTCGGCCCCGATCGAGAAGACGAAGCGCCAGTCCTCGGGCCCGGCGTCGAGGCCCACGCTCGCCACCACCGACTCGCGGGTGCGGCCGCGGAGCGCGAAGCCCGCCGAGTGGCGCAGGCGGTTCGCCCGCGCGTCGTGCTGCAGGTCCGGGAACACGCCGCCGGCGTCGGCGTGGACGTCCATCTCGAAGTGCTGGGCGAGCGGGAACACGTAGCTCGCGCGCAGGTTCATCGCGTCGAGATCGTGGAAGCGCTGCGGCTCGTAGCCCGCGAGGCCGTTGGAGCCCCCGAGGCGGGCGTAGTCGCTCGGCAGGAACCGCTCGCTCCCGGAGCACGGTTCGTTGTCGGTGGCCGCGAACGAGAGCCGGAGCGTGCGCGGGTCGCGCCAGAACGAGACGCCGGCCTCGGCCAGCAGCTGGTAGCGGGTGAACTGGGCCCCGGCGCGCGACGGGCTCTCCACCAGCGGCCGGTCGAAGCGCTCCGCCGCGAAGCTCGCGCGCCAGCCGCGCGACCAGTGCGGGCGGCCGGCGCGGTGGTCCACCGCGAGCCGGGCGCCGTAGGTGAGGTGCTCGACGTCGCGGTCGAGGGTCGGCGCCGCGAGCGCCGGGAACACGTCCGCCATCGCCGGCTCGTCCGAGCGGTGGCCGCGGGTGGTGCGGCTCCAGCGCGGGCCGGCCCACAACGCGCAGCTCTCGCGCGGTCCGCCCGGGCCGCCTTCCGCGCTCCGGAGGTCGAGGCGCGCCAGCACGCGATCCTGCCGGAGCCCGTAGCGGCTCTCGCCGGCGTCGCGGGCGTTCTCCCCGAGGCCGAAGAAGCGGTCGGAGGGGCGCCGGTCCACGCGGACCTCGAGGCCCGCCACGCCCGCCGCGAGCCGGGCGCGGACGCGCGTGTAACCCCGCGTGCTGGCGTCGAAGAAGGCCTCGAGCCGCGCGGGCCCGAGCGCGGGGGCGAGGCCCACGCTCGCGCCGGTGCCGGTGCGGTCCCCGAGCGACGCCGGTCCGACCAGCACCGGCAGGCGCAGGCCGCGGAAGAGGTACGTGATCTTCTGCACGTGGAATCCCTGCTCGGCGGCGAGCAGGGTGCGGCGCGTGCCCTGGCCGAGCGCCGCGAGCGGGAGCGAGGCGAGCCGGCCCGGGAAGCGGACCACCGCCTCCCACGGATCGCTCGCGGGAATCGCGCGCGGCGGGTTCCACGGCGGGGCCGTGGTCGGGCCGAGACCGGTGTCGAGCGAGTCGGCGGCGGCCGCGTGCGCGGGAACCGCGGCGAGCGAGGGAAGCGCGGCGGCGGCGAGCAGGGCGAGCGCGGGGGCGGAGACTCGCGGGAATCGCATGGCCGCGGACCTTGGCATCCGCCGGGCGCGGGCGTCAATGCCCGGCGCGACGGACGCGGCGGCCGGACTTCCGGCTCCGGTGACCCCTCGCGGGTGGCGGACGCCCCGCGGCGGTTGCGCCCCGGGCGGGACCGGTCTAGCGTCCCGGCCGCTTCATTTTGCAGGACCCGAACCCGGTGGTCCCGGTGCCGGCCTAGGGTTCTCCCACGGCGCGCGCCGCTCCCGCGGTCGCCGTGGGTTTCCGCCCGTGGAGGCGAGACCATGTCGCCGCATCGCCGTGCGGACCGCCGCGCGATCCCCGCGCGCGGGTCCGGCCCATCGCTCCGTTCCCGCCTGCTCCTGCCGCCCGCGCTCCTTTCGTTGTTCGCGCTCGCCTGCGCCGCGCCCGCCGAGCTGGCGCGCCGGAGCGAGTCCGCGCTCGCGCTGGGCCACGACCGTTCGGCCTTCGAGTGGGCCGAGCGCGCGATGCGCGCCGATCCCGACCTGCCCCGCGCCCGTGCCGCCATGGCGGCCGCCGCCGTGCCGGTCTCGGCCGACTGGCAGTCCCGGGTCCGCGCGCTGGCCGCCGCCGACACCGTGGCCGGGGCGCGGCTCTCGCTCGAGTTCGCCGAGGTGCGCGCCCGCCTCGGCGGCTGGGGCATTCCCGCGCCGCTCGATAGCGCCTACCTCGGCGACGAGTCGGCGATCCGCGGCGCCGCGGCCCGGCAGCTCTACGAGCGCGGGCTCGAGCTGCAGGGCGCCGGCCGCCCGCGCGAGGCGTACCGGAGCTTCACCGAGTCCGGCCAGATCGTGCCCGGCTTCCGCGACGCCGGCGACCGGGCGCGCCGCTCGTTCGAGCTGGGCCTCTCGCGCATCGCGGTGCTGCCGTTCGAGGACGACACCGGCGTGCCCGGGCTGGCGCCGGAGCTCGCCGCCCACCTGCACGCGGGCCTCGCCGGGGCGCTGCCGCCGAAGCGCTACCCGTTCGTGCGGCTGGTCGCCGCGGACGAGGCGGGGGCCCGCGCGCGCCTCGAAGGGCGCCTCACGCGCGAGACGGCGATCCGCATCGGCCGCGCGCTGGGCGCGACCCGCGTGGTGTGGGGCCACCTGTACGGGCTCCGGAGCGACACCGACACCGAGACCTGGAACGACCGGGTGTTCCGCAAGGTCACCGAGCGCGACGCCGAGAACGGCACGCGGGTGCGCTGGGAGGAGGTGCTGTTCGAGACCGTGCGCCGGGAGCGGTCGGTGAGCGTCGAGTGGTCCTTCGAGGTGATCGAGACCGACGAGGAGACCGCCCTCGCCCGCCGCGAGGGAAGCGAGCGGGTCACGGCCCGGGCGCTGTTCACGCGCTTCTCCGCCGCGGGCGACTGCGACGACTACGCGTTCGCGCCCCCCGAGTGGAAGTCCGGGGACGGCCGCCGGTGGAAGCAGGCCGAGCAGCAGTGGCGGGAGGGGCACGGGGAGTGGACCGTGCCGGAATTCCTGAGCGCCGCGCGCGCCCGGCCGCGCTACCGGCGGACCGAGCGCGAGACGTGGCTGAACGGGTCGCGGCCGCCCGTGACCGAAGACCTGCCGCCGGCCGGGGAGTTCGCGTTCGTCGCGCTCCGCGCGCTGACCGGCCCCGTCGCCGAGGCCGTGAAGGGACTGGAGCGCGAACCCGCGCCGTGAGCGAGGCGTGACGGACTCCCCCTCCGGCCCGGCGCCCGGCGCCTCCTCCGCGCCGGGCGTCACGCTCCCGATCCCCGGGCAGCTCGCCCGGCTCGCGCTGCCGCTGCTCGCCTCGCATCTCCTGCGCCTCGCCTACCAGTGGGTGGACGCGATGTGGGTGCAGGGGCTCGGGGTCTCCGCGACCGCCGCCGTGACCTCCTCGGTGTTCGTCCTGTGGGCGGTGTACGCGCTCAACGACGCGATCGCGATCGGCGTCACCGCCTACGTGAGCCAGCTCACGGGCGCGGGCGAGCGCGACCGCGCCGGCCTCGCCGCGTGGAAGGGCCTGCGCGCGTCGCTCGCCGTGGGGCTCGCGGTCTCGGCCGCCGGGCTGCTCTTCGCGCGCGACGTGTTCCGCGCGATGGGCGGCGAAGCCGCCGTGCTCGACGACGGCGCCGCCTACCTGGGCGTGCTGCTCGCCTTCGCGCCGCTCCCGATGCTGGGCCTGACCTGCGAGAGCATCCTGCGGTCGAACGGGGACACGCGCACCCCGCTGCTCGTGGATCTCGCGGCGGTCTCGCTCAACGCGCTGCTCGACCCGCTCCTCATCTACGGCGTGGGGCCGTTCCCGCGCCTCGGCGTGGCGGGCGCCGCCTGGGCGACCGTGATCTCGCAGGGGGTGATGGTGGCCGCATTCCTCTCGCTGGCCGCGCGCCGCCACCCGGCGTTTCCGCTGAGGCGCCGCGCCGAGGGGCCGCCGGTCCGCATCGCCGGCATGGCCCGGGTCGGGCTCCCCGCCTGCCTGGTGAGCCTGCTCTTCTCCCTGGTCTACGTGGTCTTCGCCCGCTCGGCCTCGCGCTTCGGGCCGTCGGCCATGGCGGTGGTGGGGATCTCCAACCGCATCGAGGCGCTCGACTTCGCGGTGTCGGTGGCGATCGGTTCGGCCGGCGCGGCGCTGCTCGGGCAGAACCTCGGCGCCGGGCGCCCGGATCGCGCGGTGGCGGTGCTGCGCACCGGGATGACGTGGGGCGCCTCCTTCGCCGCGATCCTCACCGTGCTCTACCTCGCGTTTCCCGAGGCGTTGCTGCGCCTCTTCACGCAGGACCCCGAGGCGGTGCGGCTCGGGATTCCCTACCTGCGGGTGCTGAGCCTGTGCCTGGTCGCCACCGCGGTCGAGCTCGTGGCCGCCGAAAGCATCCTCGGCTCGGGACACACGCGGGAGATGTCGCTCATCTACACGAGCTTCTCGCTGCTCCGCATCCCGCTCGGCTACCTCGTGCCCGACTGGACCGGCACCGGCGTGGTCGGAATCGCGTGGGTGATCTCGGTGACGTGTATCCTGCGCACGGCGCTGATGCTGGGCTGGGTGGCGCGGGGGTCGTGGAAGCGCGGGTTGCGCCGGGAGCTGGGCGGAGGAAGTTCCGAGCGCGAGCCGGGAGGATGACATGGAGAGCCGGTACCGATACGTGATCGTGGGCGGGGGCCTGGCGGCGGCCTCGGCGGTGGCGGGAATCCGCGAGCACGACGCCGACGGATCCATCCTGATGGTGTCGCGCGAGAACCACCCGCCTTACCACCGCCCGCCGCTGTCGAAGGGACTGTGGTCCGGCAAGGAGACGCTCGACCAGCTTCCGGTCCAGCCCGAGGACTTCTACCGCGAGCACCGGGTCGAGCTGGCGCTGCGCCGCGAGGTCGTGGAGCTGGATCCCGCCGCGCGCCGGGTGTGGGACGACCGCGGGGCCTCGTTCGAGTACGAGCGGCTGCTGCTCGCGACCGGCGGGCGGCCGCGACCGCTCGACGTGCCGGGCGGCCACGGCGACGGCGTCCTCTACTTCCGCTCGCTCGAGGACTACCTCTCGCTCGAGCGCAGCGTCGAGCGGCTCCAGCACGTGCTGCTGGTCGGCGCCGGCTTCATCGGGCTCGAGCTGGCCGCGGCGCTGCGGTCGCGGGAACGCGAGGTGACGCTCGTCTACCCCGAGGAGTACCCGCTGCGCCGGGTGCTGCCGCGCGAGCTGGGGCTCTACGTGGCCGACTACTACCGCGAGCGCGGCGTCGAAACCGTGTCGGGCGAGACCGTGCGAGCGATCGAGGAGCAGGGCGGCCTGCTGGTCGCGAAGACCGCGGCCGGCAACAGCATCCACACCCAGCTCGTGGTCGCGGGCGTCGGCATGCTCGCCAACCTCGACCTGGCCGAGGCGGCCGGGCTCGAGGTGGACCGCGGGATCGAGGTGGACGAGTTCGGCGCCACGTCGCACGACGGTATCTTCGCGGCCGGCGACGTCGCCGAGTTCCCGCTGCTCGCGCTCCGGCGCCGCGCGATGAGCGAGCACTGGGACCACGCGAAGGAGCACGGCCGCGCCGTCGGGGCCAACATGGCGGGCGCCGGGAAGCCCTACGACCACCTGCCCATGTTCTTCTCCGACTTCTTCGACCTCGGATGGGAGGCCGTAGGCGAGGTGCGTTCCGACCACGCCGTGGACGCAGTCTGGAAGGAGGAGCACCGCGAGGGCGTGCTCTACTACCTCGACGAGGACGTGGTGGCCGGCGTTCTGCTCTGGAACGTCTGGGGCCAGGTGGACCGCGCCCGCGAGATCGTCCGGTCCCAGCGGCCGACCACCGCCGCCGAGCGCCGCGCCGCCATCCCCCTCGGGTAGGCGAGGCCATGACCCGAGCGGAACCCGGATCCTCCACGCCGTCGCCCATGGCGCCCACGGGCGCGCGGCCATGACGCGAGCGGAAACCGAAGCCAACACGGTGTGGCGAACAGTCGCCACGGGC
>CAZIVR010000002.1:95981-98036 GCA_964542745.1 uncultured bacterium
GCTCGCGTCATGGCCTCGTCTCGCACCCGCCGACAGGGTTCTCGCAGCGACCGACAGGGTTCTCGCAACGACCGAAAGGGTTCTCGCAGCGACCGACCGGACGCTCGCAGCGACCGACCTGACGCTCGCGAGGCCCGTCGCTCGGGCCGCCGCGATCGCGGCCTTCGTGCTCGCCGCGTGCGGCCCCGTCGTCGCCCCGTCGCCCGCCGTCGCCGCGTTCCCCGAGGGCTTCACCGAAACGGTCGTCGCCGACTCGCTCGACAGCCCGGTGAGCATGGCCATCGCCCCCGACGGGCGCGTCTTCGTGTGCGAGCAGGGCGGACGCGTGCGCGTCGTCCGGAGCGGAAGGCTGCTGCCGCGCCCGTTCCTCACCGTTCCGGCCTTCGCGAGCCTCGAGGAGGGCCTGCTCGGGATCGCCTTCGATCCCCGCTTCCGCTCGAACCGCCGCGTGTACGTGCTCTACACCGCGCGCGAGCCGTTCCGGCACAACGTGGTCGCCCGCTGCGTGGCCGCCGGTGACACCGCGGTCGGCGGCAGCCTCGAGACCCTTTTCGAGCTCGACGTGCACCAGTCGCACCAGCACGTGGGCGGCGGCATCCGCTTCGGCCGCGACGGCATGCTCTACGTGGGGAGCGGCGACAACGACCAGGGAGACCTCGCGCAGAGCCTGCACCGCACCTACGGCAAGCTCCTGCGCATCCGCGCCGACGGCGGCATCCCGAAGGACAATCCGTTCGTGGGCGTGGCCGCCGGGCGCCACGCCGCGATCTGGGCGCGCGGCCTCCGCAACCCGTTCAGCTTCGACATCCACCCCGGCAGCGGCCGCGTGTTCGTGAACGACGTCGGCGGCGGGCTCTTCGAGGAGGTGAACGAGGGCCGCGCGGGCGCCAACTACGGCTGGCCGATCTTCGAAGGCCCGGGCACCGCGGACGGCTACGACTTCCCGGTCCACGCCTACCCGCACGAGGACGGGGCCTGCGCCATCACCGGCGGCGCCTTCTACGCGCCGCGCCGCGCCGCGTTCCCGGCCGAGTGGTCCGGGCGCTACTTCTACGCCGAGTACTGCCGGAACGAAATCCGCTGGCTCGATCCCGCCGCCCCCGGCCGCGCCGGCGTGTTCGGCGTGACGCGCGTTCCCGGTCCCGTGGACCTGCGGACCGGCCCGGACGGCGCGCTCTACTACCTGGTGCGCGGCAACTCGAACCCGACCGGCGGCGACCACACTTCGCTCGGCATGGTGGTGAAGATCGCGTGGACGGGAGGGGCCCGCCGATGAGCGCGGGGCCCGCGGCCGGGACCGCCGCCCGCGGCGGGGCCGCGGACGACGGACTCGGCACGCTCGCGCGCGCGGCGGTGCGGCTCGCGATCGCCGCCGCGATCCTCGGCTTCGCGCCGGGGCTGCTCGAGCCGTTCATGCCCGTCAAGGCCGCCGCGCTCCGCGTGATCGGCCTGCCCCTGCTCGCCGCGGTGATCCTCGAAACCGTCCTGCGCGGATTCCGTCCCGCGTTCGCGCCGCGCGGCCTCGACGCCCTCGCCCTCGCGTGGTTCGCAGCGGCCGCGCTCTCGACCGCCTTCGGCCTCTCGCCGCGGCTCTCGGTTGCCGGGGAAATCGAGCAGCGCGAGGGACTCGTCACCGCGGCCGCGCTGCTCGGGATCTACCTGGGGGCGCGACGCTCGCACGCGACCGCGGCGCACGCGCGCGGCACGATCACCGCCGTGCTCGCGGCCGCGGGGCTCGCGGCGGCCTACGCCATGCTCCAGCGCGCCGGGCTCGATCCGCTGGCGTGGGACAACGTGGCGACCTACCCGGGGGCCGAGGGCCCGGTGCTCCGCGTGTTCGGCACGCTCGGCAACCCGATCCTGCTCGGCGCGGTGCTGGCGGTGGCGCTCGCCCTCGGGCTCACGCGTGCGTTCGCCCCCGGCCGGCGCGGGCCGTGGCTGGTGCCGGCGCTGGTGCTGGTGGCGGCGGCGGGCGCGGCCACGTTGTCGCGCGGCGCCTGGCTCGCGCTCGCGGCGGCCGCGCTGGCGGCCCTCGCCGCGTCGCTCGCCGCGTGG
>CAZIVR010000003.1:0-61085 GCA_964542745.1 uncultured bacterium
CGGAGGGTGGCCGCAGAGAGAAACTAGTGCCTTGAATCAGGGTCGTTCCATATCAACGGACCTTCGTGAGGCGCCGAACCCAGGTGACGTCGCCGGCGCGCACGCGCGCGAGGTAGACGCCGGGCGGCGCCTGCTCCCCGCCCGCGACCTTTCCGTCCCAGCGGAGCGTCCAGCGTCCCGCGCCGCGCACCGCCGCGCGCGCGGCGCTCACCACCCGGCCCTGCAGGTCGAGCACCTCGAAGCGGACCGCGGCCGGCGCGGGGAGCGCCAGCTCGAGGCTCGCGCCCCCGGTGGTGGGATTGGGGCGCGGCGCCGAGAGCGCGAGCGCGGCGACGGCGCCCTCTCCCACGCCGGTCGTGCCGCCCGGCGCGCTGAAGGCGATGTCCGAGGCGTTGTCGGTCTCGTCCGGCTCCGCGAGCTCGCCGAGCGTGTCGGCCACCGCCCGCAGCGAGTGCGCGCCCGCGGTGAACCCGCCCGGGAGCAGGGCCTGCACGCGCACGCTGTCGAGCGCGGGCACCGCGCGCTCGCCCTCGGCGAGCGGCGCGCCGTCGAGCAGCAGCATCCAGCGCGTGCGCCGCGCCGGGAGCCGGCCCGCGTTGCGGAGCCAGAAGGCCGCACCCGAGGGTTCGCCCGCCGCGACGTGGGCGCCGTTGGTCCCGACCGGCCCCGGCGAGAGGTCGCATTCGGGACGCAGGAACACCGAGGCCGAGTCCACGAGCCCGCCGGCGTCGGTGACGCGCAGGCGCACCACGTACCCCACGCCCTCCCCGTCCTCGAAGTCGGCGGTCACGAAGTCGGCGCTGTCGGCGGTGAAGGTCGCGACCAGCGAGTCGGCGGTCGAGCGGCGCAGGAACACCGACCACAGGTGGCCGAGCGTCGCGCCCGCCTGCTCGGCGTCGGTCGAGGCCGAGGCGAGCCGCAGCGTGTCGGGGGCGACGTAGAACGCGCTGTCGGCGGGCGCGCCGATCGCGGCCACCGGCGGGGTGTTGGGGGGGACCACCACGCCCACGGTGCGGGTGGAGGCGTTGTTGGCTTCGTTCGTCTCGAACACCGTCCCGAGCGAATCGGCGCGCGCGCGCAGCACGTACGAGCCGGCCGCGGGGGCGATCCCGCTCACGCGCACCAGCGCGCTGTCGAGGGCCGCCACCACCGTGTCGCGCGCCGCGAGCTCGGTGGCGCCGAGCCTCAGCGACCAGCGCGAGATCGGCGCCGGAAGCCGGCCGAGGTTGCGCAGGTGGAAGCGGTACTCGACCGGCTGGCCCTCGACCGGCGGGTCGGGAAGCGTGGTGATCGCCGAAGGCGTGAGGTCCACCTCGGGCCACAGGTCCACGCTCGCGGTGTCGGCGAGGCCGCCCGGGTCGGTGACGATCAGGTGGATGCGGAAGAACACGCCGGTGCCGTCGTCGTGGTCCTCCCCGAGCAGCGAGGCGGTCGGGCCCGAGAACGTGAACCACGCCGGGTGGACGTGCACGTTGTGGTGCAGGTCCACGATCCACTGGTAGGTGAGCGAGCCCGACGGGGTCTGGCCGTCGGTGCCGGTCCCGGAAAGCGCCACGTTTTCGCCGTCGTGGAAGAAGTCGTCGGGCGGCGGCGACAGGATCTGCGCGGTGGGCGGCGTGTTCACGGTCACCACCACCGTGCCGCCGCCGAAGTCGTCGAGCACCGAGCCGTTGATCTCGGAGAGCGTGAGGCCGATCCGGCCCCCGCCGGTCGCGAAGGGCCACGCCGCGGCCGAGACGCTCCCCAGCTCGACGCCGTTCTTGTGGACGTGCACCACGCCGACCGAGTCCACCCGGGCGCCGAACTGGTCGCCGGCGGCGAAGGTCACGCCGTTCACGCTGCCGCGGCCCACCCAGCCCTGCGAGGAGGCGTAGGTGTTCACGTTCACCTTCGACTGGTTGGCGTTGTAGGCCACCTCGATGTGGCCGCTCGACCACGTGGTGCCCTGCACCTTGAGCATCAGGTTCTGCTCGACCGCGGTGGGCGAGGCGGTCACGAACTTGAAGTAGGCCTCCTGGTTCGAGCCGAACGTGCCGCCGTTCCACACGGTGGAGTTGGTGACCACCGACTGGGTGAGGGCGTTGGACGACACGTTGAGGCCGCTGGTCGCGTCCACCCACGGCGGACCGATCGGCCCGTTCGCGCGGTTGAAGTTGTCGAGCACCGGCGTGCTCGGGAACGCCGCGCCCGGCGCCTGCACCGTGATCGTGATCGTCTCGATGTCGGTGCCGCCCCGGCCGTCGTTCACGGTGAGCTGGGCCACGAACGTGCCGGTCGTGGTGTAGAGGTGCGTGGGGTTGGCCGCGGTCGAGCTGCCGCCGTCGCCGAACTGCCAGGCGTAGGTGATCGGGTCGTTGTCGGGATCGAACGAGCCGAGGCTCGAAAAGCTCACGTTGAGCGGCACCGCCCCGATCTGCGGCGTCGCGGAGACCGCGGCCACCGGCGGGTTGTTGCCGCCCGAGGGCCCGGTGTACCGGATGCGCCGCACCTGCGAGGCGTTGATCGCGACGTAGTGGACGTCGCCGGTCACGGGATGCGCCGCGAAATCCACCGGTCCGTCCGCCGCGGTCGCGAAATCCAGCACCTGCGTCAGGTTGTCGTTGACGTCCACCACCGCCACCCGGATCCAGTTCTGTCCGTAGTCGGCGTAGAAGTACTGGTTGCGGTAGGGCAGCGGGTACGAGGTCGCGGTGTAGAACACGCCGCCGGTGGAGGTGATGCCCGTGATCCCGGACGGGATGCTGAGGGAAGCGTTGCTGTGGTGCCACTGCGAGAGCGGCCCGGTGGCGGTGGCCGGGTTGGCCGGCGTGCCGATCGTGCCGCACCCGTGGTGCGCGGGGCTCGCGGCCTGGTAGCCGGACTGGGCCCCGACGCCCTCGTAGCAGGGCCAGCCGAAGTTGAGCCCCCCCACCCGCGCGACGTTGGTCTCCTCGTAGGTGCTCCAGCCCACCTCGCCGATGTAGAGCGTGCCCGGGCTGCCCGCGGCCGGGTCGGTCGAGCCGGTGCCCGGGCGCACGCAGAAGCGGTACGGGTTGCGCACGCCGTAGCACCACACCTTGGACTGGGCCGCGGTGAGGTCGACGGTCGCGTAGGGGTTGCTCGCGTAGCCGTGGCCGTTGGCCGGGTTGAGGCGCAGGATCTTCCCCGCGAGGCTGCCGATGTACTGGGCGCGGAACGCCCCGATGTCCTCGTAGGGATCGGTCTTCCCGGCGCCGAACGCTCCCGCGTCCTGACCGCCCGAGTCCACGCTGTTGAACTGCGCGCCGTCGCCCGAGGCCACGAGCAGGCTGCCGTCGCGGCCCCAGCGCAGCGCGCCGATCGTGTGGGACGGCGAGGCCGACACCGGCCCCGAAGTCCACGTGTGGCCGAACAGGATCGCGCGGGAGGAGGCGATCACGCTCGCCGAGTCGGTGAAGTTCACCTGGTAGCGGGTGAGCCGCGCGAAGGCGTCGTTGTTGGTCTCGGTGCCGTTCGAGTCCGGGTCCACCGTGTACAGCAGGTACAGGTAGTGGTTGACGTAGTAGTTGGGGTCCACGGCGATCCCGAGCAGCCCGCGGTCGTTGGCGTTCAGAACCTCGTTCTCGATCGAGACCGTGGGGTTGGCCTGGCGCACGCCGTTGCGCACCTCGTAGACGCGCCCGCGCTTCTCCGTCACGAAGAAGCGCCCGTCGGGAAGGAACGCGATCGCGGTCGGAACGGTGAGGCCCGCCCCCGGAGCGGCGTCCTCCACCGCGAAGTTGGCGGGGACGACGGGCACGGCGGCCGACGGCGCCGCGGCGGCGCAGGCGAACAGCACGGCGTGGACGACCGCGTCACGAAGACGACGGGGGCGGCGCATGGAGGATCCTCGGCTCGAGTCTTCGGGACGGCCGCGAGACGAGGCGGCGCGCCGCGAGAGATGATATCAGCGAATCAGCGCGATCCTCCGGACGAATTCGCGGCCGCCCGTGCGTACGCGGGCCAGGTAGAGCCCCGGGGCCGCGGGTGCCCCGCCCGCATCCCGCCCGTTCCAGCGCAGCGTCCACCGGCCCGCCGGGTAGTGGCGGTCGGACGCCGTGGCGACGACCCGGCCCTGCACGTCGAGCACCTCGAACGAGACGTCGCCGCCGGCCGGGAGATCGAGGGCGAACGCGGCCCCCGAGCGCGTCGGGTTGGGCCGCGGCGCCGAAAGCGCGAGCGCCACGGGCGCCCCGGCGCCGACCCCGGTGGTCGCTCCGGGCACGGTGAGCGCCTGCACGCGCACGTTGTTGGTCTCGTCGGTCTCGACCAGCGTGCCCAGCGAGTCCACCACCAGGCGCAGCTCGTGGTCGCCCGGCGCGAGGGTGCCGCCCGGGACCACGAAGTGGATCGTGAGGCTGTCGAGCGGCGCCACCAGCGTGTCGCCCGCGGCGAACGGCGCGCCGTCGAGCAGCAGCTCCCAGCGCGAGACGTGCGCGAGCATCGAGCCGGCGTTGCGGATCCGGAACGAGAATTCGCTCGGGAGCGCGGGGTCGCGGTGGCCGGCGTTGGTGGAGATCGCCGAGGGCGAGAGGTCGGCCTCGGGGAACACGTTCACGCTGGTCGTGTCCTTGAGCCCGCCCGAGTCGGTGACGATGAGCCGCGCCTCGTACCACACCCCCGAGCCGTCGTCGTGATCCTCGGTCTCGAACTCCACCTCGGGGCCCTGCAGGGTGATCGCGAGGTGCAGGTGGGTGTTGTGGTGCAGGAAGATGTCCCACTGGTAGGCGAGGCTGTCGGCGGGCTCGTCCTCGTCGAAACCCGACGCCATGAAATGCAGGGTGTCGGGCACCGTGTAGAACGTGCTGTCCGCGGGCGACAGGATGCTCGCGACCGGCGGGTGGTTCACCGCGAACACCACGTTGCCGCCGCCGAAGTCGTCGAGGCTGCCACGGTTCACCATGTCGAGCGTGAGCCCGATGCGCCCGCCGCTCGCCACGAACGGCCAGCCCACCAGGGTGCGGGTGCCGAGCTTGGTGGAATTCTTGTAGACCTCGACCTGCCCGTTGCCGTACGCGCGGCAGCCGAGCCGGTCGCCCGGCGCGAAGGTGGCCGGGATCGGCGCGCCATGCGCGAGCCAGCCGGTGCCCGGGTCGTAGGTGCCCACCGCGATCTCGTCCAGCACGTCGTCGAAGCGGATCTCGATGTGCGCGGTGTTGCTGGTGGTGCCCTGCGCCTTGAGCACGAGATCCCGCTCCGGGGCCGGGCTCCCGCTGATGGTCTTGATCGTGACGTAGGCCTCCTGGTCCGGGCCGAACACCGCGCCGTTCCAGATCGGGAACCCGTAGCCGGAGGTCTGGACCAGGGCGTTGTTCGAGACCGAGAGCCCGGCCACGTCGGCCACCCACGGCGAACCGAGCGGACCGTTGGCGCGATTGAAGTCGTCGAGCACCGGCGTCGAGGGGAACGAGGTGAGCGGGTTCACGAGCACAGGTACGGTGTCGCGCCCCTCGCCTCCCCGGCCGTCACTCACCACCAGGATCGCCAGGTAGCTCCCCGCCTGCGTGTACGAGTGGATGGGATTGGCGACCGTGGCGCCGTTCCCGTCCCCGAACAGCCAGGTGTGGGTGAGCGAGTCGTTGTCGGCGTCGAAGGAGCTGGCGCCGTTGAACTGCACGTCGAGGGGGGCGGGCCCGCTGGTGGGACTCCCGGTCGCGATGGCGGTGGGCGCGGTGTTGCCGCCGATCGAGCCGGTGTAGCGGATGCGGCGGATCTGCCCCGTGAAGATCGAGGAGTAGAGGATGTTGCCGGTCCCGGGCTCGCGCGCGAAGTCCACCGGGCCGTCCATCGAGGTGCCGAAGGAGACGAACGAGGTCCACGCGTCGAGCGGCGTCATGGTGGCCATGCGCACCCAGCTCTGCCCGTAGTCGCCGTGGAAGTAGCGCCCGCGGTAGGGCGCCGGGTACAGGGTGTCCGAGTAGAAGATGCCGCCCACCGAGGCGTTGCCGAGGAAGCCGGGCGGGTTCCCGGCGTAGTCGAGGCGGTGGTGCCACGCGGCGATGGGCGCGCTCGCGGGGGAGGGATTGTTGGGCGTGATCCCGATCGAGTCGCAGCCCGAGTGCGTGGGGTTGAGCGGCCAGTACTCGTACTGCTGGACCGGGCCCTCGTAGCACGGCCAGCCCGCGTTGAACGCCGGGCCGGTGATGACGTCCCACTCCTCCCAGTCGTTCCAGCCCACGTCGCCGAGGTAGATGGAGCCCGGGTCGCCGTCGGCGGGATTCGTGCTGCCCGATCCCGGGCGCACCGTGAAGCGGAACGGGTTGCGGAACCCGTAGGCCCACACGCGGGAGCGCACCGACGCGGGGTCGCCGTCGTAGAACGGGTTGCTCGAATAGCCGTGGCCGTTCGCCGGATTGATGCGAAGCACCTTGCCGCACAGGCTCTTGATGAACTGCGAGCGGTAGGAGCCGATGTTCTCGGACGGATCGGTGCGCCCGGGCAGGAACGCGTTGGGCTGGAGGCCGCCGGCGTCGGGGCCCACGGTGAAGTCCGATCCGTCACCGGTCGAGATGAGCAGGCTGCCGTCGGTGCCGAAGCGCGCGCAGCCCACCGTGTGCGATCCGGAGGCGATGAGCGGCCCGTTGCTCCACTGCGAGCCGAACAGGATGGTGCGCGACGAGGGGACCAGCACGTTCGAATCGGCGAAGCTCACCTGGTAGCGCGTGAGCCGCCCCCACGCTTCGATCTCGTCCTCGACGTTGTCGGAATCGGGGTCCACGGTGTAGAGGAAGTACACGAGGTGGTTGACGAGGTAGTTGGGGTCCACGGCGATGCTCATGAGCCCGCGGTCGTACGAGTCGAGCACTTCGGAATCCCGCTGCCACAACGGCACCGGGTGCTTGACCCCGTTCTTCACCGACCACACGCGGCCGCGCTTCTCGCCGACCAGCACCCGGCCGTCGGGGAGCGGGGCGATGCAGGTGGGCACCACGAACCCGGCGCCGGGAGCGATGTCCTCGACCACGAAGTCGGTGGGAACCGAGGGCGCCGCGCCCGCACCGGGCGGCGCGGCGAGCGCGAGCGCGAACGCGGCCGGCGCAAACCACGCGGACGCCGCGGCGGTCCACGGCGAGGGGAGCCGAAAGCGATGCGGCGCTGGCGTGCTTCGCGAGATGCGGATCAAGGAGGCTCCGGTGGCTTGCGGGCGTCGTGGGGTACGACCGGCCCAGCGGAATGACGAGGATGCTACGGGGTCGCGGTGGCATCCCACAAGCCCCGGCGGCGAACTTCGGGGCGGGTCCCCCCGCGAGTGGCGAATCGCGTGCACAATGCACGGGAACGCGGGCCGGGCCCGGTGTTCCGCTCGGGCACGAACCCGAGCGCGTGCGCGTTGCACGCACGCGGGCCGCGGGCCCGGAGCCCGGGGCGGGCGGCCGCGGTGAGCGCCGCGAGGGCGATCCGGGGAGACCGCGAATGACGGGTTGCCTGCCACGCGTGCTGGGAGTGATGACCGCGGGCATGGGCCTGGCCGCGGCCGGCGTCTGGCTCGCGATCGCGCTCTCCCCCGATCGCGACCCCCATCGCGCGATCGCGCGCCGCGCCTCCCGCGTGGCCACCGTGGAACGCGCGTCCGCCCCCGAACTCGGCCGGCGCGTCGAGCGCTGGCGGATCGTCACCGCCGCGGGCGACACGCTCTCCGCCTTGTGGCGCGGCGCGCCACCCGGCGTCTCGCGCGCATGGACCGTCGTGCTGCTCGGCGGGATCGGCACGGACGATCGCGCGGCGCTGGTGGTGCCCGCGGAAACACCGGCCAACGTGCTCGCGATGCGCTGGCCGTGGCGCGGCCCGAAGCGCATGGGGGTCGCGCGATTCCTCGCCGCGATCCCGGCGATCCGCGAGGCGCTGCTGCGCGCCCCGGGCGTGCTCGCGGCGGGCGCCGAGGCCGCCGCGCGCGCCCCCGAGGCGGACGCCGGCCGCATCGCGCTCCTCGGCGCGAGTCTCGGCTCCGCTCCGGCGATCGCCGCCGCGCGGCTGGTCCCGGATTCGGTCGCGATCCTGGTGCTGGATGGGGGCGCCGATCTCCGCCACCTGCTGCGCCACGAGCTGGGCCGCCAGCGCGTGAACGCGCGCGTGGCCGGCCCGGCCGCGCGATTCGCCGCCTGGCTGGTCGGCCCGCTCGAGCCGCGGCGCCACGCGGAAGCCCTGCGCGGGCATCGCGTGCTGTTCCTGAACGCGCGGCGCGACGAGCGCCTGCCGGAGGGAAGCGCCGGGCGGCTGCACGCGCTCTTCCCCGGAGCCCGCGTGGTGTGGCGCGACGCGCCCCACGTGCGGCCCGGGCAGGTCGAGGAGATCGCCGGGATCGCGGCCCGGGCGGTCGAATGGCTCGAGGAAGCGCCGCGCCCGCGCCGCTAGCCGACCCAGGTCACCCAGGCCGAGACCAGCAGCACGCCCGCGAGGTCCAGCAGCGCCCCATAGCGCACCATCTCGATCATGCGCACCCGCCCGGTGGCGTAGACCAGCGCGTTGGGCGGGGTCGAGACCGGCAGCATGAAGCCGAACGAGCACCCCACGGTGGCGGCGAGGGCCGGCTTCACCGGATCCACGCCCGCGGCCTGCGCGAGCGCGAGCACCACCGGAACCACCAGCGCCGCGCTCGCGGTGTTGCTGGTCATCTCGCTCACCACCACGCCCATCAGGGTGGCCGAGAGCACGATGCCGAAGGTTCCCTCGACCGGCATCACCGAGAAGATCGCCTCGCCCACGGCGCGCGCGAGCCCCGAGTCGAACATCATCGCGCCGAGCGAGAGCCCGCCGCCGAACAGCAGCAGCGTGCTCCAGTCCACGCGCCGGAAGGACCCCACGTCGAGGATGCGCGCGTGACGGCCCGCCCCGCTCGGGAGCAGGAACAGCGCGAGCGCTCCGATCATGGGCGCCACCGGCTCGGGCACGCGCGCCTGCCATGCCTTGAGCCACGGCGCGCCGCCGAGCGGCGTGCCGGCGAGGATCCCGGGAGCGATCCAGAGGAAGATCACCGCGACGTACACGGGAATCAGCGTGCGCTCGGCGAGCGACCACGCGCGCGGAGGCGCGGCGGGCTCCGCCGGGGCCGGCGTGACCCGCGGCGGGGTATCGCGCGGCGGCGCCGCGGGTCCGGCGGCCGCCCCGGTTCCGAGCCGCCCCGCCACGACGTGGAGCCACGCCGCGCTCAGGAGCGTCGCCAGCACCGCGAGCGGCGCAAAACGGACGGTCCATTCGGCGAAGCTCGGCCGCGATCCGGTGACCTGCTCGAGCAGCCGGAGCCCGATCAGGTTGGGCGCGGTGCCGACCGGCGTGGCGAGGCCGCCCAGCGAGGGCGCGTAGGCGGTCATCAGGAGCGTCGCCACCAGCAGGCGGCGCGAGCCGGCGCGGGCCGCGGTGAGCGCCAGCGGCAGCAGCATCACCGTGGTGGCGGTGTTGTTGACCCACGCCGAGATCAGGCAGCCGAGCAGCGCCACCACCCACAGCAGCCGCGCCGGCCGCCCGGCGACGCCGCGGGCCGCGAGCACGCCGTGGGCGAGCCGGGCGTTCAGCCCGTGACGGTCGGCCGCGTCGGTGAGCAGGAAGGTCCCGAAGAACAGGAACACGATCGGGTCGCCGAACCCGCCGAAGGCGCCCTTCGCGTCGGTCACGCCGAGCAGGACGCCGAGCACCGGGATGAGGAGCGCCGTGACCGCCACCGGGAGCGCCTCGCTCACCCACAGCCCGGCGGCCGCGACCAGCACCACCAAGGTGCGGTGCGCGGCCGGCGGAAGCCCGGGGATCGGCGCGAGCGCCACGACCGCCGCGACCAGCGCCACGACCAGCACCGCGACCGGGCGCGTCCGCGCGCCGGAGTCCTCGGGGCCGATCCCGGGCGCTTCGCGCGGCTCGACTCCCGGGGAGGCGGCCGGGCTCCGCCCGGGATCGGCGCGCTCGCGGGGCGTCTTCAAGCGAAGCCTAGCGGCGGGAAACCCTGGGAACCGCCGGCGCCCGCGCGGCGGCCGCGGCGCCGGCCGCCCCGGAATCCGCCGCCGCCGCGGCGTTCGCGGAATCCGCGCCCGCCGGCTCGACCGGCACGAAGATGTAGGTGGGCGCGTTGCGCGCGCCCGCGAGCGGCCGCAGCTTCTCGACCAGCTCCCCCATGTCGCCCACCAGCCGATAGGAGCCCTCGAGCGAGGTCCACAGCGCGCGCGAGGCGTCGCCGGCCTTCGCGAAGCTGGTGTCGAGAACGATGGTCGGCCTCCCGGGCCCGGTGCGCAGCGAGTCGAACATGCGCTCGAAGTAGCGGGGGTCGCGGCGCAGCAGGCTGTTCCCGCGGGCGCGGATCACGTCGTCGAGCGGCAGTACCGTCATCCCCACGCCCTTGCCGGCCATCGTGGCGTAGTAGCCGTGGTAGGGCATCAGGATCGGACCCGGCAGGTCGTGGAGCCGGGCGATGGTGGCCTCGTAGGTGGCGCGCCCGCCCGGGCGCGGCAGCAGGGTGCGCATCGGGTAGAGCAGCGGCAGGAACTGCATGGCGAGCACCACGCACATCGCCGCCGGAAGCGCCGCTCCGGGCGCGGCCGATCCCGCCCCGAGCCGCCGCCCGAGGCGGTGGAGCGCGATCGGGCCCGAAATCGCGAACGCCGCGATGGTCGGCATCAGCACGTGGTAGTAGGCGTAGGGGTCGAGCGTGGCGAGCAGCCCGGTGGCCAGGCCCGCGGCCGCGGTCCAGTACCAGATCCACTCGGGCCCCCGCGGCCCCGAGGCGCGCGGCAGGGCGACCACCATCGCGGTCGGCAGCGCGAGCGCCCCGAACTTTCCGGTCACGACCTCGCCGAGGTAGGTGATCACGCGCCCGCGGCTGAACTCGGACCACAGGGAGGGCACCTCCTGCGTGTAGAAGCGGAACCACGGTCCGAGCCACGCGGACAGCAGCAGGAACCCGCCGCCCGCCACGGCCAGGACGCCGAGGGCGAACGGCGCGAGGCGCCGCCGGTCGTGGAACAGCAGGAAGGCGATCCCGCCGAACGAGAACAGCAGGCCGTGCTGCTTCGCGAAGAACGCCAGCGCCGTGACCACGCCGCCGAGGAAAGCGCCACGCCCCGTGGCGCTGAAGCGCAGGATCGCGAGGCCGCCGAAGGCGAGGGCCAGCATGACCGGGTCCGGCCGCACCACGTCGTAGCCGCCGCGCGTGAGGCCGTGCCCCATCAGGAAGATCCCGGCGGCCGCGACCCCCGGCAGGGTGGTTCCCGTCTCGCGCCGGACCGAGTAGATCGTGACGCCGACGAACGCCATCGTCGCGATCAGGTCCACCAGCCGGCCCTGCCACAGCGCGGGTCCCAGCAGCTGGATGAGCGGGGCCAGGAGCAGCGGGTAGAGCGGCATGTAGACGAACGGGATGAAGCGCAACGTGGGCTCCACGTACAGCGGTTTCCCGCTCGCGATCCGGATCGCGTTGTCGAGCATCATGCCCTCGCCGTTGCCGAGCTCGATCGGGCTGCCGAGCCGGGCGAGGGAGAGCGCGAGGAACGCGGCGATCGAGGCGAGCGACACCGCCCACAGGCCGAGACGCGCGAGCCGGCCGATCATCGCGACCGCTCCGCGGCGCCCCGGGGCGCCGCACCCGCCCAGTTCCAGCGGAGGTTCACGCCGAAATTCCACGCGGTGCCGACCGCGATCGCGATGGCGTTGCCGACCAGGTAGTGGAGCCCGAAGCGCTGGACGCACAGCGTCAGCACGCCGACCGTGATCGCGACCCCGGTCAGGCAGATGGCCTCGAAGCGGAGGAAGCGCAGCAGGCGGTCGCGGCCGCCGCGCCGCAGGCGGGAGCGGTCCGCGAACGTCCACAGCTCGTTCCACGTGAAGTTGTTGAGGATCGCCACCTGCGCGGCGAGCACCTTGCCCAGCACCAGCGGCAGCGCGAGCCGCTTCGGATCGTGCAGCAGGTAGAGGGCACCCATGTCCACGACGATCCCGCTTCCTCCGACGAGGCCGAAGCGCACGAACCGCTCGAGCAGGTTCACGCCGCCGACTCCGCCGGCCGCCCCGGCGCGGCCTGCCCGGCCGGCGCGCGGCGCAGGCCGGTGAGGAGCATCAGCGCGATCCGCTGCCCCGCGACCAGCGTCACCGCCGCCTCGAAGGCGCGCGGGTCGCGCAGCCTCCGGAAGTAGGCGACCGGGAAGTAGGCGTAGGTGGTCCACGAGATCGCGACCACGAGCCACGACGCCGCGGGCCATGCCCACCCGGCCACGAAGGGCACCAGCCACAGCACGAACTGGGGTGAGTAGAACACCGAGAAGCTCACGAAGGCGGTGGTGGCCAGAAGGAACGACCGCATCAGCTCGGCCGGCGTGCGGGGGCGAAGCGCGGCGGCGGCCAGCGCCCCGGCCGCCTGCAGGGCTATCGGCAGGCGGGGCATGCCGGCTAAAGCGTCCCGCACGCCGGGCCCGGCCACGTAGGCCAGCGCGTCGAACGTGCTTTCGCCGTTGAGCCAGCGCGCGGCGTGGAACCGGTAGGCGAACATCACGCCCTCCGGGCCCGAAAACGCCAGCGTCGCGAGGTTGCCGAGCGCGAAGGGGGCGACGTAGACCAGCCCCGCGCGCGCCGCCTCGCCGAACCCCTGACGGCGCCAGACGTAGACCGCGAAGGCCGGCAGCAGGAACAGCGGATAGCCCTTGAGCGCGGTCACGATCCCGAGCAGGAGCGCGGCGCGCCGCAGCCGGTCGGCCGCCACCGCCTCGACGGCGAAGAGCGTGCCGATCACCGCCAGCACGTCGTAGCGATAGAGCGAGAAGTGGAGCGCGGTGGGCGTGAGCCACAGCAGCGCCGCGGGCTTCGGATAGCGCGTGAGCAGGCGGTGGAGCACGAAGCACCACAGCGGCAGCATCAGGCTCACCCACACCCACGCGAAGCGGTCGTACCCGGCGGGCACCACCGGCACGGCGTTCGACACCAGCCGGACCGCGCCGAACAGCAGGTTCGGCAGGAGCGGATACTCGGAAGGCACCTCGCGGTAGAGCGTGCCGCCGCCCGTGACCCACGCGCTCGACAGGAAGTACACGTGCATGTCGTGCCAGTCGAACAGCGGCCAGCGGCCGAGCACGCTGGCGTGGCGGAAGGCGTCCCAGCGCCACAGCGTCGCGAGCGAGAACGCGGCGCACGCGGCGGCGGCGAGCGCGGGGAACCGCCGGAGGAACCCGCCGCGACGTGGCCCGGCCGCCGCGTCGTTCATGGGCGGCGGTGCGGGATCACCGCGGCATGATCAGCGAGTCGGAGCTCGGCGCTCCGGCCGGGCGGGCCCGCGGACCGCCGGGCGGGCTCCCCTCTTCCCCTTCGATGTGCTCGGGATATTCCGCGGGCAGCTCGCGCAGGCTCTCGACGAACAACGGCACGTCGTCGCCGAGGTTCGCCAGGGCCCCGGGCCCCTCCCCGACGCGCACGATCTCGTACAGCGTGGTGCGCTGGGCGGGCGTGAAGCCGGCCTCGCGGATCAGCGTCTCGATCTCGGCGACCGTGGTCTTGTTCACGTGGCCCGTGGCGAGGTGGACGTTTTCCTCGAACAGCGTGCCGCCGAAGTCGTCGGCTCCGAACTGCAGCGACACCTGCCCGGTCTTCTTGCCCTCGCTGAACCACGACGCCTGGATGTGGTCGAAGTTGTCGAGGTAGAGCCGCGAGGCGGCCAGCACCCGGCAATAGCGCGACGCCCCCGCGATGTGCTTCACCTTCGACTCCATCGGCGTGTTGCCGCGCTTGTAGCTCCACGGCACGAAGGCGGTGAAGCCCCCGGTTTCGTCCTGCAGCTGCCGCACGTACTCCAGGTGCTCGACGATCTCCTCGTCGGTCTCGACGTGGCCGTACATCATGGTTGCGGTGGAGCGCATGCCCACGCGGTGCGCCTCGCGGTGAAGGTCGAGCCACGCCTCGGGCCCGCCCTTCTTGATCGAGATCCGCTTCCGCACCCGCGTCGCCAGGATCTCCGCGCCCCCGCCGGGCAGCGTCTTCTGGCCGGCCTCGAACAGCGCCTCGAGCACGCCCCGGATCGGGAGCCCCGAAACCTCCGCCATCTGGTGGATCTCGGGGGCCGAGAAGAAGTGCGGCGTGATCCCCGGGTAGCGCTTCCGCGCCTCGCGCACGATCGCCGGGTAGAAGTCCCAGGGGATCGCGGGATTGAGCCCGCCCTGCAGGAGCACGGTGGTGGCCCCGAGCTGGTGGGCGCGCTCCATCATCTTCATGACCCCCTCGACGTCGTGCGTGTAGACGTCGGGTCCGGAATGGCCCGGCTTCCGGTAGAAGGCGCAGAAGTGGCAGTCCACGGTGCAGACGTTCGTGTAGTTGGGGTTGGTGTCGATGACGTAGGTCACGATCGAGGGATCGGTCCGGCGCGCGCGCGCCTCGTGCGCCAGCGCCCCGAGCTCGAGGAGCGGGGCCTCCGAAAGCAGGCGGACCCCCTCGGCCGGGCTCAGGCGCTCGCCGCGGGCAACCTTGGCTTCAATCTGGGACCACACGCGTGGAATCCTCGCCGGGTGTGCGATTCGGAACGGAAGCGGGGCGAGGATACACGCGGGCCGCGCGGAGCGTCGAGGCGGGCGAGCCGGGGCGGGTCTGCCCGTGACGCATCGGGGCGGACCGGCGGCGGGCACGGTCCGGGAGCAACGGCGCGACCGGCCGCCATTCATTTTCTTGCTGCTTTCGGGGTCGTCCGGGACTAGATTCCCCGGCGGCATCACTCGACCCAGGCGCGGTGCGCCGCAGGGCGTATCGCGCGCAGGCACGACCGGAGCGCTCGCAGGCGCGCGCGGCGGGGACTTCCCATCGCGGCTGCCCACGACGCGCGCAAGGACGACGCGCCGGTCAGACCTCAGGATGAGGTGTCCCCCATGCCTCTCTCGGCCCCCCCGCTGTCCGGTTCCCTGCGTCGCGCCTTCGCGGCCGCGCTGCTCGCCCTCCTGCTCCCCGCCGCCGCGCTCGCCCAGGCCAACGGCAAGCTGCAGATCCACCACATCAAGGTCGGGCAGGGCGACGGCATCCTGCTGATCAGCCCGCTCGGGCAGAAGGCGCTGTTCGACGACGGCGTCTACACCAACTGCACCGAGATCAAGAACTACATCTCGGGCCTCGGCATCACCTCGATCGACTACCACTTCACCAGCCACTACCACGCCGACCACATCGGCTGCATCGACGACCTCGCCGCGATCGGCATCACGATCGGCACGGCGGGCTACGACCGCGGCTACTCCTATTCGAGCGCCACGTACACGACGTACGTGAACACGCTCGGCGCCAAGCGGCAGACCATCGCCAAGGACCAGGTGATCACGCTCGACGCGGGCGCGGCGAACCCCGTGTACCTCAAGTGCGTGAACCTGAACGGAGCGGGCGTGTACTCGCCGACCGGCAGCGACGAGAACGCCAAGAGCGTGGTGATGAAGGTGAGCTACGGCGCCTTCGACGAGGTGATCGCGGGCGACCTCACCGGCGACGCCGCGAGCGGCAACGACGTCGAGACCACGGTGGGCCCGCAGGTCGGCGACGTCGAGGTCTACAAGGTGCACCACCACGGCTCGCGCTATTCGAGCAACGCCAACTTCCTCGCCGCGACCTCGCCCGAGGTGGCGATCATCCAGTGCGGCAACGGCAACACCTACGGCCATCCGACCGTGGACGCGCTCAACCGCATGCACGCCCAGGGCATCAAGACCTACTGGACCGAGACCGGCGCGGGCGCCACCCCGAACCCGACCTACGACACCGTGGCGAACGGAACGATCGTGGTGCAGGCCGACCCCGGCGCGACGCAGGGCTACACGGTGAGCGGGCCGGGCTTCTCGCACAGCTACACGAACGGCGGCTCGCCGCCCCCGCCGCCGCCCATCCACACCACCGAGTACCCCTCGAGCCTCACCATGCTCAAGGGCTCGCTCGCGACCGGCGACGTCACGCGGCTGCAGGTGTCGGACGACTCGCGCATCGGGGTCTCCGCCGGCGTGTCGGGAAGCCAGTACTACACCGACTGGTACGCCTCGGTGTTCCTGCTCCACCCGCCGCTCAACCTGACGGTGACCTGCGAGACCAGCTTCACCGTGTCGCGCACCCAGACCCTGTACGCCTGGAACTGGTCCACGTCCGCATGGGACCAGGTGAACAGCGCCACGGTCTCCACCACCGACGTCACCAAGACCTGGACGCCGGCCTCCGTGGCCAGCTACGTGGGCCCGTCGCGCGAGGTGCGGTTCCGCGTGAAGGGCAACAACCGCAACTCCACCTACACGAGCCGCGGCGACTTCATGAAGTTCGAGTACGACTACACCTCGGGCACCGCGCCGATGATGGCGGCGGACCGTCCCCGCGGCACGGACGCGGCGCCGGCCTCGCTGGACCTGGCGCACGAGGGGCACGCGCACGCCGCGCTCGCGCTGGCCGGGGCGCCCGGCAGCGACGCCTCGCACCTCGACCGCGAGCGCGAAGCGGCGCAGAACCCGCAGGCCGCGCTGCGCCGCCTGCAGGCCGCGCCGTCGGGCCAGGGCGCGAGCCTGCGCTGGACGGTGGGCGCCAACGACCACGTGGACGGCTTCAACATCTATCGCGAGGGCCCGGATCGCATGCTGGTCTTCGCGGGCAACGAGGCCGGGCTCGAGCTGGTCGGCGACGAGGTGGAGTTCCGCTTCGACGACGCGGCCAGCGCCGCGGACGCCACCTACTGGCTGGGCGTGCGCTCGTGCTCGGGCCCGGAGGCGCTGGTCGGCCCGATCCGGGTGGAGGCGGCCGGCGGAACGGCGGCGGAGCTGGCGCTGCGCGTCGCGCCGAACCCGGCCGCGGGCGGCACCCACTTCGAGTTCGCGCTCGACCGCGAGGCCGACGTGACGCTCGAGGTGTTCGACCTGCAGGGCCGCCGGGTGGCGACCCCGGTGGCGGGACGGCTGCCGGCCGGTCCGGTGCGCGCCGGCTGGAACCTTCGGCGCGACGACGGCGGCGTGGCCGAGCCCGGGCTCTATTTCGCCCGGCTCCAGACGCTCGGCCGCACGCTCATCAGCCGGGTGACGGTGGCGGGCCGCTAGGGTCCGCGGTGGGCGTCAAGAAAATCCGGGGCGGCCCGCGCGTGCGAACGCGCGGGCCGCATCCGTCCGGGCACCCCTGTGGAAGTGCCCGAAGTGCGGTCACCGCTTCGTCACCCGCAACCCCTGGCACCGCTGCGCGCGCATGAGGTGACGCCCGGGACCGCGCCGCCTAGACTGCGGCCGCCGTCCTGCCGATCACCTGTGCGCCACGCCCGGAGCGCGCCCGGACCTTCCGGGGTCCCGCGCCCCGTCCCACGCGAGGAACGCGCCCGACCATGATTCCCGACGAAACCGGCCACCCCCCGCGCGCCGCGCGCTGGACGCGGTTCGAGTGGCTGGCGGTCGGGGCGTGCGTGGCGCTCGGCGCGCTGCGGCTCTGGACGCCGTTCACCTGGGACCAGGCGATGTTCGCGATGGGCGGCGAGCGCGTGCTCGATGGCGGCCTCCTCTACCGCGACTACTGGGACACCAAGCAACCCGGCATCTTCTGGTTCTTCGCGGCCGGGATGCGCCTGTTCGGCGCCTCGGAGGCCGGGCCCCACGCCCTCGAGGTTGCGTGGTTCGCGGCCTTCGCGGCCGCCCTCGTCGCGCTGGCCCGGCGCTTCTTCCAGCACCGCTGGGGCGCCGGCCTCGCCGCGCTGATCGTCACCGGCTTCTACTGGGCCGTCACCGAGGACTGGCACCAGACGCAGCCCGAGGGGCTGGTCGCCATCCCGATGTTCGTGAGCGTCGCACTGGCGCTCGACGCCTCGCGCCGCGAGCGCGGCGCGTTCCCGCGCTGGCTCGTGGCGGGTCTCGCGGCTGGCGTGATCGGCGCGTTCAAGCTCCTGCTGGTGGCGATCCCGGCCGTGTGCTGGCTCGCGAGCCTCGCCCGCCGCGCGCGCGATCCGCGCCCCGGCGCCGCGCGCGATCTCGCGGTGGGCGTTGCGGGGCTCGCGCTCGGCCTCGCGCTTCCGCTCGCGGCCACCGCCGGCGCGCTCGCCGCGCAGGGGGTTTGGGCGGAAGCGTGGCGGGCGTGGGTGGTGTTCCCGCGCGAGGTGGGCGAGCGCATCGAAGGGCTCCCGCTCCGCGCGTTGCGCGAAACGTTCACCTGGTGCCTCGAGCGCTGGACCCCGCTGCTCCCGCTCGCGGCGGTCGGCGCGTGGACCGGGCTCCGCGGCCGCAACGCGGCGCTCGTCGCCCAGCTCCTGCTGTGGCTCGCCGCCTGCGCCCCGATCGTGCTGGTGCAGCGCTTCTCGGGCTGGGAGTACCACGCGTGGCTCGCGTTGGTGCCGCTCGGCCTGCTGGCCGCGCTCGGCGCGGACGCGCTCGCGGGCCCGCTGTCGGCGCTCCGTCCGCCGCAGGGCCCGCGCGAGCGGCGCTGGCTGCTGGCCGGGGCGCTCACGCTGCTCTTCGCGCAGCCGGTGGCGCTCGTCGCGCTCCAGGCCGCGCTGCTCGCGAAAGACCGCTTCGCCACCACTCCGGCGCTGCGCGAGCGCCACCTGGTGCGCGCCAGCCGCGGCGGCGCGTACCTGCGCTTCGGAAGCGAAGGAGCGTTCCTGCGTGAGGCGGGCGCGCGGCCGGGCCCGATCTACGTGATCGGCAACCCGCTCGTGTACTGGCGCTCCGGCCGCCGGCAGGCGGTGCCGCGCACCGGGGGGATCCTCACGGAGTTCACGGTGGCGCGCGAGTGGCGGGAGATCGTCGCCGCGCTCGACTCGTCGGCCACGCCCTACGTGTTCGTGGAGCCGCACGAAGCGGGGATCCTCGACACGCTGGGCCCCGAGGGGGCGCCGATGCGTGAAGCCCTCGCCACGCGCTATCGCGAAATCCGCCGCAGCGACTACGGCACTTGGTACGAGCGGGTGGAACGCTAGAGAGGCCCCGGCGGCGGGAACCGCGCGGGGCCTCTCGTGCAGCATCGAGGACCTACCAGATCGCCGCGCGGTCCTTCTCCGGGCGCATCATGCCGTCGCCCTCCTTGCAGCCGAACGCGGCGTAGAACTCGGGCATCAGCGACAGCGGCCCGTTCACCCGCCAGATCGCCGGCGAGTGCGGATCGGTGAGCACCTGCGTGCGGGTCATCTCGGGGCGCATCTTCCGCTTCCAGCCCTGGGCGTGCCCGAAGAAGAAGCGCTGCTCGCCCGTCAGGCCGTCGAGCACCGGCGCGGGCTTGCCCTTCAGCGATCGCTTCCACGCGTGGTAGGCGATGGTGAGCCCTCCGATGTCGGCGATGTTCTCGCCCAGCGTGAGCTTGCCGTTCACCATGATCGTGTCCACGCCGACGTAGCCGTTGTACTGCTGGACCACCTGCTCGGCCTTGGCCTCGAACGCCTTGCGGTCCGACTCGGTCCACCAGTTGTGCAGGTTGCCGACCTTGTCGTACTGGCTGCCCTCGTCGTCGAAACCGTGGGTGATCTCGTGGCCGATCACCATCCCGATCGCCCCGTAGTTGATGGCGTCGTCGGCGGCCGGATCGAAGTAGGGCGGCTGGAGGAAGCCCGCCGGGAACACGATCTCGTTGACCGACGGGTTGTAGTAGGCGTTCACGATCTGCGGGGGCAGAAACCACTCGGTGCGGTCCACCGGCTTCCCGATCTTGTCGAGGTTCCGCCGCACCTCGAACGCCGCCGCGCGCCGCAGCAGCGTGACGGCCGCCGACTCCCCGTCGATCTCGAGCTTCGAGTAGTCACGCCACTGGTCCGGGTAGCCCACCTTGACCAGCATCGCCTCGAGCTTGGCGACCGCTTCCTTCTTGGTGGCCGCGCTCATCCAGGGCCGCGTCTCGATGCGCTCCTTCATGGCCGCGCGAATGTTGGACACCAGCTCCACCATGCGGGCCTTGGAGGAGGCCGGAAACGCCGCGGCCACGTAGGCCTGGCCCACCGCCTCGCCCATCGTGAAGTCCATCGCCTGCGAGGCGCGCTTCCAGCGCGGCTGCGGGGTCTTGGTGCCCGTGAACTGCGCCTGGAGGGCGAACATCTCGTCGAAGAACTTCTGGCCGAGCCACGGCGCCGCGCTGCGCACGGTGTGGACGCGCAGGAGGTTGCGCCAGGTCTCGACCGGAGTGCTCTCCATGAGGCGCCCGAGCTGGCGCATGAACGCGGGCTGCGACACGTCGAGGGTCGCCGCCGGGTTCGCGAGGGCGGGAAGCCCGACCTCGTTCATGTAGGCCGGCCAGTCGATGGCCGGGCACAGCGCGCCCAGCTCCTTCACGCTGATCTTGTTGTAGAGGGCGTGCGGATCCCGCATCGCGACCCTCGTCATGGACGACTCCGCGAGCGCGGTCTCGAGCGCCATGATCGCCCGCGCGCTCTCGTCGGCCGACTCGCCGTCGCCCATCATGCGCAGCAGGTTGGCGGTGTTCTTCACGTACGCGGCGCGAATCGCCTCGGAGCGCGGGTCGGGACGGAAGTAGAAGTCGCGCTCCGGCAGCCCGAGCCCGCCCTGGAAGATCTGGGCGATGTTCATGGTGCTCTGCTTGGGGTCGGCCTCGGGCGTGAGCTTGAACGGCACGCCGCTGCCTCCGAACCCGCCGGCCACGCCGAGGGTCACGGTGCGCGCGAACGCCCGGCGCAGGTCCTCGCGGGTCGAGATCTTCTTCATCGCCTCGAGCTCCGCGGCCATCGGTGCGAGGCCTTCGCGGTCGGCGCGGGCGGAGTCCATGAGGGCGCGGTAGAGCTGTCCCACCTTGCGGAGGGTGGGGTCCTTCTCGGTGGACGCGTTCGCGCCGGCCCGCTGCAGCGCCGTGTACAGGATCTCCTGGTTCCGGTCGGCGATCTCTCGGCCGGTGCCGATCCCCGTGTACGACTCCGGAATCTCGGCGGTGTCGAGCCACTTGCCGTTGGCGTGGCGATAGAAGTCCTTGCAGGGGGCGCAGCCGCTGTCCATGAGGTCGCGGTTCACGCCGGAGTTCTGGGCGCGGGCCGCGGGCGCGGTGAGCAGGGAGATCAGGGCGGCGGCACCCAGCGCAAGCGCGAGGCCGTCACGGAGCCGTGAGCGGAAATGCATGGCGGGTCACCTCGAAGGGAAGTGAAGGGGAAGCTTCCGAAAACCGGCGGACGCTAGCACGCCGGGGCCCCGGGCACCCGTCGCCCGGGACGGGGATTGGGACGAGCGCGGCGTTTCGGGTCACGGGACACGGAACGCGGGGCGCCCCGGAGGGGCACCCCGCGTCGTGGCGTCGCGCGATTTCCGCCGGTGAAACCGGCCCGCGTCAGGGCTTGTCCTTGCCTCCCACGCGGAGGCCCGCGCCGACGCCGGTCTGCACGCCCGCCCGGCCCTGGATCGCGCCGGTGCGGAGCCCCGCGTCCACCCCCGCGCGGCCACGGGCTCCGGCGCCGGCCATGGCCGCCACCCGCCCGTCCGGGCGAACCAGGCCGCGCGCCACCCGCGATTCGGCCCGGATGGCGCTGACCGCCGAACCCAGCGACAGCTCGAGTCCGGCCGCGATCCGGCCCCAGCCCTCGCGTTCCTCGCGGAGCGCCATCAACTGCTCGACGGTCACGTCCGCCTTCGCGTTCGCCGCCAGGCAGTGGGCGATGGTGAGTTCGCCCCACGACGCGCCGAGCGCCGCCTTCTGGGCGAGGATCGCGTCGGCGGAGAGCCCGAACTCCTCGGCGAGGCGCGCCGCCACCTTCGCGTCGCCGTCGGCCGCGGCCTGCTTGTCGACGTCGCGGCCGGACGCCTCGATCTGCGCCTCGGCCTTGACGCGGGCCTCGGCCGAGACCTTGCGTCCCTGTTCGTCGATCTTGCGGCGAAGCGCCTCGAGGTCCTCGCGGGCGTCGACGCCCGCCGTCGCGGTCGCGGTGCCGCTCACCGTGGCGCCGTGCGTACCTTCCGGTCCCGGCGGCGCCTCGTCGGCAAGGCCCCGCGTCGCGCTCGCGATCACGCACGCGGCGAACGCGAGGCCGGCCAGCATGAGAACTCGATTCCCGTTCATCTGGTGTTCTCCTTTCTCGCGGCCGTTCAGGGGAGCGTGAGCGTGAGGCCGAGCGCCAGCGTCGGACCGGCACGCGGCGAAGCGGCCGCCTCGCCTTCGGTCCGCGGAGCGGCGCCGGTCCCGAGTTCGAGGGGCAGCCCGAGCGGTCCGCGCGGCGGACCCCTGGGAAACGAGGAGGACGGACTCGCGGCGGTCCGCGGGCCTTCGGCGAACCCCGCGTCGGCGTAGCACTCGAGGCGGAGGCTCGGCCGCCAGGAGAGGCCGACCGCCCCCGCCAGCGAAGCCCGCGACCGCGAAGCGCCTTCCAACCCGCCCGAGAGACGCCCGGTCCAACGGTCCCCGAGCGGCGTGGCCAGCTCGGCCGAGGCGCCCCGGGAAACGCCGGCGAGGTTGCTCTCGAGGTAGGTCAGGGTCGCGGCCAGCTTCCGGCCGCGCGGCAGCGACCACTCGGGACCTCCGCGCACGCGGAGGGCCCGCAGCCCGCGGTCGCCGAGGTAGCGTGCCACGGATCCGCGCACCACCAGCGCGTCGGCGACGCGCAGCGCCGCCGAGGCGAGCGGGCCGGCGCCGGCGCCCGCATCGCGATCGTCGAAGCGCAGGCCCCCGAGCGCGAGGCTCGCCCGCTCTCCGGAGATCGAAACGTGGCCGTGCAGCACGGCGCCGCCCTGGCCGCCCGGACCCGAGAACCACTCCGCGCCGCCGCCCGCACCCGGGACCGGCCCGGCCGCGGCCCGCGCGGACGCGGCGGGCCCGTTCGTCACCAGGCACGCCACCGCGGCGATCGTGATCCATCCCCGAATCGTCATGCCCCGGGAGAAATCAAGGCACGTGCCAGCGGCGGCCCGGCCCAAGTCGCGAAAAATCAACGGGGCCCCGGGATCGCCCCGCCGGCCCGCGTTTGTAGATTGTGGACTCGCTCCGGAAAGCCCCGGAAAAGCGCGACGCCGCCCGGCGCGAAGCCGGGCGGCGTCCGTGGATCCCGTGGAGCCCGCGCGAGCCCTACTGGCCGTCGCCGTCCAGCAGGTTGCCGAGCCCGCCGAGGATCGAACCCTCGCCGACCCGGCGGCCTCCGGTCTGCGGCGCGGCGGCGTAGATGCGCGAGGCCAGCCGCGAGAACGGCAGCGACTGGAGCCACACCTTGCCCGGGCCACGCAGCGTCGCGAAGAAGAGGCCCTCGCCGCCGAACAGCGCGGTCTTGAGCCCGCCCACGAACTGGATGTCGTAGGTGACGCTCGGCAGCAGCGCGACCAGGCAGCCGGTGTCCACGCGCAGCATCTCGCCCGCCGCGAGCGTGCGCTCCTCGAGCATGCCCCCGGCGTGCACGAACACCCAGCCGTCGCCGGTGAGGCGCTGCATGATGAAGCCCTCGCCGCCGAACAGGCCGGCTCCGAAGCGCTTGTTGAAGGCGATGCCGAGCGACACGCCCTTGGCCGCGCACAGGAACGAATCCTTCTGGCAGATCAGCTCGCCGCCCATCTTGGCGAGGTGCATCGGGAGGATGCGGCCCGGGTAGGGCGCGGCGAACGCCACCTTGCGCTTCTGCCGGCCTTCGTTGTGGAACACGGTGGTGAAGAGCGACTCGCCGGTGAGAAGACGCTTGCCCGCACCCATCAGCGCGCCCATGAAGCCCTTGTTCTGGGACGACCCGTCGCCGAAGACGGTGTCCATGTGAATCTCGTCCTCGATGTACATCATCATGCCGGCCTCGGCGACCGCGGCCTCGCCCGGGTCCAGCTCGATCTTCACGAACTGAAGGTCTTCGCCGACGATTTCGTAGTCGATCTCGTGCATCGTGGACATTCGGGGTCTCCTTCATCACGCCCCGCCCGGGGCGCGCTCGGTGGTGGGTCTCGAACGACGGGTGCTGCTACGAAATCCGGCGGCGCGCGGTTGCGGGCGGCCGCGCCGGGCTCAGTCGCGCTCGATGCCGCCGTGCTCGCGGAGGAGCGCCTCGAAACGGGCCATGCCCTCCAGGTCCTCGGCGCCGAGCCGGTAGTGGAAGCGGCGCAGGTAGGCCTCGGTCTCCTCGGGCGGCCAGCCGGGCTCGGTTTGGGCGCGGGCCACTTCCGGCAGGTTGGCGAGGCCGGCCGCCAGCGAGGCCTCGAGGAACCCGGCGAGCTCGCGCTTGAGCGCGGGATCGAGCGCGGTCCGCACCGCCCACACCGCGTAGACGAACGAGAGCCCGGTCCACTCCAGCCAGTCCGCCCCGAGGTCGAGCACGTGCGGGAAGCCCTCGGGCGGCCGGCTGCGCAGGCGCATCGCGCGGTCGCCGATCACGAGCAGGGCGTCCGACTGGGCGGGCTCGAGCCCGCGCACGTAGCGCACGCCCTCGAGCCCGCGGCGCGCGTCGAGCAGCAGCCGCAGCAGGCGGATCGAGGTCGAGGTCTCGGGAGTGACCGACACGCCCGCGCCCGACAGCGCGGTGACCGGCCGGCGCGAGAACAGCAGCACCGACTGCACCGCGCCGCGCGCCGCCACGCCCATCGGCGCCAGCAACTCGAAGCGGTCGCGCAGCCTCAGGAAGTCGCCCACCGCCATCAGGCCCAGGTCCACGCCGCCGGCTTCGGCCTCGCGGCCGAGGTCGCGCGGCGGCAGGTTGCGCACCGCGAACGGCGCGTCGTGCCAGAGCGCGTAGAACGGGGCGGCGTTGGCGTAGGGGATCCGGGCCGCGACGGTCGAGGTGGTGAGGCGGGTGGCGGGGTGCATGGCGGCCCGGAATCTACATGCCGCCCGCGGGAGCGTCGAGGCCGCTCGGCGCGGCCGGCAGCGTGCTCCATTCCCGCGCGGCGCGGGCCGCGGCGCCGCCGCGAGTCGCGGTGCTACCCTGCGCCGCCATGCCTGCCCCCGCCTCGCGCGCCACGCCCGGGCGCATCCTCGCGCTGCTCGCGCTCGCCGAGCCGCTCGGCATGTCGCCGTGGTTCGCGGCCTCGGCGGTGGCGCCCCAGCTCGCCGCGCGCTGGTCGCTGGACGCCACCGGCACCGGAGCGCTCACCTCGGCGGTTCAGCTCGGCTTCGTGGCGGGAACCGCGGCGATCGCGGTGCTCAACCTCGCCGACCTGATCCCGGCGCGGCTGCTGTTCGCCTCCTGCGCGTTGCTCGCCGCTCTCGCCAACGCCACGCTGCTCGTGGCACCGGGTTTCGGCGCGGCCCTCGCCGCCCGCTTCGCGCTCGGCGCCTGCCTCGCCGGCGTCTACCCGCCCGCCATGAAGATGGTGGCCACGTGGTTCCGCGAACGCCGCGGCCTCGCGATCGGCACGCTGGTCGGCGCGCTCGCGCTCGGCAAGGGCGGTCCCTACCTGGTGCGGGCGCTGGGCGGCGCCTCGCTCGAGGCGGTGGTTCTCGCCACCTCCGCCTCCGCGCTCGCGGCCGCCCTGCTGGTGGGCGCCTTTTACCGCGAAGGGCCGTATCCGTTCCCGCGCCGCCCGTTCCGCTGGGGGCTGGTCGCCGAGGTGGCGCGTCACCGCGAAACCCGCATCGCGGTGGGCGGCTACCTCGGGCACATGTGGGAGCTGTACGCGATGTGGACGTGGCTGCCCGCGTTCCTGGTCGCGAGCCTCGCCGCCGGATCGGGCGCGGCCGGCGAGGGATTCCCCGAGCGGGCGGGGGTTCTCGCCGGCGCGATCGCCTTCGGCGCGCTCGCGGCGGGCGGCCTCGGCTGCGTGTGGGGCGGCTGGGCCGCCGGCCGCATCGGTTACGCGCGCGTGGTGACGATCGCGATGGCCGCGAGCGCGGCCTGCTCGGTGGCGATCGGGTTCCTCTTCGGCGCGCCGATCTGGATGGTGGCGCTGCTCGCCGGCGTGTGGGGCTTCTTCGTGGTGGCGGACTCCGCTCAATTCAGCTCGATGGTGACCGAGGTCGCCCCGCCCCACGGGGTGGGAACGGCGCTCACGCTCCAGACCTCGCTCGGGTTCCTGCTCACCCTCGCCACCATCCAGGCCGTGCCGCTGCTGGCCGAGGGCCTCGGCTGGCGCTGGGCGTTCCCGGTGCTGGCGCTCGGGCCGCTCGCCGGGATCGCGGTGATCGCGAAGTGGCCGAAGCGGGTGGGGCGTGCCGGCGCAGCGGGGAGCGGGGGCGGCCCGCGGCCGCGCGCGGGCCCCGTCGCCGACTAACCTTCCTTCCTCAGCTCCCCCAGGAACGCGTCGCCGTAGCGTGCGAGCTTGGCCGGGCCGACGCCCGAGATCTCGAGCAGCGCTTCGCGGGTGGCGGGCCGCGCCGCAGCCATGCCGCGCAGCACGGCGTCCCCGAACACGATGTAGGCGGGCACGCCCTCGGCGGAGGCGATCCGCTTGCGGAGCGCGCGCAGGCGCTCGAAGAGCTCGGGGTCCACGATCGCGTCCGCCGGATCGCCGAACGGGTCGCGGTCGCGCGCGGCGCGCCGGCTCCCGGTCGCGACCGTGCCGGCGCCGGCCGCCACCAGGTCCGCGATCGTGACGCCGCGGCAGGTGTCGCACGAGGTCCCGCACGGCTCGATGGCCTCGTCGAAGTGCCCCGAGAGCGCCTGGTGCCGGCAGCCGCCGCGGTCCACCAGCCGGAACAGCTCCACGGTCTTGCGGCGCGTCTCGTCGCGCAGACCGGCGTCGGCGATGTCCGAGAGGAACGCGTCGTAGCCGATCACGTCCGCCCACGAGTAGAAGAGCACGCAGTCGGAGGCGAGCCCGTCGCGGCCGGCACGCCCGATCTCCTGCGACCACGCCTCGACGCTCTTCGGCATGTCGCGGTGCACCACGTAGCGCACGTTGCTCTTGTCGATCCCCATGCCGAAGGCGACGGTCGCCACCACCACGTCGCACTCGTCGCGCGCGAAGGCGTCCTGGTTGCGGGCGCGCGTCTCGTCGGGGAGTCCGGCGTGGTAGGCGAGTGCCCGCACCCCGTGCTCGCGCAGCCACTCCGTGAGGCCCTCCACCGAGCGCCGGCTCAGGCAGTAGACGATGCCGCTCTCGCCCGCGTGGCGGCGCACGATCCCGAGGATGTCGCGCCGGGTGTTGCGCGACTTCCCCTCGGCGTCGGCGCCCTTCTTGTGCGCGGTGAGGTGCAGGTTGGGGCGGAAGAACGAGCCCTTGAAGCCGTCGGGCTTCTTCATCCCGAGCTGGCGGATGATGTCCCCCGCGACCCGCCGGGTCGCGGTCGCGGTGAGCGCCAGCACCGGGATGTCCCCGAGTTCGGCCTTGAGGCCCGCGAGCTGGCGGTAGGCGGGACGGAAGTCGTGCCCCCACTGGCTGATGCAGTGCGCCTCGTCCACCACCACCAGCGAGATCCGGCATCCGGAGATCAGCCCGCGCAGGCCGCCCTCCAGCGCCTCGGGCGCGAGGTAGAGGAGTTCGTACTCGCCCCGGCGCAGCGCGGCGAGGCGGCGCTTCCTCTCCTCGAAATCGAGCGTGGAGTTGAAGACGGCGGCGCGGAAGCCGAACCGCGTGAGCGCGTCCACCTGGTCCTTCATGAGCGAGATCAGCGGGGAGATCACCAGCACCGTGCCCGGCAGGATCTTGGCGGGCACCTGGAAGGTGAGCGACTTGCCGGCGCCGGTGGGCATCACCCCGATGCAGTCGCGCCCCGCCAGCACCGCGTCGACGATGCGGCGCTGCCCGGGGCGGAACTCGCGGAAGCCGAAGATCGCCTCGAGCACCTGCTGGGGGTCGGTGAACTTGGCGCTGTGGAAGAGCGGGGCGGTCGAGTCGAGCAGGCGTCCCTCCGTGGACGGGGGCGAGGCCGGGTGGGCGGATTCGGCATCCGGTTGGCGCCCCGCATCCTACGCGACGGCGCCCGGGGCCGCACTCGTGGGATCGGGGGTTCGGTGGGCCAAACCTCGGGCAATGGGCCGAATTTTGTCATTGTCTTTGCAAGGAAGCCCGTCTACCGTTCCCCCACGGATCCGCACGACCTCACGGGGAATCTGCGGTGCGGACCGGGCTACGGGCCGTCCGCCCGCGTCCGCTTCTCGGCCGCCGGGAGCCGGTGCCCGGAATGTCCTCGCCGCCGCAGCCTCCCCCCTGAGAAAGGCGCCCCCACCCCCGACCCCTTGCCGACTCTTCCGGGGAAACTTCGGTCCTGCGCCGGCGCCCCCACGCCGAGTCCCTTTCGACCGACTCCCGAGGTTTCCCCGCGCGCCGCGTGGACTTCTGCCATCGGCGACCTCGATCCGGCTTCTTGCACCGTTTCGTCCATCTTCGGCTGAACACCCTGCACCGGAGGTCCCGTCATGCACCCTGCCTCACCCCGCAGTCCCTTTCAGCGGCTCGCGCGCCGCCGTTCGCTGATCGCGCTGGCCGTGCTCCCGCTCCTGCTCGCGAGCTCGGCGCCGCTCCAGACCGCCGAGAGCATCCCGAGCGGGATCCTCGCCGAGTCGGCGCCCGCCGTGCTCGAGGCTTCGGCCGTGATCAACGTCGCTGAGCTCGCGAGGATCGAAGCCGGCAAGACCGGCCCCTCGGTGCCGATCCGCATGCGCAAGCTCAACCGCGGTCTCGTGGATCCTCCGGAGCCCGACGCTCCCGAGGCCAAGGGCTCGACGCTCCTGCCCGGTCTCGAGACCGCGCAGCAGCCCGGCGGTCCGCGGCTGCTGGTGGCCTCGCCGTCGCCGACCCAGACCTACATGGGCCTCGACGACATCCCGATGGCCGACTCGAACTACATCATCATCCCGCCCGACATCGCGGGTGGCGTCGGCCCCACCAAGGTGATGGAGAGCTTCAACAACAACTACCGCATCCGCGACAAGGCCACCGGTGCGACCCAGCTCACGATGGGCACGGCGACCTTCTGGGCCGCGGTGACCACCGGCGCTGAGCGCAACGGCCTTACCGATCCGCGCACCACCTACGATCCCTACAACAACCGCTGGATCGTCTGCATGCAGACCACGCTCACCAACGGCTCGGTGCTGGTGGGTGTTTCCCAGACCAGCGACCCCGCCGGAGCGTGGTACCTGTACAAGTTCTCCGGGTTGTCGGGAACGCTCGGTACCAGCTACCTGCTGGACTTCCCCACCATCGGCTTCAACAAGAACTGGGTCGCGATTTCGATCAACCGCTACACGACCGCCGGCGCGTTCTCCTACGGCGTGTGCCTCGTGCTCAACTACCCGAATCTCCGCGTGGGGGTCGGCGGCGGGTCGCTCTTCACGCTCAATTCGGGTGCCGGCAGCACCCACTTCGTCTCCTCGCCCGCGGTGACCTACTCGACCACTCAGGACTCGCTGTTCGTGGTGACCCACCTGAGCAGCGCCGGCGCCACGTACGCGGTGGACGTGATCACGGGCACGCCGGCGGCTCCGGTCTTCACGCTGGCGGGCGCGAGCAACGTGCGCCCCGGCGGTGGCTGGACCCAGCCGAGCGGGAACATCCTTCCGCAGGCCGCTCCCATCTCCGGAGCCAGCGCCTGCGGCGCGACGCCCTGCAAGATGGAGTCGCAGGACGCGCAGGTCCGTTCCTCGCCGATCTACCGCAACGGCGCGCTGTGGTACTCGCAGACCATCGGACTTCCGGCCGGCGGCCTGACGCGCACCGCGGCCCAGTGGACCAAGATCGCACCGGCGCTGACCCCCACGTTCCTCGATGGCGGCCGGGTGGATGATCCGACCGCGACCGCAACCAACGGTGGGAAGTGGCACGCGTACGCGTCGCTGTCGGTGAACGCGAACAACGACATGATGCTCGGCTTCACCCAGTTCGCGTCCAACCAGTACCCGGGCGGGGGCTACGCGTTCCGCTACGGCACCGACGCCGCGGGCACGATGCGCGATCCGATCGTCTACAAGGCGGGCGAGGACTACTACCACAAGACCTTCAGCACGGCGACGGGCCGCAACCGCTGGGGCGACTACAGCACGGTGCAGGTGGATCCGTGCAACGACCAGACGCTGTGGGCGCTGCAGGAGTACGCCAAGGCGCGCACCGGCACCGACGACGGCAACACCGGCAGCAACTCGAGCCGGTGGAGCTCGTGGTGGGCGCGGCTCGCCGGCAACGAACCCGTGGCCAGCGTGAGCTGCCCGCTCGACACCGCCGGATCGCCGGGCGCCACGGTGACGCGGAAGTTCCGGATCACCAACACCGGCACGGCCTCGGGGCAGTTCAACTACTCGGTGACCGACGTCGCGGGCTGGGGTGGCCCGGTGAGCGGCACCACGCCGGTGCTCGCGCCGGCGAGCTTCTTCGACGTGTTCGTGAACTTCAACGTGCCGTCGAACTGCACCCCGCCGACCGACCTGGTGACCTTCACCGCCTCGGTGGTCGCGGCCTCCGGCTGCTACGGATCGGTGACCTGCAACACCACCGTGTACTGCGACATCGCCACCGCGGCGCTGGTCTCGCGCTTCAACGCGCAGACCGGGGGCTCGGGCGTGGATCTGTCGTGGTGGTCCGACGCGGTCGGCCAGGTCCGTTCGTGGAAGGTCTATCGCGCGGCGGCGCCGGAAGGCGGCTGGTCCGCGGTGACCGAGGAACCCATCGCGATGCGGTCGGGCGGCGAGTTCAAGCTGCACGACGCGGGCGCGTTCGCCGGGGACAACTACTACCGGCTGAGCGCGGTGATGTCGGACGGTCGCGAGCAGTTCCTGAGCAGCACCCGCGTGGGAGGCACGGCGCGCGAGCTGGCGTTCGCGATCTCCGGCGGGAATCCGTTCTCGGGATCCACGATGCTTCGCTACTCGCTCCCGAAGAGCGAGCACGTGCGGCTCGACATCTACAGCGTGGCCGGTGAGCGCGTGCGCTCGCTGGTGAACCGCGTCGAGTCGCCCGGCGAGTACACCGTGGAATTCGCGCTGCGTCGCGACGGGCGGTCGCTGGCTCCCGGCGTCTACCTCGCGCGCCTCACCGTGGGCACGCAGCAGCGGACCCTGCGGCTGGTCGCCCGCGACTAGCGGCGGCGGATCGGGAAGCAGCAACGGCTCCCCGGGGCTTCGCGGCCCCGGGGAGCTTCGTTTGGGGCAGCGGGTCGCGCGGCCAGCGGCATCGGGTTCGAGGGCGGCGGGTCGAGCGGCCGCGGAGAGTGCGCGAAGCCGATCTAGACCGGCAGTTCCATCTGCGCGGCTTCGGGAGGCGGCGCCGGCGGCCGCTCGCGGCGGTCGGCGATGCCGTGCGCGCGGGCCAGCGCCTTCACCCGCGCGCCGAGGTCGCGCCCGTACTCCGCGGGCAGGTAGTCGCGCCCCGCGAACAGGCGTTCGTAGCGCGGCAGCTCCTCCGGCCACTCGCGGGCCAGCGCCTCGAGGAAGTGCTCGCGCGTCCCGGGCCGGAGGTTGAGGGGCGCGCACCAGAGCGAGCACGCCCCGGCCTCCCGCGCCGCGCGCACGACGGCCGCGAGGCCCTCCGGCGAGTCGCTGAGCCCGGGCAGGATCGGCGCCAGCGCCACGCTCGCCCGGATCCCGCCCGCGACCAGCCGCGCGAGCGCGCGCAGGCGGTGGCGGGGATGCGCGGTTCCCGGCTCGGTCGCCCGCCAGACCCGGTCGTCGAGGGTCGGCACCGAGAAGCTCACCGAGACCTTCGCGCGCGCCGCGGCCCGGCGCAGCACGTCGAGGTCGCGCACCACCAGGGTGCCCCGCGTGATGATCCCGAACGGCGTGCGGAAGTCGGCGAGCGCCTCGAGGCAGGCGCGGGTGAGGCGGTAGCGGCCCTCGATCGGCTGGTAGGGATCGGTCGCGGCGCCGATCAGCACGTAGCCGCGAGCCCAGGAGGGTCGCGCCAGCTCCGAGCGCAGCACCTCGGCCACGTTGGTCTTCACGCGGATGGTGCGGCCGTAGCGGTCGTCGCTCGGCCGGTCGGCGCGACGCTCGAAACCGCGCACGTAGCAGAAGGTGCAGCGGTGGGCGCAGCCCGTGTAGGGATTGAGCGACCACTCGAAGTCCATCCCGGTGACGCGGTTGAGCGCGGAGCGGCAGGGGGTTTCGATCGCCCCGTCGAGCCGCGCGGGCAGGCGGCCCGGAGCGGGCCGCGGCGCGGGCGGCGTCGCCGAGGCCTCAGGGGTGGAATCCGGATGCGCCGCGTGGCCGGGCATGCGCGAACTATGGGGCCGGCGACCTCGGGGCACAAGTGTGCAGTCGCGTTTCCGCCGCGGCGTGGGGCGCCCGGCGGGTCAGGGCGCCTCGGTCGTCCGGAGCCATCCGCGCCGGGCCGCATGCCAGATCGCGGTTCCCGCCAGGAGCCCGATGACGTACCCGTTCGGGAGCCCGATCACGGCGGCCGCCACCAGCAGCGCGATCCACAGCTCCGAGGGATCCCCGGCCACGTCCCCCACCAGCGTCATCAGGCTCACGGCTTCCACCAGCAGTACCGTTCCGAGGATCGCCATCGGGAACACGCCGACCACGGTGGCGAAGCCCGGCGCGAGGAACAATCCGATCGCGAGGTACATCGCGCCGTAGATCACCGGCGCGCCGCCGGTGCGCGCCCCGAACGCGTGGAACCCGGCGAGCCCGCCGCACCCGTGGCAGGCGGGCAGCGCCCCGAACGGCGGGGCGATCACGTTCATGAGCCCGTAGGTGAACCCGATCCGCCTCACGCCCACCGCGCGTTCGGGGAAGAGATCGCGCGTGGCCTGGCTGGTGGCCAGCACCGAGTTCCCGAGCGAGAGCGCGAGCTGGGGCAGCGCCAGCACCAGCGCCCCGCGCCCGATCTCCTCGAACGTCGGCGGCGCGAACACCGGCAGCCGGAAACCGAAGATCGCGCCCGACGCGGGCGGTGCGAGGCCGGTCCACAGCGCGTAGGCCACGCCCAGCGCGATCACCACCAGCGGGCCCGGCACCCGGCGCTGGCGGCGGAGCAACAGCAGCAACGCGAGCGCGATCGCGGCCACCGCGTAGCCGCGCGGGCCGTCCTTCCCGGCGTAGTCGCCGAGGGCGAGCCGCGCGAGCGTGAGCCCGAGCCCGAGCTGGATGCCGCGCACCACCGCGAGCGGCACCACCTTCGCGATCCAGTCGAGCGAGCGCGTGGCGGCAAGCACCAGCATCACCGCGCCGATCGCGAGCCCGCCCCCCGCGAGCACGCCGGGGGGCAGCTTCTGGACGAGCATGATCGCCGCCATCGCCTTGAGCGGCTGGACCGGCATGGGGATGCCGTAGGCGAGGCCGGTCGCGACCTGGAGCGCGCCGAACCCGATGCAGACGCTCGCCGGATCGAGCCCGCAGGTGGCGATGAGCCCGACGATCAGCGGCAGGTCGGTCCCGATGTCGCCGAAGGCCCCGGCCAGTTCGTGCCGGTCGAAGCGGACGCGGGGGAGCCGGGCGGGCGCGGTCACGGGAACGGGGCCGCCTGGGGCTTCAGCGGGAGGCGGCGAGCGGCACGGCGGTCTCCGCCCCGTACTCCTTCACCACGCGATAGAGCGCGTCGCGCTGCACGGGAATCTTGCCCGCCTCGCGGATGGTCTGGACCATGGCCTCCTCGGCCATGCCGACCGGGCTCTTGGCCTGCGCGGCGTGGGCGATCTTCTCGACGCCGATCGTGCCGTCCATGTCGCTCGCGCCGAAGTTGAGCCCGAGCCCGGCGGTGTCCTGGCCGAGCATCACCCAGTAGCTCTTCACGTGCGGCACGTTGTCGAACACCAGCCGCGAGATCGCGATGGTCTTCAGGTCCTCGATCGCCGAGGCCTGCCGGCGCACCAGACCGGTGTTGCCGGGCTGGAACGCGAGCGGGATGAACGCGAAGAACCCCGGCGCGCGGTCCTCGAGCTCGCGCAGGTCCACGAGGTGCTGGACCCGCTCGGCGCGCGTCTCGATGTGGCCGTAGAGGAGCGTGCAGTTGGAGGGAATGCCCATGCGGTGGGCCACCTCGTGGATCTCGAGCCAGCGCCTGGCACCGATCTTCTGGTGGAAGATCTCGCGGCGCACGCGCTCGCTGAACACCTCGGCGCCGCCGCCCGGAAGGGCGTCGAGCCCCGCCTGCTTCAGCTCGGCCAGCACCCACTCGGCGGGCATGCGCGTGAGCCGGCAGAAGAAATCGATCTCGACGGCGGTGTAGGCCTTGACGCTGAGCGACGGCTTCTTCTCCTTCACCCAGCGGATCACGTTCAGGTAGTCGTCGAATCGCCACTTGTTGTGGAGGCCGCCCACGATGTGGATCTCGGTGATCTCGGGGTCCACGTGGGCGACGATCTGTTCGCGCGTCATGGTGTAGGCGTCGGGGGCGCCCGGCTTCTTGGCGTAGTCGCAGAACTTGCAGCTCAGCACGCACACGTTGGTGGGATTGAGCTGGCGGTTGACCGTGAAGAAGACGCGGTCGCCGTGGCGGTCGCGGCTCACGGCATTGGCGAGCCGGCCGAGTTCGAGCACCGGGGCGTCGAAGAGCCGGACGCCGTCGGCCTGGGTGAGGCGCCCCCCCTCGAGAAGGGTCTGCTGGGCGTGCCGGGCGGCGGGGTCGGTGACGCGGACGGCGGCGAGGTGCTCGCGATTCATGGAGGTCCCGGGTCGGTCGAAGGTCGAGCGGCGCCGCAGTATAGGGCGGCGCCCGCGGGAGGGTCGAGCGGCCGGCCGGCGCGACGGGCCCGGATGGCCCATTCGTGCACTTTCCCCGGCCCTCCACCGGCCCGGATCACCGGGACTTTCGCAATTCGCCCGGTTCGTCCGCTATCCGCCCCCCGCCCAAGTGAGGTTCCTTGCTGCATTTCGCCCCGGACGGCCTTATACTTTCCGCCGTTCTTCCCCAGCCCACTCTCCCCCGGCCACCGAGCGGAGTCGCAGCTTGCGCCACATCTTCGTTCGCACGTTTGCTCTCGCGATACTGGCCGGCGGATCCACGCTCGCCTATGCGTTCTCCACCGGCCCCCCCGACAGCAGGACGGGAGCGAAGGCCGTCGCGAGCCGGCCGGCCGAGGCCGTCTGCACCGTGTGCCACTCGGGCAGCACGCTGAACGACCCGAGCGGGCAGCTGCGGATCCTCGGCGTCCCCGCGACCTACCAGCCCAACCAGCAGTACGACCTCACCGTGCGGCTCCAGCACACCTGGAGCGTGATGCCTCCCGATCCGCTCAAGTGGGGCTTCCAGATCACCGCGGTGCAGGCCACGACCGGCGACAGCGCCGGGCTCTGGCTGCTCGGGACCAACGCCCCGCCCGACACCTTCCGCAGCCGCAAGCCCTCTTCGGGATCCTATGCCCGCCGCCGCTACATCATGCACACGCGCAACGTGGTCCACCCGATCTACCCCGACGGTTCGACCCGCACGGGCCAGCTCGGGCCGGTGAACTGGACCCTCAAGTGGCAGGCGCCCCCCGGCGACAGCGGCAAGGTGTACTTCTTCGCCGCCGGAAACTCGGCGAACGGCGACGGGGTCTCGATCGGCAGCGGCGACTTCATCTTCACGACCTCGGAGAGCACCACGTACGGCAACACGGTGGACGTGCCGCCGCACTCTCCGAATCTCCCGCTCGCCTTCGAGCTGGTGGCGCCGTGGCCCAATCCGATGGAGAAATGCACGAACATCGACTTCACGCTCCCGCGCGCGGCCAACGTCGAGCTTTCGATCTTCGACCTGCAGGGCCGGAAGATCCGCACGCTGCTCGAGGGCTACCGCGAGGCCGGGACGCACGGCTGGTTCTGGGACGGCAAGAAGTCCGACGGCAGCTACGCGAACAACGGCGTCTACTTCCTGCGGCTGCGCGCGGGCGGCGAACGCCGCGTGCTGACGCAGAAGATCGCGCTGGCGCGCAAGTAGCGGTCGCGGCGAAGGGAAACGGGCCCGGCGCGCGAAGCCCCGGGCCCGTTGCTCTTGCCGCCGGCGCGCGGTGCCCGCCTCGCGCCGTGGATCAGCGCGCGATGTAGTAGGTCACCTTGGCCAGGAAGATGTTGTCGGGCCGGGTCTCGAACAGCGCGCGGGCCGAGCGGCGGAGCGCGAACGATCCGGAGCCGTCGTCGTCCTCGCGCATCTGGGTCCACACCAGGAACAGCGTCGAGCCCGGCAGGTACTCCCAGCGCAGCACGGCGTTCCCGCGCATCGAGCGGTAGTTGAAGTCGCGGTTGCCGAACACGACCTCGGGCGCGGGCCCGGCGCCGTCCGGGTCGCCCGCGTAACGGACCGGATCGAAGGTGGAGCCCGCCGTGCCGTACACGAGGAACTCGTTGCTGCGGGCGCGGGCCAGCTCCTTGTAGTTCGAGTGCGACCCGCTCGTGAAGTAGGGCTGGCCGAAGAACTGCAGGCTGAGCCGCGGCGAAAAGGCCCAGTTGAGCCTCACGTTGGCCGAGAGCGTGGTCTGGTCACGGTCGGCGAAGAGATAGCGCCGCCCATAGGTGGCGGTGGCGAGCGGATCGCTCGCCGAGGTCACGTAGGCCGCGTTGGTGCGGTTCCGCGAGTAGCCGGGCCCGACGCCGATGCTGACGTTGGAGACCGGCTTGATCTCGATCCCGGGCTCGAGGTTCAGGTTGGACGAGCCGGCCTCGGGCTGGAAGTACGTGTACGCCTCGAGGTAGTAGAACAGCGGCCGCTTGCCGTCGGTGTCGAAGTAGGTGCTGAACTCGTAGCCGGGATCCCGCTCCATGAGCGGGCCGCCGCGCGTGGCCCGCCCGCTCATCGTGCGCGGGTTGTAGGCGGTTTCGTAGTTCCAGCTGTAGTTGTTGGCGAATTCGGTGAAGCCCTCGAGGAATCCCCCGGCCCAGGTGCTGTTGCCGTCGAAGTCCCAGCTCCCGAACAGGGCGCCGTGGACGTTCTGGGACTTGCGAATCCGCGTGGGCTTGTTCCACCGGCGGCCGATCGCGAAGTGGCCGTTCACGACGTCGGTGCCGCGAAGGAACCCGAGGTCGTTGACGTCGAAGCCCGGCTGGATCGCCCCGAGCCCGGCGTTCAGGTAGACGTCGCCTTCCTGCTTGTTGAGCCACAGGCGCCCGCCCGCCCCGGTGAGGGACGTGGCGTTCGGGTCGTACGAGACCTGGGGCGCGTCGGGGCGCTGGAAGTAGTGGTTCGAGTTCCTCTGCAGCGACGAGATCGCCGCCTTCGACCCCCGCACGTGGGACATCGCCCCCCAGCCCGACACCACCCACTTCTTGCCCGGGCCCACGAACGCCCATCCGTCCACGCCGGAGACGAACGCCTCCGAGTTGAGCTGGTTGCGGAGCACCGGCGCGTCGAGGTCGCGCACCACGGCCGAGCCGAGGAGCCCGAGCCCGTAGCGGCGGTCCTTGAACTCGTGGAGGCCGCGCGCGATCCCGTAGTAGCTGAGCGGCTCGACCGGCGCGCGGCTCCCGACCCCGCTGCCGAACAGCCGCGCCTCCTCGCGGTTGGTGACCGCGTGGAGCGTGCCGAAGTTGGTCGAGCGGCCGAGCTTGCCGGTGAGCTTGGCGGCGCCGAGGATCGTGGTGCCGAGCGGCGCGCTGACGAACTCCGAGTCCGGGGCGCTGCACTGGGGACCGCGGCCGATGCGCCGGCTGTAGAAGAACTGCGGCTCGGGCCAGTTGAAGTTCCAATAGCTGTTGGCGCCCTCGTTCCCGAAGCGGAAGTTGGAGCTGCCCTCCACGAAGAAGGGGCGCTTCTCGCTGAAGTAGGTCTCCGCGTCGCTCAGGTTCACGACCGCGGGGTCCACCTCCACCTGCCCGAAATCCGGATTCACCGTGGCGTTCAGGGTCAGGCGGCTCCCCACGCTCATGCGCAGGTCGCCCCCCAGGTCCCCGGTCATCCTCGAGCCGTCGTTGAAGGGATCGCCCGTCACGGTCGGCGTGAACTCGCCCTTGCTGGTCGCGTAGGGCAGCAGCTCGACCGCCCGCGGCGAGCGGAGGTCGCGCAGGCCTTCGAGCGCGAGGAAGCGCGAGATGAAGCCCGAGCCGCTCTTGGGCTGGTGCGTGAGGTAGATGACTTCGCTGCCGCGCGGGATGTTGCGCTTGAAGTTGATGCCCCACTCGGGCGCCGCCCCGCCGGTGAAGCGCATCTGCGAGAACGGAATCCGCATCTCGGCCACCCAGCCGTCGGCGGTGCGGCGCGCGCGGCCGGTCCAGACGCCGTCCCACGAGTTGTCGCTGGCCCCGTCGTTGGAGAGCGTGCCGTCGTAGAGCGTGCCGGCGGCGTTGATGCCGAAGTACCAGCCGCTCCGCCGGTCGCGGTTCGGATCGAGGAAGACGACGAGCCCGTCGGCCGAGATGTCCACGTCGCGCCGGGCGAGCCGGGCGAGCACCGAGTCGGGCGCGGTGTCGAAGAGCCGCGCGCCCACGTAGATCGCCGCATCGTCGAAGAGCACCCGCACTTCGGTGCGCTGCGACGGGGCCGCCCACTCGATCGGGTCGCGCTGGTGGAACGCGTCGGTCACGGGCGCCGCGGCCCAGGCCGCCTCGTCGAGCACCCCGTCCACGGTGATCGGGCCGTCGAGCCGGGCCGCCCGCACCGGGGGCTTCGAGTCCTGCGGAGTGACGGCGGAAGCGCCGTTCGCGGGCGCCTGCGCGGCCGTCGCGGCCGCGGCGAGCGCGAGGAGGAGGGTGCCGGCCGCGGCGAGCGTGCGGATCGGCTCGGGAAGTCGGACCGGGGCGAAGGCGATGGCGCGGCCGTCGCGGCGCGCGGCTATCCGGTGCGGGACCGGGGCAAGGTCGGGGCGCATGATCGAATTCTCCAGGCGTCGGGAACCGGGGACGACGCCACTAGGACCGAAAAGACTCCCAAAAGGTTGCAGCGGGGGCCGCGGCCTCGCGACGCGCTCGGGACGAGCGGGGTCCAATGCGCCACGAGCGCGTGGAACCGGGGGATGATCGAGGCGTCGCTCCCGGGCCGGGGCCATGGCGCGCCGCCGGTCTCAGGCCCCCGCCAGCGCGCCGGCCAGCTCCGCGGCCAGCCTCGCGTTGCCCTCGAGGAGCGCCACGTTCGAGAACACGCTCGAGCCCTCGGTGAGCTGGCGCATGCGCTCGAGCAGGAACGGGGTCACCTCGCGGCCGCGCACCTTCCGCTCGGCCACCTCCCGGAGCGCGGTCGCGAGCGCCGGCTCGTAGATCTCGCGCGCCAGCTCGTGCTCCTCGGGAATCGGGTTCGCCACCACCACGCCGGTGCCGAGCCCGAGCGAAAAGTGCGCCCGCACCGCACCGGCCAGCGCCTCGACGGAATCGAAGCTCGCGTCCACGGGCAGCCCGCTCGTGCGCCGGTAGAACGCGGGGAACTCGCGGGTGCGGTACCCGAACACGGGGACCCCGAGCGATTCGAGCACCTCCACGGTCTTGGGCAGGTCGAGCACCGCCTTGGCGCCGGCGCACACCACCGCCACGGGAAACCGGGCGAGCGCGTGCAGGTCGGCCGAGACATCGAAGCTCTCGCCGGCCTCGCGGTGCACGCCGCCGATCCCGCCGGTCGCGAACACTTCGATCCCGGCGCGCGCGGCCACGAACATCGTGGCGGCCACGGTGGTCGAACCGGGGCGGCCGGCCGCGAGCTGCGCCGCGAAGTTGCTGAGGTTGAGCTTGGCGGTGTCGGACTCCTGTGCGAGCCGGTGCAGCTCGTCGAGCGTGAGCCCGACGCGCACCCGCCCGTCGAGCACGCCGATGGTGGCGGGCACCGCGCCGGCCGACACCACCACGTTCTCGAGCCGGCGCGCGACTTCGGCCCCCTCGGGGTGCGGCAGGCCGTGCGTCACCACGGTGGTTTCGAGCGCCACCACCGGGCGGTGCGCCGCGAGCGCCGCGGCCACGAACGAGGAAAGATCCAGAGCTTCCATGGGCGCGGCATCCTAGCGGAATTCGGGCGGCGCGGGGGCCGCCTCCCGTACGGATTCCAGACACGGCACACCCGCTCATGCCGCCGCCGGAGCAACCGATACTTGGGGCGTGCGGCGTCCTGGATGAGCCGCGAAGGGCCGCAGAACGGAGTCGACCCATGCCCGCTTCGAGCGAGCATCCGCCGTCCGCGAAGAGCGGAGCGGCCAGCCCTTCGCCCTACGCAAATTCGTGCGAGCTCCCCACCGGGGGCCGGCCGGCTCGCGAGCTGTACCTCCGCCGACTCGGCGAGGCCCGGCGCCGCTGCGACCGGATGATGGCCGGGCTGATGCTCGTGCAGTGGGTCGCCGCGGTCGCGCTGGCGCTCGCCCTTTCCCCGGCGGCCGGGCCCGGAACGATCGCGCCCTTGCGCCCGGACGCCTGGGTCTCGATCTGCGGGGGCGCGCTGCTCCTCCTGTCGGTGGGCCTCCTGGTGCGCGCGCGGCCCGGCACGGCGCTGACCCGCCACGCCGTCGCGGTCTCGCAGATGCTCTGGTCGGCTCTGCTCATCCATCTCTCCGGCGGGCGCATCGAGACCCACTTCCACATCTTCGGTTCGCTGGCGTTTCTCGCCTTCTACCGGGACGAGCGCGTGCTGTTCACGGCCACGGCGGTGGCCATCGCCGACCATCTGGTCCGCGGGATGCTCGCGCCGGCGTCGGTCTACGGGATCGCGAATCCCGAAGGGTGGCGGGTCCTCGAGCACGCATTCTGGTTCCTGTTCGAGGACGCGGTGCTGATCATGGCGATCCGCCAGGTCCATCGTGAGATGTTCACCCAGTCCGCGGCGCAGTCGCGCCTCGAGTCGCTCCACGCCTCGGTCGAGCGCACGGTGGAGGTGCGCACCCGCGAGCTGGCCGCGAGCCGTGAGCTGTTCCGGTCGTTCCTCGAGTCCATTCGGATGGTGCCCTTCGAGATGGACGGAAAGATCGAGGCGATCTCCTACGTCGGCCCGCAGTGCGAGACGCTGCTGGGGCACGAGCCCGGCGAATGGCTCGCCCCCGACTTCTGGTCCTCCCGCCTGCACCCGCAGGATGTCGAGAAGACCCGCGAGATGTTCCTCGCGGCGATCGCGGACCGCGAGGAGCGCGACTTCGAAGTCCGCCTGCGCCACGCCTCGGGCCGCTGGGTGCACGTGCGCTGCCTGCTCCGCGGGCTCGACCACCTTGGGGAGACCCGCCTGCGCGGGGTGCTGGTGGACGTGAGCCGCCAGCACGAGCTGGAGGGGGAGCTGGCCCAGGCGCAGAAGCTCGAATCGGTGGGCCGGCTCGCCTCGGGAGTCGCCCACGAGATCAATACGCCGGTGCAGTTCGTGGGCGACAGCGTCCAGTTCGTCCGCGACGCCTTCGGGGATCTCTCCAGACTGATGGCGCAGTACGCGCTCCTCGGGCAGCGGGCGGCGGAACACCCCCATCTGGCCGCGACGGTGGCCGAGGTGCGTGCCGCCGAAGAGGCCGCCGACCTCGAGTACGTCATGGAGCAGGTGCCCCGGGCGCTCGAGCGCTCGCTCGACGGACTGGGCCGGGTCTCGACGCTGGTGCGCTCGATGAAGGAGTTCGCGCACCCGGACCAGCGCGACAAGACCCCGGCCGATCTCAACCACGCGCTCTCGACCACCCTCACCATGGCCCGCAACGAGTACAAGTACGTGGCGGAGGTCGACACCCGTTTCGGCGACCTTCCCCAGGTCCACTGCCACGTGGGCGAACTGAACCAGGTGTTCCTCAACATCATCGTGAACGCCGCGCACGCCATCGGTGACCTGGTGAAGGGCACCCCCGAGAAGGGGAGGATCACCGTCGAGACCCGCGCCGAAGGCGACGAGGCGGTGATCGCGATTTCCGACACCGGTGGCGGCATCCCGCCCGAGATCCGCCAGCGCATCTTCGAGCCGTTCTTCACCACCAAGGAAGTGGGCAAGGGCACCGGGCAGGGACTGGCGATCGCCCACAACGTGGTGGTCGCCAAGCACGGCGGGACGCTCTCGGTGGACAGCCGGGTCGGCGAAGGTTCGACCTTCACCATCCGCCTGCCGATCCGCTCGCCCGATCCGGAAGCCCTCGCGGAGGCCGCATGATCCGCGTGCTGTTCGTGGACGACGAGCAGAGCGTGCTGGACGGGATCCTCAATCTGCTGCGCCGGCAGCGCAAAATCTGGCATATGGAGGCGGTGGACGGCGCCGCGCGGGCGCTCGCGGCGATGGAGGCCGAGCCCTTCGACGTCGTGGTCTCCGACATGCGCATGCCGGTGATGGACGGCGCGCAGCTGCTGGAGCAGGTCAAGGAGCGCTACCCGGCGACCGTTCGAATCATCCTCTCGGGGCAGGCGGACATGGCTTCGGTGCTGCGGTCCCTGCCGGTGGCCCACCAGTTCCTCGGCAAGCCCTGCGACGCCCAGGCGCTGCAGGGCGTGATCGATCGCGTGTCGCGGCTGCAGGCGCTGCTCTTCGACCCGTCCATCCGCAAGTTGGTGGTGGGCATGGGCCGGCTCCCTTCCGCCCCGGAAACCTACTGGGAGCTGACCCACGCCATCGCCGACGAGAATTGCGAGATCACCCAGATCGCGCGGATCGTCGAGAAGGACGCCGCCATGTCGCTCAAGGTGCTCCAGCTCGTGAGCTCGGCCTACTTCGGCCGGCCGCGCGAGGGCTGCTCGATCGAGCAGGCCGTGTCGCTGCTCGGCATGGAGCTGATGCGCGGGCTCTCGCTCTCGTCCAAGGTGTTCGAGGCGCTCGATCCCTCGCTCGCCGCCCTGTTCCCGCTGCCCGAGTTCCAGCGCCGCTCGCTCCAGACCGCCTCGCTGGCGCGCCGCTTCGCGGCGGGTCGGGGCCACGCCGAAGACGCCTTCACCGCCGGGCTGCTCCACGACGTGGGGCGCATCGTGCTCGCCCAGCGCGTGCCGGACCTGTTCCGCTCGGTCGAGCTGGAGTGGCGCAGGACCGGCCGTCCGGCGCACGAGATCGAGCGCGAGTCGATCGGCGCGACCCACGCCGAGGTCGGCGCCCACCTGCTCGGCACGTGGGGCATCGGCATCCCGATCGTGGAGGCGGTGGCCTATCACCACCGGCCCGCCGAGTGCGCGGCACCGAACCAGACGCTGGCCATCGTCCACGCGGCCGCGGCGCTGGTCGAGGACCGGCAGGCGGCGCTGGAGGGCGGGCCGGCCCGCGACACCCTGGACGTCGCGTTCCTCGAAGGCGCCGGGTTCGGCGACGCGGTCGCAGGGTGGCGCGAACTGGCGGCCGACCTCGACCCGCCCGAGGAGCGTGCCGCGTGACGCCGTTCGAACGAATCGCAGACACCGTTCCACCACGAACCGGACGCCCGCGCGCCGGGCAGAGGAGACGCTGACCATGGACGACGCCGGACGCCCCACGATCCTTTGCGTGGACGACGAACCCGCGGTGCTCGAGGGGCTGACGCTCACCCTCGGCCGCCGCTACCGGGTGCTCACCGCGGAGGGTGGTGAGACCGCGCTGGCGGTGCTGGCGCGGGAGCCCGGCGTCGCGACCGTCATCTCCGACATGCGCATGCCGGGAATGAACGGCGCCGCGCTGCTCGCGAGAGTGCGGGAACTCGTCCCGCAGGCCACCCGCCTGCTGCTCACCGGCGAGTCGGACCTGCAGTCGGCGATCGCCGCGGTGAACGAGGGCCAGATCTTCCGGTTCCTTTCCAAGCCCTGTCCCCCGAAGGCCCTCACCGCCGCGGTCGAGGCCGCGGTCGAGCAGCACCGGCTGGTCACCGCCGAGCGCGTGCTGCTGGAGCAGACGCTTCACGGCAGCATCCGCGCGCTCACCGAGGTGCTGTCGCTCACCAGCCCGGCGGCGTTCGGTCGCGCCACCCGGCTCAAGGAGCACGTCTCCGCGCTCGCGAAGCAGCTCGAGGTGCGGGACCTCTGGCAGGTGGAGCTGGCGGCGATGCTCTCCCAGCTGGGCTGCGTGACCCTGCCCGCGGAGACGGTCGAGGCGCTGTACCACGGCCGGCCGCTCAACGAGGCGCAGCGCAAGATGGTCGAGCGGGTGCCGCGGGTCACGGAGCAGCTTCTCGCCAGCATTCCGCGGCTGGAGGGGGTCCGCGGCATCCTCGCCGGTGCGGCCGCGCCCCCCTCGCGGTCCGCGGCCGGCGCCGCGGCCCCTTCCACCCCGGCCCCGGCCACCCCCGTGGAAATGGGCGCCCGGATCCTCAAGGTCGCGGAGGCCTTCGACGTGCTCGGCGCCAAGGGCAACTCGCCGCGCGCGGCGATCGCGGCGATGCGCGCCCACGCCTACGACTACGACCCCGCCGTGCTCGCGGCGCTGGCCGCGATCCACGCCGAGGACAAGGTTCGCGTTCGCGTCGAGGAGTTCCGCGTCTACGACCTGCTGGTGGGGATGGTGCTGGCGGAGGACCTCCTGCTCCGCAACGGCACGCTGTTCGTGGCGCGCGGCTACGTCGTGACGCAGAGCTTCGTCGAACGCGTGCGCAACCTCGATCCCGGAACCTTCAAGGAACCGGTGCGCGCCTCGCTCAGCGAGGAACTCACGGACCGCAAGGTCGCCTGATCCCGGGAGCCGCGGGGCGGCCTCAGCCCGCGAACCACTCCCTCCGCCGCCGCTCCGCGGCTTCCGGGGTCGCGGCGATCAGCGCGCGCGGGCCCCACGCCTCGATCGCGAAGCTGGCGGACACCACGCCACGCTCGAGCGCGCGCGGCCAGGGCTCTCCGCGCACCCGGGCCGCGAGCACGCCGCCCGCGAACGCGTCCCCGGCGCCGGTCGCGTCCACGATCGCGGTGCCGCGCGGCGCCCACGGCAGCATCGTGTCCCCGGCGGCGTCGAAGCACAGCCCGCCCGCCTCGCCGCGCTTGAGCACGAGCGCGGGCCCGCCCCGCCTCGGGGCGAGCCGCCGGAGCGCCGAGGCCGGATCGGCCGCGGCGCCGTTCAGGAGCAGTTCCTCGTGGCTCACGAAGAAGTACGCGAGCCGGCCGAGCAGCGGCTCCCACAGGCGAAGGTTGTCCTCGCGCACGGTCTCGTGCGGGTCGAGCGAGATCGCCCGCGCGGCCCGGCCCCCCGGCTCCGGGGCGGGGGCGGCCGTGCCTCCCGGGGCCAGTTCCACGACGAGGCCACGCTGGTACTCGAAGGGCATCGGGCACACGTGCACCAGGGGGGACTCGAGGAACGGCGCGGGCACGTCCTCGATCCGGGGCGAGACGGTGGCGTGCCCCGGCGTGCCCAGCTGGTGGACGATGCGCCGGCCGAGGCGCTCGTAGAGGAGCCACGAGCGGAGCGAGGGCCCGGCGCTCGCGCGCACGCCCGACAGGTCCACGCCGCGCGCGCGCAGCGCGTCGACGGCGTGCGCGGGGTAGTCGGCGCCGAGCACGCTCACCAGCCCCACGCGCGCGCCCCACATCGCCGCGGCCAGCGACACGTAGAGGGCGCCCCCGCCCGGCTCGCCCATCAGCGTGCGGCCGTCGTGGAACACGATGTCGTCCACCAGCAGGTTCCCGGCGACGACCAGCTCGGGAACCGCCTCGCGGCCCCCGCTCATGCCGCGGGACCGAGCGCCGCGAAGGCCCGGGCCATCGCGCGCGCCGCGGCGGGGTCGAGCGGGCGCGACCAGACGCCGCCCTGCTTGACCGAGGAGCCCACGATGAACCCGTCCGCCGCGGCGAAGCGGGCGAGGTTGTCGGGCGTGAGTCCCGATCCGACCAGCACCGGGATCCCGACCGCGGCCGCGGTCCGGGCGACCTCGCCGGCGTCGGCTTCGCGGCCGGTCGCGGCGCCGGTCAGCACCACGCCGTCGGCCAGCGAGAACTCCGCGGCGCGCGCGGTCTCGACCACGTCGAGATCGGCGGTGAGGGCGTGCGAGGCGTGCTTCTTCTTGACGTCGGCGAACACCGCGATCCCCTCCGCCGCGATCGCGCGCCGGTAGCGGAGCAGGTCGCCGGCGTCGGCCTCGATCACGCCCTCGTCGGCCACGTGCGCGAACACGAAGCCCTCGACGCGCACGAACGCGGCGCCCGCGGCGAGCGCCACGGCCAGCGCCTCGCGGTTGGCTCCGGCCAGCACCTGCACGCCGAGCGGGAGCCGGACTTCGCGCCGCACCTCGCGCGCCACCGCGGTCATGGCGGCCACGATCTCGGGCCCCACGCCGCGCTTCAGGTAGGGCCGGTCGTGCATGTTCTCGATCGCGAGCGCCGTGAAGCCGGCCTCCGCGTAGACGCGGGCCTCGGCCACCGCGCGCTCCACCAGGGCGTCGAGCGGCTCGCCCGCGGCGGGGGTCCCGGGCAGCGCGCCCGCGTGCAGCATGCCGATCAGCGCGCGGGGGGCGCCGAACAGGCGCCGCATGCGGTCGGGGCGGGATTCCTGGGTCACGCGTCCTCCGGGGTCGAATTCGGCCCGGCATTGTAGCGGATGCGCGCGGGCGCGCGGGCGCCCCGTGGCCGGGGCGACGCGGGGCGGAGAGCGGCCGGGTGCGCCCCCGCGGAGGCGTTGCCGGGCCGCGAGCGCCCGGCTTCGCCGTTGCGGAGCGCCGGGGGAGGGTTCTAGTCTGCCGCGCCACACGGAAGCGCGCGGGGCCGGTCCTCGCCGCCCGGACCCGGTTCGAGGAGGATTCGAGTGACCGCACGCTGGAGGCCCCGCCGCCGCTTCATCGGACCCGCCGCGCTCGTCTTCGCGCTCGCCGCCGGCCTGCCGCCCGCACCCAACGCCCGCGCCGCGGCCGAGCCGCTGCTGCTGCACCGCGGCCGGATCCTCGCGGCGGTGGACGACTCGGCCGGCGCGCCGCTCGCCCGCTGGACCGAGGCCCTGCTCCTCCACGACGGCCGGGTCGCCGCCAGCGGATCCACCTACCACGTCGAGTCCGAGGCGCGCCGCCTCGGCCTCAAGCCGCGCAAGGTGGACCTCGACGGCAAGTTCGCGATGCCGGGCGTGACCGACGCGCACGGCCACGTGCTGGGCCTCGGGCTCGCGCTCGAGCGGGTGCGCTTCGAGGGCACGGCCTCGGCCGAGCAGGTCGCGGGCCGGGTGGCGGCCGCCACCAAGCTGGTTCCCGCCGGCGAGTGGATCCTGGGCCGCGGCTGGGACCAGAACGACTGGGACGAGAAGCGGTTCCCCACGCGCGAGCTGCTCGACCGCGTCGCGCCCGACCACCCGGTGTGGCTGCGCCGCGTGGACGGGCACGCCGGATGGGCCAACACCCGGGCGCTCCAGCTGGCCGGCGTGACGGCCGCGACGCCCGAGCCCGCGGGCGGGCGCGTCCATCGGCTCGCCGACGGATCGCCGAGCGGCATCCTGGTGGACAACGCCATGGCGCTGGTGGAGCGCGCGGTGCCGGCGCCGTCGCGCGAGCGGAAGCGCGCGGCGATCGTGCGCGCCGCCGCGCACTGCCGCTCGCTCGGGCTCACCGCGGTGCACGACGCCGGGATCGGCGCCGAGGAGGTCGAGATCTACCGCGCGCTCGCCGATTCGAACCTGCTGCCGCTCCGCGTGTTCGCGATGCTCTCGGCCGAGACCGCGCTCCGTCCCGGCATGCTGCCCCGGCAGAAGGTCTCGGCCGGCGACGGGAGATTCCGCGTGTTCGCGGTCAAGGCCTACGCCGACGGGGCGCTCGGTTCGCGCGGCGCCGCGCTGCTCGCGCCCTACGCCGACGATCCCGGGAACCGTGGGCTGCTCGTCACGTCGCCCGACACGCTGGAGCTGATCGCCCGCGCCTGCCTCGCCGCCGGCTACCCGATGTGCACGCACGCCATCGGCGACCGGGGCAACCGCGTCGTGCTCGAGGAGTACGAGCGCGCGGCGGGAGGGGCCGACCGCCTGCGCGGCCGCCGCTTCCGGATCGAACACGCGCAGGTGGTGGCGCCCGAGGACATCCCGCGTTTCGCCCGCGGCGGGGTGATCGCCTCGATGCAGCCCACCCACTGCACCAGCGACATGCCGTGGGCGCCGCAGCGCGTCGGCGCGGCGCGTCTCGAAGGCGCCTACGCCTGGCGCAAGATGCTGAAAGCCGGCGTGCGGCTCGCGCTCGGCTCCGACTTCCCGGTCGAGTCGGCCGACCCGAGGCTCGGCTTCTTCACGGCCGTCACGACCCGAGAGCCGGGCGTCGTGAACGGCCCGGAGTTCCGCCCGGGCGAGCGGCTCGAGCCGCTCGAGGCCCTGCGGGGCTTCACGGCCGACGCCGCCTACGCGGCCTTCGCCGAGGCCGAGGTCGGCCGGCTGGCGGTCGGGATGCGGGCCGACCTGACCGTCTGGGACCGCGACCTCACCACCGCCACGCCTTCCGAGATGCTCAAGGCGAAGGTGATCATGACCGTCGTGGACGGGGTCGCGAGCCGGCCCTGAGGGGGTCCGTTCCCGGCTTCCCGACCGGGCCGGGAGCCCCGAATTAGCCCGCCGAAAGCGGTCCGCCGCGTGCTAGGATTTACGGCGGCCGCCCGCCCGGGTCACGGGTTCGCGCGCCAGTGCTTGCCGCCGTAGCACGCCCCGCCCGCTTTTCACGCAGCGCACCCGGAGCACCGGAGTTCCCCATGCACCTTGCGACGCCGTTTCGCCGCCCGCTGTTCGCGTTCCTGCTGCTCGCCGCCTTCGCCGTGCCGGCCGCCGCCTCGAGCCTCAGCCCGGGGGATCTGCTCGTCACCAGTGACGCCAGCAACCTGCTCAACAACTACTCGGGAACCACCGGCGTCTACCAGAGTCTCTTCACCCCCACCATCGGCGCGCTCGGCCAGATGGCGGTGCACCTCCACCCGAGCAACGGACGCGTGCTGCTCGGCCACAACAGCGGCGGGGTCGAGGAGTTCGACGCCAACGGCGCCTACATCAAGACGTACAACGCCGGGGGCGGCTGGCAGTGGGCCGGCATCTACGCGCCGAACGGCGAGGTGTGGGCCGGCGACATGCTCACCGACACCGTGCGCCGCTACAACGCGACCACCGGCGCCTTCATCGCGATGCTCACGCCGGTGCCGTCGCCCTCCGACATGGCCTTCGGGCCGAACGGCAACCTCTACGTCTGCTCGTTCAATGCCGGACTCGTCTTCGAGATCGATCCCACCAACGGCAACGTGCTGAACGTGATCCCGCTGCCGGGCTCGTTCCCCCAGGCCAACGACGTGACGTGGAATCCCGCGCAGGCCAACGAAATGCTGGTCACCGATACCCGCGCCGGCGTGGTGCACCGCTACAGCTATCCGGGCTACGTGCACCAGGGCACGTTCGCGGGCACCGCGTGGAGCTTCCCGCACGGCATCACGATCAGCCCGCACACCGGGCGCGTGCTCGCGATCGACGGCACCACCGGGCAGGTGCACGAGTTCAACCAGAACACGTACGTGGAGACCAACCCCGCATTCCTCTCGCCGGCGCCCGGGCTCAAGATCGTGGACCTCGCCTTCGTTCCCGGGACCCCGACGCCCGTGACGAAGACCAGCTGGGGAAGGCTCAAGTCGCTCTATAAGCAGTAGCGGGAGGGACGCGCGGCCGACCGCGCGGCGAGGCGGGGGGAGCGAACAATTCCCCTCGCCTCGCGATTCTCCCGGGTGCTAGCTTCTCGGCGCATCGGAGAGCCGCCATGCGACCGATCCGCGCCAGCCGAAACGATTCCCCGGTGGCCTTCCGGGCCGCCGCGATCCTCGCGTGTGCGCTGGGACTCTCGCCCTCGGCCCCGGCGCTCGCCGACACCCTGTGGGTCGCTCCGCCCTCGCCCCCGGCACCGATCCCGGAAGCCGCTCCGTTCCGCGCCGTCGCCAGCGGGAATGACGGGGCGTGGTGGCCCGTGCCCATGCCCCCCTCCGGCGCGCTCGCCGGTTGGAGCGACCCGCTCGGCAGTTCCTCCGGCCTCCCCGAGCTCCACGCGGACGCCGGCGCGCGCTACGGCCACTCGATGGTCTTCGATCCGGTGCGCCAGAGATTCATCCTGTTCGGCGGCTACAACCAGACCACCAGCACCTTCTTTGGCGATCTTTGGGAGCGCCCGATCGGCGCCTCGGGGGCGTGGACGCCGATGGCGGCGGCGGGCGCGCCGCCGCTCGCCCGCTACCAGCACAGCGCGGTCTACGACCCGGCGGGCGACCGCATGATCGTGTTCGGCGGACGGACGGCAGGCTCCTTCAACGATGTCTGGGAGCTCTCGCTCTCGGGAAGCCCGGCGTGGACCCTGTTGTCTCCTTCGGGGCCCGCGCCGGCCGCGCGTTACGGGCACACGGCGGTGGTGAACGCCTCGCGCAATCGCATGATCGTCTTCGGCGGGCGCTCCCCGGGGCTCAGCAACGAGACGTGGTACCTCGACCTCTCCGCGGGGAATCCGGCGTGGTTCATGGTGACGACCGCGGGATCCGCGCCCGCGGCGAGGCTCGGGCACGCGGCGATCTACGACGACGCCCGCGACCGCATGGTGATGTACGGCGGCGTCGGGACGGTTTACTACCAGGACGTCTGGTCCTTCAGCCCGGGCGGTTCCGCCAGCTGGACGCTGCGGCAGACGATCGAGGGCGCCAATCGGCGGGACTCGCCGTGCGCGGTCCACGACCCGGCCGGCGCGCGCATGCTGGTGTTCGGGGGGAGTCACTCCTCGACCGACTACGACCAGAACCTCTGGGCGCTCGACCTTGCCGCATTTACCTGGACCGATCTCGGCACGACCGGGGCGCCGGCCGCCCGACGGCTCGCCGCAATGGCGATGGACCCGGTCACGCGCCGCGCGGTGCTGATGGGAGGCATTCGCGGCACGCTGGCTCCCTTCGACGACACCTGGCAGCTCTCGGTGAGTTCGGCCCCGGCCTGGACCCTGCTTCACCCGCCACCGCCGCCTCCGCCGCCGCCTCCGCCTCCGCCGCCTCCGCCGCCTCCTCCGCCTCCTCCGCCACCACCTCCGTCCGGCCCCGGCCCGACGCGCTACGCCTCCGCCGGAGTGTTCGACCCGTCACGCGGGAGATTCTGGCTGTTCGGGGGCGCCTACTATCCGGGAGGAGTCAGCGTCCAAACACTCGGCGACCTCCAGTCGCTGCGACTGGGGACCGACTCGAGTTGGGTGCAGATGAGCCTGTCGGGAGCGACGATCTCGGGCCGCTTCGGGCACAGCGCGGTGTACGACCCCATCCGCGACCGGATCCTGATCTTCGGGGGCTACAACGGTGCCACCTGGCTCAACGACCTCTACGAGATCCGGCTCTCGCCGAGTCCGACGGTCGCGCAACTGGACTTCGCCGGGCCACCGAGCCGCCGCAACTTCCACGGGGCGGTGCTCGACCCGGTCCGGGACCGGATGTTGATTTTCGGGGGCAACAGTGGAACCGGGTCGCTCAACGACGTCTGGGCGTTCTCACTCGGCGCACCAGGTTGGACCCAGCTCCAGCCCGGCGGGCCCTTGCCGCCGGGAAGGCTCGCGGCCGGGACGCTCTACGATCCACAGAACGACCGCCTGCTCACTTTTGGAGGCTGGAACCAGGGTTCGCGGAACGACCTCTGGGCTCTCGGCCTTGCCGGAACCCCCACCTGGTCCCAGATCCTCGTACCGGGCACCCTGCCGGGCCCGAGGCACTCGCTGTCGTTCACGCTGGATCCGAATCGCCATCGCGCGATCCTCTACGGTGGGCGGTACGAGGAGCTCAACGGCAACTACGGGGAAGTCTGGGAACTGCCCCTCGGCGGCCCACCGGCCTGGCGGGTGCTGAATCCGTCCGGGGGACCCGTCTACCCGCGCTATTCGCACCTGGCGCTGATGGACCCGATCCAGGATCGGATGCTCATCTCCGGCGGGTACGGCGTCGGCGCCCATGTGCCCGACGTGTGGCGGCTCCAGTGGTGGTCCGACATCCCCACCGCCACCGCGCTCTCGCTGCGCTCGAGCGCCGTGCACGCGGATCGCGTCGAGCTGCGCTGGGACGCGCCGGCCGCCGGCGGCGCCGTGTGCCGGCTCGAGCGGGCCGGCGCGGACCTCGGCTGGCGGCCGATCGAGACCGCGACGCTCGACGCCGCGGGTTCGGTCGCGTTCACGGACCGCGACGTCGCGCCGGGCGCGCGCTACGGCTACCGGCTCGTGGTCTGGCACGACGGCGAGGAAACCCGCTCGGCCGAAACGTGGGTCGAGCTGCCCGGCGCGCCGTCGTTCGCCCTCGAGGGCTTTTCGCCCAACCCCGCGAGCGCGCGGGCGCGCGTCGCCTTCCGGCTTCCCGATTCGCGTTCCGCGACGATCGAACTGCTCGATGTGAGCGGCCGGCGGCTGGCGCACCGGCGGATCGAAGCGCCCTCGCCGGGCGAGGCGTCGCTCGAGATCGCTCCCGAGGGGGCGCTCCGGCCCGGGCTCTACTTCGTGCGGCTCACGCAGGGCGAGCGGACGATCGTGCGGCGGGGAATCGTGGCGCGGTGAGCGCCCCCTACTTCCCCCACCAGCCGTCCACCTTCGCCACCACCTCGGGCAGGTTCGCGACCGGCTCGGGATAGCCGGACTTCCACGTCGCGTCCACGCCGAGCGGCCCGCGCGCGGTGAGCCAGGCGCCTCTCACTTCGGTCGCGGCGGGCACGATGTCGCGCGCGCAGTCGAAGCGCGTGAAGATGCCCCACAGCAGCATGGCGTCGTCGTCGAGCGGCACGTCTTCGCTCACCGCCACCACCAGGCGGAGCCCCGCGTACTCGGGGCGCCGCACCAGCGCCTCGACCGCGGCGCGGCCGTCGCCCGCCACCTGGACGACCAGCATCCCGCCCCACGCGAGGCGGTGGCCGCGCGCCGCGTCGTAGAAGCCGCGCGGGTCGGGAACCGACGAGGGAAGCTCGCGGGGCGCGGGCGCCACCGTGGCGTCGGGCACGACTCCCGCCGAGCCCACGGCGCGCCGGTGCGACTGCGCGTCCAGCACCATCTTGCTCCCCAGGTTCATGGTGAAGCTCGTGAAGTCGAGCGTGTCGAGCGGCACCCCGGGGAGGAGCATGAAGTCCTCGGCGGGATCGAAATTCCGCGCGATGGCCTCGAACACGGCGCGGCGGTCGCGCGGGTTCACGTCGGCGTCCACCAGCACGATGCACTTGGTGAGCGAGAGCTGGCCGGTGCCCATCAGGCCGAGCGCGGTCTTCCGGCCCTCCCGCGCGAAACGGTTCTCGACCGCCACCACCAGCAGGTTGTGGAAACCGGCCTCGAAGTAGGCCCACAGGTCCGTGATCTCGGGGTGGATCACCTTGAGCACGCCGGTGAACATCTCCTGCACCGCCTCGCCCATCCACAGATCCTCCTGCGGCGGCTTGCCCACCACGCTGGCCTGGAAGACCGGCGCACGGCGGTGCGTGACCTCGCGCACGTGGAACACCGGGAAGGGCGCGGCGTGCGAGTAGTGCCCGAAGTGGTCGCCGAAGGGTCCCTCGGTGCGGCGCTCGCCGGCGGGCACGTGGCCCTCGAGGACGAACTCGGCGTCGGCCGGGACCCAGAGATCGAGCGTCTTCGCCCGCGCGAGCCGGGTGGGACGCCCGCGCAGGAAGCCCGCGAACGCCAGTTCGTCGATCCCCTCGGGGAGCGGCGCCACCGCCGAGAGCAGCGTGGCGGGATCGGCGCCCACCGCCACCGCCACGTCGAGGCCGCGGCCCGCCTTCTCGGCCGCGGCGTAGTGGAAGCCGCCGCCCTTGCCGATCTGCCAGTGCATGCCGGTGGTGTTCCGGTCGTAGACGTGGATGCGGTAGATGCCGAGGTTGCGCTTGCGCGTCACCGGGTGCTCGGTGAAGACCAGCGGGAACGTGACGAAGCGCCCGCCGTCGGCGGGCCACAGCTTGAGGATCGGCAGGGAGCCGAGGTCGGCCCCGAGCGAGCGCTCCTGCGCGGGCGCGCGCTCCCGCAGGAACGCCGGCCAGTCGTCGAGCCGCTCGGGCCGGGCCGCGAGCATGCGGCCGGCCGATCCGCGCAGCGACCACAGGTCGCCGAGCGCCTTCGGCGGCAGCGCGTGGAAGATCTCCTCGATCTCGGCGCCCACGCTCCGCGGCGTGCGGCCGAGCGCCCATTCGATCCGGCGCGAGGCCGCGAGCACGTTGACCGCCAGCGGGAACGTGGCGCCGCGCACCTTTTCGAACAGCAGCGCCGGGCCCTCCGCCTTCGCCTCGCGGCAGGCGATCTCGGTGACCTCGTGCTCCCAGTCCACCTCGCGCGTCACGCGCTTCAGGTCGCCGCGACGCTCGAGCGCGTCGAGGAATCCGGACAGCGTGCGGAAGCCGCTCACGATCCCCGCTTCCCGGGCGCCGGGCCGAGAGGCTCGAGCCGGTTCGCCACCAGGATCGAATCGAAGCGCGGGTCGCCGTGGAGCGCCTCGTAGAGCGGGGAGCGGCGCAGGAACAGGAGGTCTCCCTCGCGGACCGCGGTGGCCTCCCACAGCCACCGGAGCGCCTCGTCCCGGTTGCCGAGCTGCAGCTCCGCGTAGGCGAGCCACGAGAGCGCCCGGCGCGCCCCGGGCGAGCGGAGCGTCGCCCCCACGTAGGCCTGCCAGTAGCCGCGCGGGCCGCCGGCCGCGAACCCGCGCCGCAGCGCGTCGGTCGGGGGCGGCGAGCCCACCCACCCGGGATCGCGGGCGCTCATCTCGATCGCCTTCGCGTACTCGCCGCGCAGCTCGTGCAGGCGGCAGATCACGGTGTTGACCGCGAGGTGGCCGGGATCCATGCGCAGGATCGCGGCGGTTTCGTCGAGGGCTTCCTCGTACCGCCGGGCGCTCAGCAGCTGCCAGGCGAGCGCGTAGCGCGCGATCGTCGAATGAGGATCCAACTCGACGCCCCGTCGGTTGCGGGCGATGGACTCCTCGAGCCGGCCGAGGATGTTGAGCAGCGTGGCGTGCACCACGTAGGCCGGCGCGTAGCCGGGATTGATCTCGTACGCCCGCCGCAGCGACGCCTCGGCCCCGGGCCAGTCCCGGTCCACCCAGATCTGCGCGATCGCCTTCGAGGTCTGGGCCTCGGCCAGCGACGAATCCAGGGCCAGCGCCCGCTCGGCGTGTTCGCGCACCCGCGGCAGCCCCTCGGCGAACGGCATCACGCCCAGCACCTGCGTCATCACCAGGTAGGCGTCGGCCATGCCGGCCTGGGACCGGGCGTCGGTCGAATCCAGCGACAGCGCCCGATCGAAATGGCGCAGCGCCTCGCGCAGGCTCGCCTCGCTGGCCTGGCTCCACGCCGCGCGGCCCTTGAGGTAGGCCTCGTAGGCGTCCGGGTTCCGGATGCGCTGGCCGGCCATGCGGGCGCGCTGGGCCGCGCTCAGGTTGAGCCGCACCCGTGCCGCGATGTCCTGCGCCACCTCGCTCTGCAGCGCGAGCACGTCCATCACGTCGCGTTCGTAGCTCTCCGACCACAGGTGGCGGTCCTCGGCCGGGTCGATGAGCTGCGCCGTGATCTTGACGCGGTCGCCCGCGCGGATCACCGAACCCTCGACGATGCCGTCCACCCCGAGCTCGCGCGCGATGTCCATGACCGGCCGCGAGGATCCGCGGTATTGCATCACCGAGGTCCGCGAAATGACCTTGAGCGACTCGATGCTCGCGAGCCGGGTGATCAGCTCCTCGGTCATGCCGTCGGCGAAGTAGTCCTGCGCGGGATCCCCCGACAGGTTCGCCAGCGGCAACACGGCCAGCGAGCGGATGTTCCCGGCGTCGGCCCGGGGCCCGAGCGCGCCCGAGCGAATCACCAGCACCACCACGACCGCCACCGCGGCCAGGGCCGCGAAGCTCCAGCGTCCCCCGGGCAATGCGCGCGAGCCGAACGGCCCCGGCAGCGCCGTGGGGCCCGAGTCGCGCACCACCTCGAGTGCGGCGCGCACCTCGCTCGCCTGCCGGTAGCGCCGCACGGGATCCTTGGCGAGGCAGCGCAGGATCACCGAGCGCAGCCCCTGCGGCACGGTGGCGGGCAGCGGAGCGGGGTCGTCCCGGGTGATCGAGCGCGTGAGTTCCTCGACCGAAGCCCCCGAGAACGGCAGGCGGCCCGCCGTCATTTCGTAGAGCAGGACCCCGAGCGACCACAGGTCGCTGGTCGCGTCGGCGGTCGCGCCCCGCACCACCTCGGGCGGCAGGTAGTGCGGCGTGCCGAGCACGATGCCGTCCTCGGTGAGCGTCGGGCCCGGGCCGCTGCCGGTCGCGACGCCACGCGGCGTGGGGAGCGGCGGCGCCGGTCCCGGATCCGCGCCCGCGGTGGGCCGCTCCGGACGCGGGGGATCGTCCACGCCCGCGCGGCGCGCGATGCCGAAGTCGAGCACCTTGATCCGTCCGTCCGGCGTCACCATGACGTTCGCGCTCTTGAGATCCCGGTGCACCACGCCGCGCTCGTGGGCGTGGGCGAGCGCGTCGGCGATCTGGATGCCGTAGTCGAGCGCGGTCGAGGGAGCGAGCGGCCCGGTGCGCAGCCGGTGCTGCAGCGACTGCCCGTGCACCAGCTCCATCGCGATGAACAGCCGGCCCTCGGCCTCTCCCACCTCGTGGATGGTGAGGATGTTGGGATGGTTCAGGGTCGCCGCGGCGCGCGCCTCGCGCAGCAGCCGCAGCCGCGCGGTCTCGTCGCGCGCCGAGTCGTCGGTGAGGAACTTGAGCGCCACCTCGCGATCCAGCGAGGGATCGTGCGCGCGGTAGACGACGCCCATGCCCCCGGCGCCGAGCGGCCCCGCGAGCCGGTAGCGGCCGGCGGTCGGCTCGGTCATTCCAGCTCGTCCTCGCGCCACGACGTGCCCGCGGGCTCCCCGAGCAGCGCGAGCACCTTGTCGGTGAAGCCGGCGACCAGCGTCGCGAGGTCGGCCGGGTTCCGGTACCAGGGCGGCGCCACCGGCATGATCACCACGCCCTCGCGCGAGAGCTTGAGCGCGTTTTCGAGCGCGATCGAGGACAGTGGCGTCTCGCGCAGGCACAGGATCAGCCGCATGCGTTCCTTGATCGCCACGGCCGCCGCCCTCGTGATCAGCGTGTCGGCGATCCCCGCCGCGATCTTGGCGAGGGTCGAGACGCTGCACGGAATCACGACCATGGCGGCGACGCGGTTGCTGCCCGACGCGAACGGCGCGGCGAGGTCCGCGTCCGGAAAGACGCGCTTCACGTGCGGCTCGAGATCCGCGGGCTTGAGCCCGGTCTCGGAGAACAGCACCTGCCGCGCCCAGTCGGAGAGCACGAGGAACTTTTCCCCGGGGCAGCGCCGCACGAAGTCCACGCCGTGGATCGCGCCCGAGGCGCCGGTCATGGCGATCAGGTAGCGCCTTGCGCGGCCGCGCGACGCCGGGCGGGCGGGGCGCGGGCTTCGGGGCCGGGTCGTCGACGGCCCGCGGGTGCGGGCGGACGTGCCGCGCGCCTTCGGCATCAGAATCCCCCCGCCGCCATGCGCGCGGCGAGCACCAGCGCGAGCACCACGAACCCGACCCACACGTTGGTCTTGAAGAACGCCAGGTTCACGTCCTCGGCCCAGCGCTGCTCGAGCGCGAGCAGCGCGAGCGCGCCCGCGAACAAGAGCCCGGTCGCGATCGTCCACCCGCCGGCCCACCCGGTCGCCGTTCCGAGCAGCAGCAGTGCCGCGGCCCCGAGCGCCGCCGCGGCCAGCAGGTGCAACGCCCACGACAGGCGGAGCGCCCGCGCGCGTCCGAGCCAGGCCACCATCGAGTGCACGCCGTGGCCGCGATCGAACTCCTCGTCGAGGGTGGCGTAGATGATGTCGAAGCCGCTCACCCAGCACAGCGCGAAGACAGCGAGGGCCACCGCCGGGCGCCAGTCCTCGAGACCCGGGTGCGCCGCGGCGAACCCGGCGAGTGGCGCGAGGGCGAGGGCCGTGCCCACGCCGAAGTGGCAGAGCGGCGTGAAGCGCTTGAGGTACGGGTACAGCGCGAAGACCGCGAGCGGCAGCGGGGACACCCTGAGGTACCAGGGCCCGAGCGCGGCGCACGCGGCGAGGTAGGCCGCGACGCTCGCCGCCAGCAGCAGCACGGCCTCGGGCGTGCGCATGCGGCCCGCCGGCAGCTCGCGCACGCGGGTCCTGGGGTTGAGCGCGTCGAGGCGGCGGTCGATCAGCCGGTTGAGCGCCATGGCGGCGGTGCGGGCCGCCACCGCCGCCAGGGCGATCAGGGCCCAGCGCCCCGGCCGCAGCGAGGGCCCGCGCGCGCTGAAAATGCCGGCGAGGATCAGCGGCAGCGAGAACAGGGTGTGCTCGAAACGCACGAACGAGGCGTACGTGCGCAGGCGGGCGAAGCCGGGAGCGGTGGCGGGAGCGATGGACATGGCGGTGTCCCGCCCGCGGCGCGTGCCGTCAGCGTCGGCGATGGGGGCGGGACGGGGAGGGTATGCCGCGCGTCGCGTCGTGTCGAGCGCTACGCGGCGCGCGGAGGCCGGGCGGGGCGATCGTGTCGCGCGGCGCCCCGGGCCGGCGAGGCCCGTTCGCGCGCACGCGGGTGCCCTACGCGGCGCGCGCCTCGCTGGCCCCGGGGGCGCTCCGGGCCAGTCGGCTCCCGGCCTCCGCGAGCCGGGCGCGATCCGCCGCTCCCAGCGGCAGCAGCTGGATCTCGATCCGGAGGTCGCGCGCCTCGGGATCGGTCCCGAGCGTCGTGGTCCACTTCACCCGGCCCGAGCAGCGCAACGGTTCGAGCCCCGGACCGAAGTTGAGCTGGAGCCCGAGCAACCCGCCCTCGAGCCTCGGTCTCAGGTGGCGAAGTTCGGCGCGCGGGAACACCAGTTCGAGATGCTCCTCGTCGAGGCGCGCGAGCCGGCCGCCGAGCGGCGCCACCCGCGTGTCGGCGAGGCCGAATCGCGCGATCCCGCTCGAAAGGTTGATCGCCACGCGGCTTTCGCGCCGGCGCTCGGCCGGCGGGAGCGAGGCGACGAACGGTTCGAAGCGCGGGTCGGGTCGGGGCCTCGCTCCCGGCGAGCGCGGCGGGCCCGCCGCCGGGACGTTCGTGCGCGCGTGTGCGGCGCGATCGGAGGCGGCCTCAGGCGCGATCGCCGCCCGGGGCGCTTCCTCGTGCGGCGCCGGCCCCGCCGGCGGCCGGGCCGCCGCGGGAGCGCGCGGGGCGGTCGCGGGGCGGGGTGCCGGAGAATGCCGCAGCGCCTCGAGGGCGAGCGGTCCGAAGTGGAGCAGCTCGGACGGGAGTTCGGCGCAGAGTTCGAGCGCGGCGTCCCGGCCCACCTCGGGGTCCACCGCGATGGCCTGCCCGGCCTCCGCGAGCCCCTCGAGCAGCGCGAATCCCTCGCCGTTTCGGAGCACCCAGCTCACGCGTCCGTAGAGCACGATGCGGCTGGATTCGAGCCCGTCCCCGGGCCGTCGCGATCCCGGCTCGAGACCCTCGATGCGGCAGCCCTCCATGACGCGCGAAAAGGTCTCGGCGTCGAGGCCGAGCAGCGTCGCCTCGGACAGCTCGCCGGGGCGCGCGCCGGGATCCTGCCGTGCGCCGCGCCCGAGCGAGAGGAACCACCGGCGCAACACTTCGTAGCGGCGCGCGTGCGTGACCGACGCGGGATGGAGCAGGTCGAGGCGTTTCTGGACCGCGAGGGCCGCGAAGAATTCCCCCTGACCGACCGCGAGCGGGAGCAGGGTCTCGTACTGGAGCAGCGCCAGGACGGGCTGCGCGGCGGCGAGATGAAGCCCGGCGCACAGGAGCCTCGGCGTGAGCGCGTCCTCGTCGGCGTCGAGGACCGGGCGCAACTCCCGCAGGCAACGCTCCCAGTCCCGCTCGCGGAAGTGCGGGAGCAGGCGGTCCCAGAACCTGAGGGCGGGATTCTGCGGAGGCACGGATGTTCCCTCGTGACGCACGGCGGCCCGGACTCATGGGCCTGAGAGGTGATCGGCCGGAAACGCCTGCCGCTTCACGCCTTGCTGAAACCTCCCCGGCGCTCGGGAATCGGCCCCCGACCGACAAGTGAGCGGAGGCCGCCTGCTTCGGCCGACCGGCCCCCGTTTGCGGCCAACCTCCGCCTGCGGGTCCTCGCGCTCCTTGCCTGTCGTGGTCGAGACCTTGCGGCCTCGAAGGGACCCATCCGCAAGGGCGGGGCCACCTTCGCGGCTTCCCCGGGGCGGCCCGCCAATCGCCTCTCCCGCATGGCGCTCGGCGATTCGGGGCCGGCCGCCGGGACGGACGTTCGCGCCGACGGCGCGTCCTCGGCGTGGTCGCCCGCGTCATCGCCGTGACTGGCGAGCGAGGCGCGATTCACGCCGCGGTCCCCGCCCGCGCCCGGCCGGTGAAAGGTCGCCAGGATTTCCCTGTTGACGCGGTGCACGCACGTGCACTACTGTACGCGCGTGCCAGGTTCCCCACGGAACCGAGAAAGGACAGCCCACCATGTTGAACGAGCGAGCGAGGGAGATCCTCGCCTTCATCCACACTTTCAAGGAAGAGCGCGGCTATCCGCCGACGATCCGAGAGATCGGCAAGGCGTTCGGGATCTCGTCCACGAACGGGGTGCGCTACTACCTGAACGTGCTCGAGAAGGCGGGCCACCTCAAGCGAAGCGGAAAGATCTCGCGCGGCATCGAGGGCGTCGGCGACGCGTTCGCGTCCCGCGCCAGGCCCTCGGCGATTCCGATCCTCGGGCGCGTCGCGGCCGGCCAGCCGATCCTCGCCGAAGAGAGCTTCGAGGGTTCGCTGGACGCGAGCCGGATGTTCGGCGATCCGAAGGGCCTGTTCGCGCTCCGCGTTCGCGGCGACAGCATGGTGGACGCCGGCATCCTCGAGGGCGACTACGTGATCGTCTCGCAGCAGGACCGCGCCAACGCCGGCGAGATCGTGGTCGCGCTCCTCAACGACGAAGCGACCGTCAAGCGCTACCAGCCTCGCAAGGGCACCATCGAGCTGGTGGCGGCCAACGCGAAGTACGCGCCCATCGTCGTCACCCCCGAGGTTTCGTTCCGAATCATCGGCATCGTCCGTGGAGTGATCCGAACCGTCGGCAAGTAGCCGGGCGGCCCGCGGCGCATCGCGTCCGTCCGGGAACCATCGAAGACGTCGCAGCACTCAAGACCGGGAGCCCCCACCGCTCCCGTTTTTGAGGACCCGCTAGTGCACATACGTACACTCATCCCCGCAGGAGGAAGTGCCATGGAACGCGAACTGGCTCCCGAGATCGAGGCGGCGTTGCGAGGACGGTGGGAGCCGGTCTACCGAAGCCGGCTTCATTACCTCGTCACGTGGAGCACGCGCGGGCGACGGCCGGTGCTGCGCGACCGGCACGTGCAGGCGCTGCAGCGGCTGGTCCAGCAGTGCGCCACGGAGCGCGACATGACGCTCCTCGAGGTGGCCGCGGGCGCCGATCACGTGCACGTGCTGTTCGGGCTCAAGCCTTCGCAGAGCGTGGCGAGCGCGGTGCGCGAGCTGAAGGGCCGGACCGGCGTGGACCTGCTGGCGCGATTCCCCGAGCTTCGCGTGTGGCTGCGCGGCAACCTGGTCTGGGACGAGCGCTACGCGGTCGAGACCGTGAGCCCCGCACGGCTCGCCGCGGTGGGCACACGGCTGCGCTCGCTGCACGCCGCCCCGCCGGAGGAATTCGCCGCAGCCAGCTAAGCCGGGTCCGTCGCGGGCACTCGACGGGCACTCGACGGGTGCTCGCCGGGTGCTCGTGCCCGGGTGCCCCTGGGTCGGTTCGGCGGCGGGACCGCGCGCCT
>CAZIVR010000003.1:61185-63556 GCA_964542745.1 uncultured bacterium
CGGGTGCTCGTGCCCGGGTGCCCCTGGGTCGGTTCGGCGGCGGGACCGCGCGCCTAGCCGGTCCGCGCCGCGCCGCGGGATTCCTGCGCGACGTGCTCGCGCGAGGCGACCGTGGCCGCCGCGAGCACCAGCGCCGCTCCCAGCCACTGGAGCGCGACGAGCCCCTCACCGAGCAGGAGCGCGGCCGAAACGGAAGCGATCACCGGTTCGGTCGTGGCGATGATCCCGGCCTCGGCGGGGCGCATGCGGCGCAGCCCGGCGTAGAACAGGCTGAAGGGGACCAGCGTCGAGAACACGCCGAGCGCGAGGAACAGCAGCCATGTCCTGCCGTCGTAGCCCGCCGCGAGAATCCGGGCCGGAGGGGTGACGACGGCCCACAGCGTCGCGGCGAGGGCGAACGTGTAGAACAGCACGGTCTCGGGCCGGTAGCGCTCGAGCCCGCGCTTGGAATAGAGCACGTAGAACGCGAACCACACCGCCGAGCTGAACGCGATGGCCCATTGCCAGGGCGCCGCGCGCGGGCCTGCGCCCGAGTTGCCGACCAGGAGCGCGGTGCCGGCGAGCGCCGCCACCACGGCGACGAGCGTGATGCGGTGGACCGGTCGGCCGCGGACGATGTCCACCAGCACGATCAGGGTCGGGGCCACGTACTGGATCAGGATCGCGAGCCCGACCCCCAGCACCGAGATGGAGTAGTAGTAGCTGGCCTGCACGGTCGCCACCCCGAAGAGCCCGAGGATCGCGAAGTACGGCCAGTCCTCCCGGCGTACGCGCAGCGATTCCGGCCGCCGGAACGCCATCCATGCCCCGAGGATCGCGCAGGCGATGCCGAGGCGCAGCTCCACCACGGTGAGCGCCGGCACGTGCAGGTCGCGGAACACGCTGCGCGCGAGCGTCGCCGAAGTGCCCCAGAAGAACGCCGCCCCCACCACCAGCCAGCGGCCGGCCGCGGCGCCGCCGCGCGCCGAGGTCCCGCCGGATGCCGCGGTCACAGGAGCCGGCGCCGGACCAGCCGGTAGTCCCGCTCGGCCGGACCGCGGCGCAGGCGCAGCAGGACCACGCTGCCCGCGGGCCCTTCCATGCGGCGCGTCAGGGCGACCACGTCGAGCCGCTCCGCGGGGGTGCCCTCGATCGAAACGAATTCGTCCCCCGCCCGGATCCCGGCGGACGCGGCCGGGGAACGGTCGGCGACCGCCGCCACGCGAAGCACTCCGTCGCGGCGCTCCACCTGCAGGCCGACGTGCGTGTACTCGTTCGGGCGCTGGTCCCTCGGCACGTCCACCGGCTCGAGCCACAGGACCCGGTGCGGGTAGTCGAGGGTGACGCGGAACCGCCGCAGGAACGAATAGCCGAGGAGCCCGTCCACGCGGCGCCCCACCGCCTGTCCCAGCGTCGTCTCGAGCGGCCCACGCATCACCGCGACGTCCACGTCCGTGGCCTCGATCCGCGAGCCGCTCCGCCCGAGCGCGAGCGACGGCACGCGCGCGAGGTACGTCTCCTCGAGCCCGTAGAGCGTGGGCGCCGAGAGCCCGTGGAGCTCCTTCCAGGTCCGGTCGGCGCGCGCTCGGAGAAAGGCCGATTCGAACAGCACGGTCTTGGTCGCGCCGGTATCGAGGATGAGCGTCAGGGAGGACTCGGCGCGGGCCCCCGCGCTCCCGGAGAGGGCCGCGTGGATCAGGATCTTGCCGTCGCCCTCGAGCTCGAAGGGCAGCCCGATCGCGCCGGGCGCGAGCAGGCTCCCGAGTTGATCGCGCGAGGCGCGCATCGCCATCTCGGTGGCGGCGGTCGCCGCCGCCATGTCCACCGCGCCGAGGCGGCGCGGCCGCGTCGCGACCAGCCCGTCGCGCCGCATCGGGAGCAGGGCCAGCGTATCGGTGCGGTAGTCCACCTGCACCGCGAACGAGGCGAGCGGCTGCTGGCCCAGCAGACCGAAGACCGCGCGATCGGTCGCGCTCTCGATGACACCGGTCTCGATCGCCAGGATCGGACCGACCGCGTCCTGCTGGAGGTCGCCGGCCCGGAGCCGCGGGAGCGGCCGGGGCGCGAACCCCATGATCGTGGTGTTCGAGTCGGCGAGGCCCATCGCCTGTGCCAGGCGGCGATCCAGCGCCACGTACCCGGCGCCGGTGTCGAAGATCAGCAACCCCGTGGTATCGCGCTGGCGGAAATCACGAAGCGTCGTTTCGAGGAAGAGTGCGCCTTCGATGTTCTCGAAGGGAATCCGGAGGACATCCACGGGGAGCACGGGGTGGACTCGGACTCCCGTCGCGCGCGGAGCCCGCTCCGGAGCGCGCGCCGCGCGGATCCGACCGGAAGCCGTAAGTGTGGAAGGCCAGGGTGATGTGGCCGGGGGGGCCGGCGTGGCCGGCGC
>CAZIVR010000003.1:63656-84807 GCA_964542745.1 uncultured bacterium
CCGTAAGTGTGGAAGGCCAGGGTGATGTGGCCGGGGGGGCCGGCGTGGCCGGCGCCACGAGCGCTGCGAACGCGGAAGGCGTGGCGGGCGTGGCTGACGCGGGGGATGTCGCCCGCGTGGTGAATGACTCCCGCGTGGCGGGCGCACCGAAGGGGAAGTGTGCGGCGGCCTTGCCCGAAGTCGTCCCGCTGGCCCGGGCGTCGGGCGCGACGGTCGGGCTCCATGCGGCGAGAACGGCCACGAGGACGATCTCGCGGAAGCGACCTCGGCGGTCGCTCGAGCGTGGCGGACGGCGCCTGCGAGAGATTGGGCGCGCGGATTCCTTCGCGAGGCCTCGCGTCACCTAGACCCGCGCGGGCTCCCGGGAACGGTTGGCTTCCGCGCCCAGTTCGACGCTTTCGCTGCCGCTCTCGAGCATGGTGCATCGTCCGGTGAAGAACACGCCGGGCTCCATGACCACGCTCATGGCGGAAACGTCGCCCTCGATCCGGGCTCCCGACTTCATCTCGATCGAGCGCAGCGCGCGGACATTTCCCATGACGCGCCCCGAGATCACGGCCTCCTTAACCTCTATATCTGATCTCATAACACCATGTTCGCCGATTTCGAGGCGCTCGCAATGAAGGATGTCCCCTTCGAACTCACCCTCGATTCTGAGCGTTCCAGACACCATCAGCGTTCCGCGCAGACTGGCGCCAACGCCGATCACCGTGTTGGGGGCTTCCGGCGTCTCCGCCGGTGCCGATCGAGACCTGAACTTCATCACTGTCGTGCCCTCCTGGCTCGGGCCGCTCCCTACATCACGCCCCACGCCTCGAGCAGTCGCTCGAGGTCTTCCTGACCGTAGAACTCGAACTCGACCTTACCTCCCTTGCGGCCGGGGAGGATCGCGACGTGGGTCGAGAAGCGCTGCTTGAGCTTGTTCTCCCACTCGCCGAGACCCTCGAGCTTGGACGCCCTCGGACGCGTGTGCTGCCGGCGCAGCTTGCGTCGGACGAATGCCTCCGTCCTCCGAACCGAAAACCCCTTCGCGTGCGCGTACCTCGCAGCGGAGAGGATCTCCCCCGGGCTCTCGAGCGCGAGCAGGGCGCGCGCATGTCCGGCAGACAGTGTTTCACGTGAAACCATCTCGCGCACTTCCGGCGGAAGCGCAAGAAGCCGCAACGAATTCGAGATCGTCGTGCGCTGCTTCCCGACTCTCTCCGAGATCTGGTCGTGCGTCAGCCCGAGCTTCTCGACGAGCGCCTGGTAGGCGTGCGCCTCGTCCATGGGATTGAGGTTCTCACGCTGGACGTTCTCGATGAGGGCGAGTTCCATCATCTGGCGGTCGTCCACGTCGCGAACGATGGCCGGGATCTCGACGAGGCCCGCGACACCCGCCGCGCGCAACCGGCGCTCGCCGGCGACGAGTTGGTAGCTGCCATCCTGCTTGCGCCTCACGAGCACGGGCTGGAGCACGCCCGTGGCTCGGATCGAGGCGGCCAGCTCGGCAATCGCGTCGTGATCGAAGCGGGTTCGAGGCTGGAACGGATTCGGCTCGATGTCCGCGATCTGAATGTTGCGGGCGCCACCGACGGGCGGCTCGACCACCCCGGAGCTGGCAGTCGCTGCGGTGGAGGGCGAGATCAGGGCTTCCAGCCCACGTCCGAGAGCCTTTCTATGCATGTTCCAGTACCTCCCGAGCCAATTCCCGGTAGCTCTCCGCCCCCGTGCTGTGCGGGTCGTAGAGCACGATGGGCTTTCCGAACGAAGGGGCCTCGCTGAGCTTGACGTTCCGCGGAATAACGGTCTGGTAGACGCGCTCCGCGAAGAACTTCCTGGCCTCGTCCGCGACCTGTTGGGACAGGTTGAGGCGAGCGTCGAACATGGTGAGCAAGACGCCCTCGATTCGCAATGACGGATTCAGGTGGTCCTGGACCAGCCGTATCGCCGAGATCAGCTGGGTCAGGCCCTCGAGGGCAAGATACTCGCACTGGAGTGGAATCAGGACCGAATCCGACGCCGTGAGCGAATTGATCGTCAGCAGCCCGAGCGACGGGGGACTGTCCACCAACACGTAGTCGTAGGAGTCGCGGATCTCTGCCAACGCCGACTTGAGGCGGGTCTCGCGGGCCATCATGCCCACCAGCTCCACCTCGCCACCCGAGAGGCGCTGGCCGGCCGGAAGCAGGTCCAGCGAGGCGAGCGCGGTCGAAGTGATCGCCTCCCGGATACCGACCTCTCCGATCAACACCTCGTAGGTCGAGTACCTGGCATCGTTGCCGTTGATGCCTAGCCCGCTGGAAGCATTGCCCTGAGGGTCAATGTCCACGATGAGCACGCGCCGGCTTTCCTGAGCCAGGCATGCCCCGAGGTTGATCGCGGTGGTTGTCTTGCCGACGCCGCCCTTCTGGCTGGCGATCGAGATGACTTTTCCCATTCCCTGAGCTCGAGGGGGCGGACTTCCTGCCCACCGTGTTGCGGGGGACTATCGTCGTTCGAACGGATCGCAATGTAGCAGCGCCCGCGCCGAGCGAACAAGCTGAATGTTCCACGTGAAACGTTGCCAGCTGAAAATCAGTTACTTGTTGATCCGTCGCAGACTGACAACGACAGAATGCTCGATCGAGAGCGGCCTGGACTCGACTTCCTCCCACGCATCCCGCCATTCGGGGCTGCTCGCCGCCTCTTCAGCAAACTTCGACCCCTTCCACAGGAAGGCACCGCCCCCACCCCGGACTATGGCGGCCGCGTACGCGAGGGTCGGCCCGAGCGACAGGGTCGCCCGGGAGGTGAAGCCGTCGTAAGGGGGACTCAGCGAGAACCTGGGCGCATCATGCTCCGAACCCCACCGCGGCTCCTCCACGGCGTCGCGCCCGCCGTCCGCGGCGTCGTGCCCGCCGTCCGCGGCCTCGTGCCCGCCCTCCGCGGCCTCGTTCCCGCTCTCTGCGGCCGACGCGGCCGCGAGCGGGTCCCTCCGGTCGCCGATCAGGTCCTCGATTCGCGAGGCGAGCACCCGGACGTTCTTCAGCTTCAACTCGCCGACCGCGCGCTGCAGGAAGAGCGTCTTGGTCCTGCGCGACTCGACAAGGTCCCAGGCCTCGCCGACGCCGCAGATCGCGAGCGGAATCGCAGGAAAGCCTCCTCCGGAGCCGAGATCGCACCACTTGGCGAGATTCCAGCCTCTCATCCAGCCGCAATGCTCGATGGAGGGCAGGACGTGGGCCACCACGATCCGCTCTTCGTCATTCTTCGATATCAAGTTGGAAACACTGCGGTTCCACTGGACAAGAATCTCGACGTATCGCTTGAGCCGGCGCAGGGTCGCTTCACGGTCGGGAATCTCGTTGACGGCGAGTACCCGGCGGAGCTCCGCCCATGGCTGGCGCGCGAGCACCCGGTCCACGTCGGGCCAGCGCCGGTCGCCTTCAGCGGATGCGGGTGGCGTCCACAATCTCCGGCCGCGATTCTCGGGCCGCCGCGCGCTACCCGAGCCCGAAGCGCCGGGCCTGGGGCCGCGCCTCGACTCCCCGGCCCGCCCGGATCGGCCGGCGCGCGGCGCGCCCGCTCCCGCAGCACCCGCGGTCGTCGCGCCGGAACGCGGGGAATCCGGCCGCGAGGCCGCATCGCGCGGGGCCCCCGAGCGCGACTTCCCGCCGCGAGGGCCCCCGAAAGGTCGCGCCCCGCCGCGCGAGGCTCCGGATCCCGCGAAGCCGCCGCGACCCTCACCACTCCGCTTTGGACCACGCGCGTCGGAAGGGCGGCGGGATTTCGGGCGTGATCGCTTCTCGGGTCTCGGCACGCGCGGAAACTATCACGGCTCGCACGTGGGCCGCCTCGAACGCCCGCTAGTCCCGCTCCGCCGCAGCCTCGGCCGCTTCCGCCCGCCCGCTTGCGGGCGGCGCCCCATTCGCGCGCTTGAGGTGCACCATCAGCACCGCCACGTCCGAGGGAGACACACCGGCGATGCGCGAGGCCTGCCCGAGCGTCGAGGGGCGCCAGGCGCGCAGCTTCTCCAGGGCCTCCCGCGAGACGCCGCGCAGCTCCCGGTCCCAGAGCGAACCGGGCAGCGCGGTGAGATCGAGCGTCGCGGCCCGCTCGGCGGCCCGCCGCTGGCGCTCGATGTAGCCGCGATAGCGCGCCCGCACCTCGAGGCAGGCGCCCCACGCGCGGGGCAGCGCGGGCTCCACGCCGAGCGCGCCGAGCGCGTCGTAGCCGGAGCCGGGCCGCGCGATCGCGTCGAGCGCCCGCATGCGCCGCGCGCCCGGCCCGCCCGCGCCCTCCTCCTCGCGCGAGCCGACCGGCGCGGCGGGCGCCGTCACCGTGACGCGCGCGAGGCGCCGCTCCTCCTCCTCGATGGCCGCGAGCTTTTCCCGCACGCGCTCGACCTGTGGCGCATCGAGCAGCCCGATCCGGAAGCCGATCTCGGCGAGCCGCTCGTCGGCGTTGTCGGCGCGCAGCAAGAGCCGGTGCTCGGCCGCGGAGGTGAACATGCGATAGGGCTCGCGGTGCTCGCGCGTGACGAGATCGTCCACCAGCACGCCCACGTACGCCTGGTCCCGGCGCAGCACGAACGGCTCCCGGCCGAGCACCGCGTGGGCCGCGTTGACCCCGGCCACGAATCCCTGCGCCGCGGCCTCCTCGTAGCCCGAGGTCCCGCAGATCTGCCCCGCGAGGAACAACCCGGGCACGCGCTTCACCTGGAGCGTGGCGTCAAGCTGGTGCGGCAACACGAAGTCGTACTCCACCGCGTAGCCGGGCCGGAGCATCTCGGCGCGCGAGAGCCCGGGGAGGGTGCGGAGGAACTCGAGCTGCACCTCGGCCGGCAGGCTCGAGGAGAGGCCGTTCACGTAGATCTCGGGCACGTCCCGGCCCTCGGGCTCGAGGAAGACCTGGTGCGAGTCGCGCTCGGGAAACTTCACGACCTTGTCCTCGATGGACGGGCAGTAGCGCGGGCCCACGCCCCGGATCGCGCCCGAGTAGAGCGGCGAGAGGTGCAGGTGCTCGCGGATCACGCGGTGGGTCTCGGGGCCGGTGCGGGTCAGCCAGCACAGCGCCTGTTCCAGCTCGAGCCGCCCGGTCCAGTGGGAGAAGGGCTCGGGCGGATCGTCCCCGGGCTGGGGCGCCAGCGCGTCGAAGTCCACCGAGTCGCGGTGCAGGCGCGCCGGGGTCCCGGTCTTCAGGCGCCCGCGCTCGAGACCGAGCTCGGCGAGGCACTCGCTCAGGGCGCGCGCCGCGTGCTCGCCGATCCGGCCGCCCGGCACCTGGCTCGCCCCGATGTGGATCAGGCCGTTGAGGAAGGTTCCGGGCGTGATCACCGCGGCCCGGCAGCGCAGCACGCGGCCGTCGGACAGCGCGATGCCCGCGACCCTCGCGCCTCGCGGAGCGCCGGCCGCGTCGCGCCGGCCGCCCTCGAGCATCACGTGGTTCGCCACGCCCTCCACCCGGGTGAGGCCGCGGGTGGCCTCGAGCAGCCGCGCCATCTCTTCCGAGTAGCGAGGCTTGTCGCACTGGGCGCGCGGCGACCACACCGCGGGGCCGCGTGCCCGGTTCAGCATCTTGAACTGGATCCCGGCGCGGTCGGTGACGAGGCCCATGACGCCGCCCAGCGCGTCGATCTCCCGCACCATGTGGCCCTTGGCGATCCCGCCGATCGCGGGATTGCACGACATCTTGGCCGAGTCCCCGGCGTTCACGGTGAGGAGCGCGGTCGAGAGCCCGAGCTTCGCGGCGGCGACGGCGGCCTCGCAGCCCGCGTGGCCCGCGCCCACCACCACGACGTCGAAGCTCCGCTCCCCGGGCGCGGCGGCGGCGGCCGAAACGGGAAGATCGCGGCCGGCGTCGCCTTCCATCGCGCGCCTCACTTGCCCACGCAGAAGCGGGCGAAGATCCGGTCGAGCAGGTCTTCGGCCACCGACTGCCCGGTCACCTCGCCGATCGCGGCGAGGCACTCCCTGAGTTCGAGCGCCACGATTTCCCCGGGCGACCCGGCGCGCGCCTCGCGGGCCGCCCGTGCGAGTGAGGCGCGCGCGCGTCCCAGCGCCTCGACGTGACGGGCGTTCGAGACCGCCGCGACTCCGGCGTCGCTCCCGGCGCCGGCCAGCCGGCCGAGCGCCTCCCGAAGCGGCCCGAGTCCTTCGCCCGTCACCGCGGAAACCGCGACGGCCTCCGCCGGGGATCCCGCCAGCAGCTCCAGCACGTCGGACTCGCGCACCACGTGCGCCCGGTCCCGCTTGTTGAGCGCCACCAGCACGCGCCGCTCCGCGAACCCGGGGCCGCTCGCCGCCGCGGCTCCGTTCGCTGGCGCGCCGCCCGGATCCGCGGCCGGCTCCAGCCGCCGCGCCGCGCCATCCGACCCCACGGCCGGCGTCCCGGCCGGCACCGGCCCGAGCGTGGCGCCGGCCGCGAGCCGAGCCGCGATCTCGCGCTCCGCCGCCCCGAGCGGCCGCGAGCCGTCCACCACCCACACCACGCGCGGGCTGCCGTCGAGGAGGTCGCGCGCGCGCGCCACCCCCATCGCCTCGACCTCGCCGCCGCCCTCCCGCAGCCCGGCCGTGTCGGAGAGCACCACGCGCACGCCCGCCACCTCGACCGGCTCGCTGACCCGGTCGCGCGTGGTGCCGGGCTCGGCCGCGACCAGGGCGCGCTCCTCGCCGACCAGCGCGTTGAAGAGCGACGACTTGCCGGCGTTGGGCGAGCCGACCAGCGGCACCCGCACGCCCTCGCGCATCGCCCGCCCGAAGGCGGCGCCCGCGAGCAGGTCGCCGAGCGCGGCGTCGGCCGCCTCGATCCCGGCGACCGCGTGCGGCGGGATCTCGATCCCGCCCACGTCCTCGGCGAAGTCCACGCGGGCCTCGACCTCGGCGAGCAGGTCCTCGAGCGGCGCGCGCACCGCGGCGAGCCGCCGCGACAGCTCGCCGGCCAGCTGGCCGAGGGCGAGCGAGCGGGCGTCCCGGCTCTCGGCGTGGATCACGTCGGCCACGGCCTCGGCCTGCGCCAGGTCGAGGCGGCCGTTCAGGAACGCGCGCAGCGTGAACTCCCCGGCGCGCGCCGGGCGCGCCCCCGCGGCGACCAGCGCCTCGAGCAGCAGCGTCGCGCCGCCGCCTCCGTGGCACGACAGCTCGACCACGTCCTCGCGGGTGTAGGAGCGGGGCGCGCGGAACAGGGCGGCCACCACCTCGTCCACCCGCCCGCGCGCCCGAGGCCGGGCGTCGCGGAGCGATCGCCCGGTCACCGGGCCCGCGCCGGAATCATCCGCGGGCGTGCCGCCCACCCCGTTGGCGCCGTCACCGGCCGGCGCCTCGGGCCACTCGGCCCAGCCGTGGTGCAGCGTGTGGCTCGGGGCCAGGGCGAGCGGCGATCGCCCGCGGAACACCGCGTCCGCCACCGCCAGCGCGCGCGGCCCGCTCACGCGCACCACGGCGAGCCCCGCCGCGCCCGGCGCGGTGGCGATGGCCGCGATCGTGTCCTCGATGCCGCGCATGAGTGGAAGGTCCTCCCGCTCCGCAAACGAAAGCGCCGGACTCGGGGTGCGAGTCCGGCGCCCGTGACATCCCGCCGCGTCAGCTCTCGCCCGCCGGTCCCCCGGGATAGTCCGCGGGGGCGACCGCGAGGCGTTTGATGTGCCCGATCCCGAGCGCGTACGTCTTCACCCGGGTGTCCTCGCGGAGCGTGACGTGGATGATGCGGCGTTCCTGCGAGTTCAGGTAGTCGGTCAGGGCCTCGCCGTTCTTCTCGAGGGCCTCGGCCGCGAGCCGCTGGGCCAGCGCGCGCAGCTCCGTCTCGCGCTTCTCCCAGAAATCGTTGATCTCGAACTGCAGGTGGTAGCGCGAGCCCTCCCCGCGATTGATCATGCGGTTCAGGATCTGCTGCATCGCCTGCCGCACCTCGTCGCGCTCGCCCGCCAGCAGGTTCTCGCCGTCCTCGATGGTCGCGACCACCGTGACCCGGTCCCCGTCCGCCGTGGCGCGCAGCGAGGCCTCGAACCCCATCATCGTGAGCAGCTGCCCGGTCCAGCGCTTGCCCTCGGCGGCCAGCGCGTCGCCCGTCAGCATCTCCCCCGAGTCCGGGTTCTCGGCGCGCGGCGGCGCCCCGCCCGAACGCTCGCGGCGCGGCCGCCCGGAAGCGCGGGCCGGTTCGGCGGCGGCCGGCTCGTCCGCGGCCGTCTCGCGCGGCTCCGGCATGTCCCCGGCGAAATCCCCGCCGTCGTCGAAGCCCATCGGCTCGTCGGCGTGGGCCGGTCCGGCCATCACGGCGTCGGCCGCGAGCGGCATCGTCCCGACCGCGCCCTCGCCGGTGCCCTCGCCGCGACCGGCTCCGCCGCGGCGGCCCCGGCGGCGACGGCGGCGGCGGCCACCCTCGCCCTCGGAGGGGGAAACACGGTCGGCGTCGGCCGCCATCGCCGGACGGGGCGCCGGCTGCTCGCGTCCGTTCCCGGCCATCGGCGCGCGCTCCGTCGCCGGCCGCGCCTCGTCGGCGCGCCCGCGATCGTCACGCCCGCCCCGCGAGCCGCGCTCGAAACGCCGGCCGCGGTCGCCGCGGCCCTCGCGCTCCCCACGCTCCCCGCGCTCCTCGCCGCCGGGACGGCCACCGCCCGCCACCGCCGGCTGCTCGCGCTCGTCGCGGCGCCGGTCGTCGCCACGCCCGCGCCCACGGCCACGGTCACCGCGGCCCTCGCGGTCGCTCCGGCCGCCGGCGGCCGCCGGTGCACCGCTCTCCTCGCGCCGGCCCTCGTCGGGACGTCCGCCGCGGCGCTCGCCGCCGCGACCCCGATCCCGGCCCCGTCCGCCGCGGTCGCGGCCCCGCCCGCCGCGGTCGCGGCTGCGGCGGTCGTCATCCTCGCGGTTCGCCGGGTCGCGGATCGCGCCGCCCGGGCGCGCCATCACGCGCACCTTGAACGGGCGCGCGCCGAAGCCGAGGAAACCGCCCGACCCCTCCTCCACCACCGTGATCGAAGCCTCGGCGCGGCTGAGCCCCAGCGCCTCCAGCCCCTTGCGAACCGCCTCGTCGAGCGTCTTGCCTTCGAATGTCGAACCTGCAGGCCCCATGGGGAACCCCTTGCTTCCCGCGGCGTGGATCGTCGAAGCGATCCCCCGGCGGGACGTGAAGCGAACCGAACGTGGGCGGCGGGCGGCGCGGATTACGAGATGCGGGACCACCATCCGCCCGGGGAGGCGGGAGGCCCTCGAGAGCTGCGGTTTCCGCGCGGCTTCCGGCCGCGATGGACTGCGGCGAGTCTACCCTTCCACGTCCTCCGTCGCTACGGTGAGAAACGAGCCCCCCGGCTCAGCGGCGCCTGCCCGAGACCTTGACCGGGACCGGCGCCGGTGTCGCGACGACGGGTCCTCCGTCCTGCCTCAGCACCATCCATTGCTGGAGGGCGGTCAGCAGGTTCATCACGGTCCAGTAGAGCACCAGCCCCGAGGGGAGGTTGTAGAAGAACACCAGCATGACCACGTTCATCATGTACATGGTCGTGCGCTGGCGCGGATCCGTCGGCGTCACCATCTGCTGGAGAAGTCCCGAGCCGGCCATGAGGATCGGCAGTATCCGGATCGGGAACTCCGCGACCGAGATGGCCAGATCGGGAGCCGAAAGATCCTGCATCCACGCCACGAACGGCGCACGGCGCAGCTCGATGGCGTTGAACAACACCTGGTACAGCGCGAGGAACAGCGGCATCTGCAGCAGCATCGGCAGGCAGCCGGCGGCCGGGTTGACCTTGTGCTCCTTGTAGAGCGCCATGGTCGCCTGGTTCAGGGCCTGCGGATCGCTCTTGTACTTCTCCTTGATGCGCTCCATCTCGGGCTGCAGCTTCTGCATCGCCCGCATGCTCTTCATGCTCACGAGGTTCAGCGGGTGCAGCACCACGCGCACCAGCGTCGCGAGCAGCACGATCGCGAGCCCGTAGTTCCGCACCAGCCCGAACAGCCAGTTCAGGACCTGGAGCAGCGCCTTGCTGAAGGGCAGGATCCAGTTCCAGCCCATGTCCACGGCGCGTTCGAGGCGGACGCCGAGGGCGGCGAGGCGGAAGTACTCGGACGGGCCGAAGTAGACGAGGAACCGGTTGACCGGCTGCTCGCCGCGCGGGAGCGAGACGACCAGCCCGCTGGAGACCACGTGCTGCTCGTGCTTCGCGTTCGGGGCGAGCCGGGCGAGCTCCGCGGGCGTGAGCGCCCGCTTCTCGGAGGCCGCGACGACCCCGCGCCCCTCGCCCTCGAGCAGCGCCACGCCGCCCAGGAAGTAGCGGCTCTGCACCGCCGCCCACGCGGCGTTGCCGTCGAACGTCTTGGGTCCCTTCTGCAGGGCGTTCGGGTGCTCGCGGTGGATGTTGGTTCCCACCAGGCTCGCCGCCTTGAGCGCGGTCTCGTCGGCCTGCTGGTTGGCCTCGGTGATGAGCGGCCACGAGCGCGACGTGAGCGTGTAGTCGCTGACGCGCAGGCCGTCCGGGACGCCGCGGATCTCGACCTCGACGTCGAGGGCGTAGTCGTCGGGGCGGACGCGCCAGGTCTGGCGGATCCGGAATCCCCCGCCGTCCTCGGCGACGAAGCTCAGGCGGCGCACCGCGCCCGCGGCGTCGGTGCTCTCCTCCACCGCGTAGGCGACGTCGGCGAGCGACTGGAGCCCGCTCCCGGAGCCGAGGTCGAGGGCGAACGAGGGCCCGCCGGCGAGCACGACGTTGGAGGCCCCGGGCTCCGCCACCCCGTCGCGGGCGCGGCCCGCCGATCCGGCCGAGGAGTAGTTCAGCAGCTCGAAGGCGATGAGCCGCGCCCCACGGCTCGAGAACGTGGCGCGGTAAAGCGGGGTCTGGATCGCGTGGGTCCGCTCGATCACGCCGGAGCGCGCCTCGCCCGGCGTCACCCCCAGCACCGGCAGGGCCCGCGCGGCCGGAGGCGTGGCGGCGTCCCCGGCGGCGCGCTCGGGCGCGGCCGCGCCGGGAGCGGGCTTCGCGATCTCCGAGAGCGGCTTGCCGGTCGCCGGGGCCGGCTCCGCGACCACCCGCGTCGCGGCGGCCGAATCGGCCGCGGGGCCGGAGGCGGGCGGGGCCACCGCGCTCGGCGCGGGCGGCGGCGGCGCGAGGTACTTGTCCCAGCCCACGACCTTCAGGATCTGCGGGTAGAAGATCAGGAACAGCACGCACAGCGCGACGGCGATCAGGCTCTTGCGATCCATGGCCTAGGGCACCGGGTCGAAGCCGTGCGTGCCGAAGGGCCGGCAGCGCAGCAGCCGCTTGGCGGCCAGCCACGCGCCCCGCGCGCCGTGGCGCGCGATCGCCTCGTGCGCGTACTCGGAACACGAGGGATGGTGGCGGCAGGCTCCGCGGAAGAACGGCGAAAGCGAGAGCTGGTAGAGGCGGATCAGGCCCAGCGCGAGCGGGCGCACGATCAGGCCTCGCCCGCCGCGATCGGGCGCAGCGCCCCGGCGCTCGCGAGCAGGTGTTCCACTTCGGTGGCGAGCGCCTCGTGGGTGGCTCGCAGCACGGGCCGCAGGGCGATGAACTCCAGCCAGTAGCCGGTCGCGACGATGCGCGGCCAGCGGCGCCGCACGATCTCGCGCAGGCGGCGCCGGGCGCGGTTGCGCTGGACGGCTCCGCCCACCGACCGCCGGCTCGCCACGAAACCCACCTTGGTGGGCTCGGCCGGGCGCGGCAGGACCACCAGCACGCAGCAGCGGCCCCGCAGCGCGGTGCCCTCGGCCTTGATCGAGGCGTGCTCGTCCGAGGTCCGCAACCGGCTTTCGGCCGGGAGGCGTTCGGGGTGTTCGACGCTCACGAGACTCCACGTCCGCGCGAACGGCGGCGCGGCTACGGGGGGCAGGAACGAGACCATCCGATGGCGTTCTGGAAGGGGTTGGAGAAACCCCGCGAGCGGGGCGGCGGGGCCGACCGATGGAACCGGGGGCCGCAGCGATTACTTCTTGGGGGCGCCGGGGGCCAGACGCTTGCGGCCCTGCTTGCGCCGGGCCGAAAGGACCTTGCGGCCGCCCTTGGTCTTCATGCGGGAGCGGAACCCGTGGGTCTTCTTGCGGTGCCGGTTACGCGGCTGGAACGTGCGCTTCATGGGAGTCGAAACCTCGAAAGGTACGGCCGGTGGGGAGTGCCAAAGAGGCGGCAGCCTACGGGAAGCCGCTTCGGAGCGTCAAGGCGCGCCCCCGGCCCGGGCGGCCCCCGGCGGGGGGTCGCGAAGGGCTTCATTTCCTTGGGGGGATTGCCGATAACCCGCGCGAACCGCCTGGGCAGGGACGCGCATGAAACCCGACACCCCGTTGCACAACCGACCGCACAGTCACCGGGACCTCTCGCCCGCCGGGCAGGCCCTGTACTTCTGGCTGCGCAACTTCGCCCGAGCGGTCAAGCTGGCGCGCCTCTACCGCCACAACAACCCGCTGGTGGACCAGGTCCGCGAGCAGGTCGCGGCCGGACTCGACGAGATCCTGAACCAGCACGGCACCCTCACCCTGCGCTTCACCACCAACGAGATCCGCCTCGACACCGAGGTCATCGTCCGGCCCTACGTTCCGCCCCCGGGCATGGACCCGCCGCCGCCGAATCCCGAGGACATCCTGCCGTTCCTGTTCTACCGGGACGGCATCCGCGCGCTCCAGGTCGTGCAGGGCCTCCCGCGCGGGAACTTCGAGGCGCTCTTCGAGGCGGTGCGCCAGGTCGGGCACGGCGGCAACACGCAGGACGACCTGCTCACGCTCCTCTGGCAGGCCAACCTCACCCACGTGAAGGTGGACGCGGTCCCGCTCGAGCAGACCATCTACCTCTCCTCGCGCCGCCGCTCCGGCTCGAACCCGTTCGGGAACGCGTTCCGCGCGCTGGCCTTCAACTGGGCGCCCTCCGGCGAGGAGATCCGCGCCGAGCTCGGGCAGGCCAAGGGAGCCCAGGGCCTCCACCGCGACACCTTCGACGACTGGGAGCTGCCGCTCCAGCCCGCCGACCCGGTCCGCGCCTACCGTGCGCTGCTCCCCGAGGTCGAGATCGCGCAGTCGTTCCTGATGGGCTCGTGGGCCGAGGAGCGCGAGCGCCCGTGGCACGACGAGGCCAGGGCGATGCTGCGCCACCTGTTCCAGGTGGACCCCGCCGACGACACCCGCGCGATCGCCGCGCGATCGGCGATGACCTGGGTGGTGAACTCGATCCACCGCACGTCGTGGCCCGAGGCCGCCGACGCGATGATCCTCCTCAAGGAGTTCGACCCGACCCTGCGATTCGTGCGCGAGGAACTGGCCCTCGCCATGGAGGAGATCCCGCTCGAGGAGATCGCCGAGCACCTCGACGAGGCCGAGCCCGAAGACCAGGCGCGTTTCGCGGCGCTGGTGGTGGGGCTCGGCCCCGCCGCGGTGAACCTCGCCCTGACCGCCATGAGCCTGTGCGTCCGCAGCCGCGCGCGCGCGGCCGCCTGCACCGCGCTCTGCTACGTGTGCCACGACGATCCGCTGCTGCTCGCCCCGGCACTCAGCGACCCGCGCTGGTACGTGGTGCGAAACGCGGTCTTCGTGCTCGGGCAGATCGGCGGCGAGGAGGTCGTGGACCTGCTGCAGATCGCGGGACGGCACCCCGAACCACGCGTGCGCCGCCAGATGGTGCAGGCCCTCGGCAACGTGCCGGCGGACCAGCGGCTCCCGCTGCTGCTCGGGCAGCTCGACACGCGCGACCCGCAGCTCCTCTCGGCGACGCTCAACATGCTGGCGCGGGACCGCCACCCGATCGCGCTGCGCTCGCTGCTGGAACGCTTCTCCGCCCCCGGCTTCGAGTACGTCGCGGAGTGGATCCATCGCACCTACGTGCACACGCTCGAGGACTGGGTCGGCGAGAAGGAGGTGCCGGTGCTCGCGGCGCTGGTCGAGCGCGGGGGATGGCTCGCCGCGCCCTCGCCGGTGCGCACCGACGCCGCGCGCATGCTCCAGCGCATCGGCACCGAGGAAGCCGCGAACGCGCTCGAAGCGGGCCTGCGTTCCAAGCACGAGCCGGTGCGCGAGGCCTGCCTGGTCGCGATGAGCGGAAAGGAGCGGGTGTGACCGAGGAAGCCTGGTCGGAGGAAACACCCCCCGGGGCCCCCGGATCGCCGCCGCCGGCGGCGGGGGAAGGCGTCACCGGCGAGAACCGCACCTCGGACGTCAAGGCGCGCGAGGCGGGGCTGCGCCTCGTCATGCGCCTCGCGGGCCTGATCCGCATCGGCCGGGCCTACCAGGTGGGCAACCAGGTCTTCAACGACCAGATGCGCGGCTTCTACGAGTCCCTGAAGCCGGTGCTGGAGGACACCCAGGAGGTCGTGCTGGTGGCGCTCGACACCGACCTCTACCTCAACGGGTTCCGGCTCCCGGTGCGCACCGGGAACATGCGCTTCCACCAATCGGTGCACGAGGAGTTCGGGCGCCGCAAGATCGCCGGCCTCAAGATCGAGCAGGGGCTCACCGAGGAGGAGCTGGAGCGCTTCTTCAACCTGTTCATGCAGCCCGACGTCTACCACGGCACCAGCCTGCTCGAGGCCTGCCTCGCGGGCCACGTGGACCACATCCTGCCCGCCGTCCACGCCTCCGCCGAGGCTCCCGAGCCCGACTTCGGACTTCCGGGCGGCGACGACGACGAGGGCGACGACGAATTCGAGGACGCCTGGTCGGACGACTCCGACGCGAAGGAGGACGAGCCGAAGGAGGAGCCCGAGGAGCGCCCCGGCGTGCCGGACGGCGCGGTGCGCAAGAACTACTCGGTGGCCATGCAGGGCGCGCGTTCGCTGATGGCCACCACCTCCCTGCACGAGGGCTTCCACCTCAAGCACGCCAAGCGCGTCGTCCAGCCGCTCGTGGACGGCGCCTTCAACAAGGAGCCGGTGGTGGTGGGGCTCGCCGTGCTGCGCCAGCACGACGAGTACACGTACGCCCACTCGGTGAACGTCTGCATCGTGGCGGTGAGCATGGGCTACTTCCTCGAGCTGGACCGCCGCAGCCTCGCCGACCTCGGCGTGGCCGCGCTGCTCCACGACGTCGGCAAGGCCGCCGTGATGCACCGGATCAAGCACCCGATCGACGAGTTCACCGACGACGAGCGCGCCGCGGCCGAGCGCCACGCCGTCGAGGGCGCCAAGCTGCTCGCCCGCACCACCACCATGAACGCCACGACGCTGCGCTGCATGCGGGTGGCGCTCGAACACCACCTGCCGCAGGATCCGACCGGAAGGCCCGCCGAGCCGGGGCGCTGGACGCCCGGCGTGCTCTCGCGGGTGGTGTCGGTGGCCGACTGCTACGTGAGCCTCCAGACCCACCGTAGCCGCCGCGGACAGGAGATCACGCCGAGCAACGCCCTCGGCATGATGCTCGGGCCCATGCGCCACCGCTTCGACGCGGCGATGCTGTGGGCGCTGGTGCAGACCGTGGGCCTCTACCCGCCCGGCCAGATGATCGAGCTCTCGGACGGAACGCTCGCGGTGGTCCTCGCGCCCAACGCCGACGACCTCGAGCGGCCCCGGGTCCGCGTGGTGAGCGACGCGGAGAAGAACCTGCTGCCCTGGAAAAAGACCTACGAGTGGCAGCCGATCCCGGAGGACATGACCGTGGTGCGGGCGCTCGAGGCCCGCGAGTACCCCGAGGCGCTGCGCGACCCGCGGGCCACCGCCGCCTGACGGCGGCGCCGGGCTCCGCCGCTCGTCGTCTATCGCCCGATCGGGGCGGGCCGCCCCCTCGCTCCCCGCGCGGCGGCCGCTCCCGGTCCGGCGCCCCCGGCCCGGCGTTCGCGAACCGGCCTAGCGCCCGCCCGCGTGCTCCCCGCCCATGCGCGCCCGCATCTCCCCGAGCGGGCCGTGTTCGGTCTCGCGCATGGCGGCCGCCTCGTCCTCGCGGCCGTCGGCGAACATGAAGCGTCGGCGGCCCGGGGTGACCTCGTGCATCGGCCCGCCCGCGCGCGCGCCCATCTTCACCACGCCCTCCATGACGCACAGGCAGGTGCCGGCCGGCTCGCAGATCACGGCGAACGTGGTTCCGGCCACTTCGATCCTTGCCTCGGGCGTGCGGAGGTCGAACCGCGCGCCCCGGAACCCGGCGCCCGTCGCGACCCGCAGTTCGCCCGAGCGGATCTCGGCGGCGGCGGCGCGGTCGAACCAGCGGCCCGGAACGTTGGGCACGCTGGCCTGCGTGGCGGGCGAGAACTGCACCGCCATCACGCCGCGGCTCTCGATCTCGATCTCGACGCCCGCCGGGGTGTGGACCAGCGCGCCGGGCCGGAGGCGCCGCGCGAGGTCGGCGGCGTGCGCGGTGGGAACCGGCACGCCGTCCACCACCACGAGGCCCTCCCCGGTGACCGAGGCGACCGACCACGAGGGCGGACGGTTGAGCGCGGTCACGACGAGGAACGCGGCGGCCGCCGCCAGCGCGGCGCTGCCCCACAGCGTCGCGGGGCGCGAGTGCCACGGCACGACCCTCGGGCGCGTCGGGCGGATCGAGCCGGCGACGAACTCCGCGCGCAGCCGCGCCCGGAACGCGGCACCCGGCACGGGCCGGTCCAGGCCGCGCACCGCCTCGCGCGCCCGCGTCTCGTCGGCGCCCAGGGTCTCGCTCCCGCTCATCCCAGCGTCTCCTTCAGCCGCCGGCCCAGCGCCTCGAGCGCGCGCGAGTAGCGTTTGCGCGCCGCGGCGTGCTCGATGCCGGTGATCCTCGCCACCTCGAGGTGGTCCAGCCCTTCGTAGTCGTGCAGCACCACCGCCACCCGGAGGGTCTCGGGGAGCTCGGCGATCGCGCGCTGCACCAGCGCCGCGCGCTCGCGGGCCAGCGCGTCACGCTCGGGCCCATCGTCGCCGCGGCTCAGGCGCTCGGCCAGCCCGGCCGTGTCCTCGAGCGAGTCGCTGCGCCGGCCCATGCGGTGGGCGCCCGAGCGCCACAGGTCGCGGCAGGCGTTGGTGGCGATCGCCGCCAGCCACGGCGCCGGGTCGCGGCTCGCGTCCAGTTGGTGGGCGGCGCGGTGCACTTTGAGGAAGACCTCCGATGTGATGTCCTCGGCCGCGGCGCGGTCGCCGAGCAGCCGCAGCGCGAGCCCGAACACGCGGTCCACGTAGCGGTCGTAAAAGGCCCCGAGCGCCTCCGGATCGCGGGTGCGCACCCGCTCGAGCACGTCGCGCGGCAGCGCGGGCTCCGCGGCCGGGCGCGCGCCGCCGGCGTCCCCCGGGGGGGCCGCTGCCACAGGTACGGACGAGGAGGCTGGGTGTGCCGGGGGATCTTCGCGGGTCACGCGCTGGGGGCTTCCCGGGGCCTGGAACGGGCGGCGGGGACCGGGGCGCGACTCGGCCCGGGACCGCCGGCTCCGGCGACCGACGTCCGGAGCGGCCGCAGTATCGCACACGGCGGAAGCCCCGGGGGGCTCAGGCGGCGGCGTTCATCTCCGCACCCGGGGCCTCGTAGCCCTCGGCCAGGGAGGCCGGGAGCCGGACCCAGAAGGTGCTGCCCTTGCCGGGCTCGCTGTTCACGCCCACGTGGGCGCCGTGCAACTCGCTGATGCGCTTCACGAGGTGGAGCCCGATGCCGAGCCCCCCGTCGCGCACCGCCCGGCCGCTGGTCCCCTGCCCGAACAGTTCGAAGATGTGGGTCGCCTCCTCGGCGGGAATGCCCGGGCCCTCGTCGGCGACGTCGAGCACGAAGGCGTCGTCCTCGCGCCAGCTCCGCACCGTGATCCGCCCGCCTTCGGGGCTGAAGCGCACCGCGTTGGTGAGGAGGTTGACCACCACCTGGCGCATCTTGACCTCGTCCAGCACCAGGCGCGGCAGGTCCTCGGTGTAGACCTCCTCGAGCCGGATCCCGTGCTTCTCGGCTCCCGGCCGCACGGTCTCGACCGAATCCCGGACCACGTCGTTCAAGGCCACCGGCTGGCGGCGGAGCAGCAGCTTGCCGCTCTCGATGCGCGAGAGGTCGAGGATGTCCTCGATCAGGCCCATCAGCCGCAGCGCCTCGGAGCGCAGGCGCTTGAGGAACTCGGCGCGCTGGGACACCTCGAGCCGCTCCGAGTTGTCCTCGAGCAGCTCGGCGTAGGCGATCACCGACGACAGCGGGGTCTTCAGCTCGTGGCTCGCGGTCGAGAGGAACACGTCCTTGAGCTGGTTCATCTCGCTCAGCTTGACGTTCGCCTCCTCGAGCAGCCGGGTGCGCTGGTTGAGCCGCTCGAGCGCCTCGGCCCGGTCGATGACCGCCCCCACGTGCTCCGCGAACATGCGCAGCATGTCGCGGTGGTGGTCCTTGAAGGGCTCCGGGTGGTTGATGCGGTTGACGTTGAGCACGCCCACGCAGCGGTCGCCCACGCGCAGCGGCAGCGAGAGCGCCGACGTGATGTTGCGGTTGCGCTTGTAGTGCTGGCCGAACTCGGACTCGGGCGCCCGGCCCGCCAGCAGCACCGCCTCCTGCCGCTCGGCCACCCAGCCGGCGATCCCCTCGCCCATGCGCGCGCGCGCGTTGCGGGCGAACTCGGACTCCAGCCCGTAGGAGGCGCGCGTTTCGAGCACGCCGTCCTCGGGGTTGTAGATCATGATCGAGGCCTGCTGGGCGCGCAGCGTCGAGACCACGCGGCGCACGATGATCTCGAGGATCACGCCGAGACGGAGCTGCAGGTTGAGGGTCGTGGAGACCTGGAAGAGCGCGGAGAGTTCCGAGAGCCGCGCGCGCACCGCCTCCTTCTCCTCCTCCTCGGCCGCGAGCGCGCGGCGCATGCGGTTCAGCTCCGACTGCTTGAGCGTCACGTAGAGGCAGAAGATCAGCACCAGCCCTGCGAGCCCGATCACCGCGTAGTAGCTCTCGAGAGGCGGCGGGGAGGAGCGCGAGCCGTCGTACTGCTCCAGGGTGCGCAGCAGCGGCAGGTAGAGGAGCGGCACCGCCGCGGCGAGGGCGACCACCACCGTGAAGGTGAGCGACCAGAGCCACCACGTCAGGCGATCGAGCCGCCCACGATGCGTGTGTTTTTCGTGCGGTTCGTTGGTCGGATCGGTTTCGAGTTTGGTCATGAGGCGCTCCCTGCCCGTGCGGTCGCGGCGCGGCATCCGTGGAGGGGTTATCGGCGGGGGGGCCGGGCGCTTGAAGGGGGAATTCCGGGCGGCCCGTTGCCGATCCGGCGGCCTGTGCCTAGATTCCGCCCCGTGCTCCGGCCCTCCCACCGGCCCCGACTCGGGGTGTTTCTGCTGCTGACCCTCGGCCTGTTCGCCCTCTACCGGGGTGCGCTCGGCACCGGGTTCCTGAACGACGACTACCTGTTCCTCGAGGAGGCCCGCACCCGGCCCCTCGGCGAGTCCCTGACCCGGCTGGACGCCCTCGGCAACTACTACCGGCCGCTGTCCCGCCAGGTCTACTTCGCGGTGCTCGCCCCGGTCGCGGGGGGCGATCCCTTCGTCTTCCACGCCGTGAACTTCGCGGTGTTCCTCGCTGCGCTCGCCCTGCTCGCCGACCTGCTCGCGGCGTTCGTGGCAGGTCCCGCCCTCTTCGCCGGGCTCCTGTTCTTCGCGCTGCTGCCGCTCCAGCGGGTGAACCTCACCTGGATCTCGTGCGCGCAGGACCTGCTGGCGCTGGCGTTCTCGCTCGCCGCGCTCGCGCTGTGGCGCCGCGACCGCCGCGGGCCGGCGGCGCTGGCCTACGCCGCGGCGCTCGCGAGCAAGGAGGTCGCGCTCGCCCTGCCGCTGGCGCTCGCGGCGTGGGATCGCCGGGTGGCCGCCCGCCCGGCCCGCGACCTGCCGCGGCGGCTCTGGCCCTTCGCGGCCGTGGCCGCGGCGTGGGCCGCAATCACCTTCGCCGTGCGGGCGCGTTCCGCGCCGCAGGAGGTGCTGCGCTTCGATCCCGCGGGCCTCCCCGCCACGTTCGCCCACCTCGCCCAGAGCCTGCTCGGCATCGAGCACCCGCCGGGGTTCCTGCCCGCGTTCGCGCGAAACCTTCCCGAACCGCTGCCGCTGGCCTTGCTGGCGGCCGCGGGCCTGCTGGCGTGGGGCGCCGGGCGCGCGACGGCGGCCGGCGCGAGCGGGCTTCCCGCCGCGGAAACCGGCGGGGACGCCGCGCGGGGCGGGGGGTTGCGGTTCGCGGCGGCGTGGACCGCCCTCTTCACGCTCGTCACCTGGCCGGTGGCGCACATCTGGTGCGGCTACTACTACACGCTCGCCGCCGCCGGAGCAGCGCTCGCGCTGGCGCTCCTCGCGCGCCGGATCGAGCGGCTCGGCCGGCTCGGCTTCGTCGCGCTGGTCGCCGGGCTCCTCTGGTGGCACGCCGCGGGCAGCGGCACGCGCGCCTTCGCGGTGGAGAACCGCGCGTGGGGCTGGACGTCGCACCTCACCTCGTTCTACTTCGAACGAGGCGCCGCCCTCGCCGACTCGATCTCGCGCAGCCTGCGCGCCCTCGACCCCTCGCCCCCATCCGGCACGCGCTTCTTCTTCGCGATCCTCCCGCCCTACGCCGGGTTCCAGATGGGGAACGGCGCGCTGATCCGGAACCTGTACCGGGATCCGTCGCTCGAGTCGCACTTCTACTCGCGCTTCTCCGACTCGACCGCGGCCGACCGGCCCTGCCGCTTCCTCTACTGGGACGGCGCGGCCCTCCGCCCGATGTACCCCGGGCTCGAAGAGCCATTCTTCCAGGTCGGCTGCGACCTGCTGCTGCTCGACCGGCCCGCGGGGGCGCTCCACGCGTTCCGGCGCGCGATCACGGCCGGGGGCTCGCGGGAGGACAACCTCTACTGGATGGGCTGGGCGGCGCTGTGGAGCGGCGATCGCGCCACCGCCGAGGCGGCGTGGGCGGCGTTCGGCGCCCGCGACGAACCGGCGCTCCACCTGCAGCGCTTCGAGGAGGTGCGCGCGGCACTCTACGAGCGCGCCGACACGCTCGCGGCGCGGCGCCTGCTCCTCGAGGCGATCCGCGCCGGCATCGGCGCGCCCCACGCCCACGCGACCCTCGGCGAGCTGCTGCTCGCGCGCGGCGGGATCGAGACCAAGTACGGCCTGCTCGAGCTCAAGGTCGCGACCGGGCTCAACCCCGACGACCTGCTCGCCCGCCGGAACCTCGCCGCCGGGCTCGCCGCGATCCGCATGGACGACGCCGCGCGCGATGCGCTGGCCTCGCTCCGACTGGCGCACCCCGACTGGCGCTCGGACTCGATCCTGGTGCGGCTCGACGCCGAACTCGCGCGACGCCGCGCCCCGCGCGGGGAGGTGGCGAGCTTCGA